>JBGQHJ010000076.1:0-23122 GCA_041497895.1 Methylomirabilia bacterium
GGCGCTTCGAGATCCTCGACAACCGCACGCAGCTCTCCGCCGCCCGCCACCGGCTCCCCGCGACGATCGCCGCGGGCCGGGCGATCCGGGCGCGCTCGGCGCCGGCCCCCGAGGCGATCGCCGCGGTCGAGTGCCACGTGCATCCGCTCGCGATCAAGGTGGCGGCGATCCCCGAGCCGCGCACCGGGCTCGAGGCCAAGTTCAGCGCCGCCTACTGCGCGGCGCTCGCGCTGACCGGCGGGGAGGCGGCGGAGTCGGAGTTCACGACGACGCCCGATCCGGCCCTCGTCGGGCTGGCCGGCCGGATCCGGCCGGTGGCCGATCCCGCCCTCGCCATCCCCGAGGCGCGGATGCGGGTCCGCCTGCGCGACGGCCGCGTGCTTGACGAGGCCGTGCGGGCCGCCCGCGGCACCCCGGGCCGCCCGGTTGCCCGGCCGGACGTGGAGGAGAAGTTCCGGCGGCTCGCCGGTGTGGTCCTGCCCGCGGCGCAGGTCGGGCGGCTCCTCGAGACGCTCCGCCACCTGCCGGCGCTCCCCGACGTCGGGGCGCTCGCGGCCCTCACGTGCAAAGGAGGCCAGCCATGAAGTTCGGACTCCGCTACGCGAGCCTCGGACGCTACTGCAATGGACCGGCGGCGGTGGAGCTGGCGCAGGCCGCCGAGGCCGCCGGGTTCGAGTCGATCTGGACTGTGGAGCACGTGGTGGTGCCGCAGGGCTACCAGTCCCGTTACCCGTACTCGCCCACCGGGCGCATGGGATCGGGGCTCGAGGACTACCCGATTCCCGACCCGCTGATCTGGCTGGCCTACGTCGCCTCGGCCACGCGCACCATCAAGCTCGGCACCGCCATCCTCATCCTGCCCCAGCGCAACCCGGTGGTGACCGCGAAGGAAGTGGCGACGCTCGATCACCTGGCCGGCGGCGGGCGGGTGCTGCTCGGCATCGGCGTGGGCTGGCTCGCCGAGGAGTTCGCCGCGCTCGGGCTGCCGTTCACGGACCGCGGGCCGCGCACCGACGAGTACGTGGCCGCGATGCGCGCGCTCTGGAGCCAGGAGTGCGCGACGTTCAAGGGGCGCTTCATCTCGTTCGACCAGGTGTTCTGCCGGCCGCGGCCGCCCGAGCGCCACATCCCGATCGTGGTGGGCGGTGACACGGTGGCGGCGGCCCGGCGCGCGGGGCGGCTCGGCGACGGCTACTTTCCCGCCCGGACCCCGCCGCCCGGCCTGCTCGACGAGATGCGGCGCGCGGCGGAGGCGGCCGGGCGCGATCCGAAGGCCATCGAGATCACGGTGGCGGCGCCGGCCGACGTCGCGGAGATCGACGCGCTGGCGCGGCAGGGCGTCGCGCGCGTCGCGGTGCCGGTCAGCGCCGCGGCGGGCCTGCCCGCGCAGGTCAAGACGCCCGACGACGTCCTGCGCTACGGCAAGGACGTGATCGCGCGGTTCCGCTGATGCCGGCGGTCGCGCTCCCGCCGCTGATCTCGAGCGACGGGCATCTCGAGGTCCGGCCCGAGCGCTGGACCCCCCGGATGCCGGTCCGGTTCCGCGAGCGGGCTCCGCGCACCGTCAAGCTGCCGGACGGCGGCGACGCGCTCGTGGTCGAGGGGCAGCCGCCGTATCCGGCGCCCTTCCTCGACCTCCGGGCCGGTCGGACGAACGAGACGTGGCAGCCGTTCGGCGCCACCGTGGACGACACCGCCGGCGTCGGCCCGCCCGAGCAGCGCCTGCGGGAGCAGGACCTGGACGGGCTGCTGGCCGAGGTGCTCTTCCCCAACATGCAGGTGGGGCCGCGGCTCTGGCGCGGGATCGCCGACGACGATCTCTATCGCGCGACGGTGCGCGCCTACAACGACTGGCTCGGGGAGGAGTACTGCCCGGTCGCGCCGGATCGGCTCATCGGCCTCGGCGTCATCCCGTGGTCCGGTCTCGACGATGCCATCGCCGAGCTCCACCACTGCGCGAAGCTCGGGCTCCGGGGCGTGAACCTCGGCGTCTTCCCGAGCGGGAAGACGTACCCGACCCCGGAGGACGACCGGTTCTGGGCCGAGGCGATCGCGATGCGGATGCCGCTCACCGTCCACGTCGGCTTCGACCGGCTCGGCCCGCGCGCGACCCAGCCGACCTTCGAGTACCCGGGCGCCGATCCGGAGACGCTCAGGAAGGTCGGCCCGCGCCGCATCGTGGACTGGGTGGCGCTGCCCTTCCTCGGCATCGCGCCCGCGCTGAGCCTGGCGCAGCTCGCGCTGTCGGGAGTGTTCGATCGCCTGCCCGATCTGCAGATCTTCTTCGCCGAGACCCGGCTGGGCTGGGTGCCGTTCTGGATGGAGGAGGCCGACTACTGGTACGAGCGGCACCGCTACTGGTCGGAGCGGCTGCTCGGCTTCCGGCCGCCCGCGGAGCGCCCGAGCGAGTACGTGCGGCGGCACATCTCCTTCAGCGTGCAGCACGTCGAGCGGGTGGCCATCGAGCTGCGACACCACCTGGGCGTCGACCACATCATGTTCGCCACCGACTTCCCGCACATCGAGTGCGACTGGCCCAACACGCGCCCGTTCGCCGAGCGCCTGCTCGCCGGCGTGCCGGCGGACGAGGCGTTCCGGATCGCGAGTGGCAACGTGCTGGACTTCTTCCACCTGCGTGACACCGCGGTCGGGCGCAAGGCGCTGGCCGCGATGCCATGACCCCGCGCCCCGAACGGGCGCGCGCGGGAGACGGGAGGCGCAGACCATGGGCAGGGCGGTGACGATGCAGTGGGTGAAGGCGATGAAGATCGAGGCCGCGGTGGGTCCGCACCGGGTGGCGATGGACGCGCCGGCGGAGGCGGGGGGCGGGGACGAGGCGCCCTCGCCCGCCGAGCTGCTGCTGAGCGCCATCGGCGCCTGACGCATCTCCAACGTTCGGCGGTTCGCCGAGCGCCAGCAGTGGCCGCTACGCGGCCTCCGCGCCCGCCTCACCGCGACGGAAGCGCAGGGGCAGATCACCGGCGTCGAGGGCGAGCTGCTCGTGGAGGGCACCTTCGACGACGCGCAGCTCGCCCGGCTCCAGGAAGCGGCCGAGGGCTGCCGGATCAGCCGCGCGATGAAGGTCCCGGTCCGGGTGCCCGTGCGCCGGGCGACCGGCGACGGGTAGGGGGAATCAGCGCGGCGCCTGCGCGAAGCGCGCGGGCGAGAAGGCCTCCAGGGCGAGCCCGGTCTTGCCGGTCAGGATGAGGTCGGCCACCGCGCGGCCCATGGCCGGGCCGAGCAGGATGCCCTTGCGGCCGGCCCCGGTCGCCATGTAGACGGAGTCGAAACCCGGTACGCGCCCGAGCAGCAGCAGGCCGTCGGAGGCCACCGGTCGCAGGCAGGCCGTCTGGTGGACGACGTGAGCGTCGGCCATCGCGGGCAGCATCTTCACGAGCGCGGCGCCGACCTCGTCGCGCGCCTCGCGCGTCGTCTCCTCGTCGAAGCCGGCCTCCTCCTCGGTGGTGCCCGCCCACAGGAGACCGTCCGGCTTGGTGGTGGCGTAGTTGTGACCCCAGCCGACCGAGCAGGGCACCGGGGGCCCGGGCGCCTGCAGGCGCAGGATCTGGCCCTTGAGGGGACGGATCTCGATCGGCAGGTCGAGCCACGACGAGGCCTCCGCGCTCCACGGCCCGAGGGCCAGCACCACCGTGTCGCAGGCGATCTCGCTTCGTTCGAGCACCACGTGCGTGACCTTCGCGCCTTCGCGCCGGAGGCCGGTGATCCGCCCGTGACGCACGCTCGCGCCGAGCTGCTCGGCGGCGCGGGTGAGGGCGAGCACGAGGCGATAGGGTTCGACGTCGGCCGTGCCGTCGATCGAGACCGCGCCCATTGCCTCCTCCGAGATCCGCGGCTCCGCCCGCCGGGCCTCCGCGCCGTCGAGCCAGCGCGCGGTGTAGCCGGGCTGCCGCTG
This sequence comes from Methylomirabilia bacterium, assembly GCA_041497895.1. Taxonomy (GTDB): domain Bacteria; phylum Methylomirabilota; class Methylomirabilia; order Rokubacteriales; family CSP1-6; genus CAMLFJ01. The sequence continues at coordinate 3,914 of JBGQHJ010000076.1, forward strand.
CTGCCAGGGGAGCGCGGCCTGGAGACGGCGCGCCTCCGCCTCGGTGAACGCCAGCGCGAGTGACGGGCGCACCCGGAAGTCGATGTCGATCCCCGTCTCCGCGACGACGCGCTCGGCCAGCTCGCGGTGCAGCCGCATCCCCGCCTGCGCGACCTCGGCGAGGGGCCCGGGGATGCCGGCGCCGGTCACCGGGCTGAGCCCGCCGTAGGCGAAGCCGGAGGCGTGGCTGCCGATGGCGTCGCGCTCCACCACGACGCTGGCGACGCCGGCCCGGGCCAGGTAGTAGGCGGTGACCACCCCCACGATGCCGCCGCCGACGATCACCACGCCGCTCGAGGCCATGGCTCAGATCACGCCCTCGGCGCGCCAGCGCTCGAGGTCGTCGCGCGAGTGCCCGAGAACGCCGATGAAGACCTCTTCGTTGTGCTCGCCGGGCATGGGCGCGAGCCAGCGCACGCGCCCGGGCGTCTCCGAGAGCTTGAGCGGGGTCCCGGTGGTGGTCAGGGGGCCGAAGACGGGATGGTCGCGCTGCACGAACATCTCGCGCGCCTGCACCTGGGGGTCCGCGACCATCTCGGCCACGTTGTTGACCGGCGCCGCCGGGATGCCGGCCGTCGCGAGGACGCGCACCACCTCCGCCTTGGGGCGCGGGCCGGTCCACGCCTGGATGATGGCCGCGATCTCGTCGCGCCGGTCGCGCCGGGCCGCCGCGGTGGCGAAGCCGGGGTCGCGCGTCAGCTCGTCGCGGCCGATGAGCGCGCAGAAGCGCGCCCAGATCGCGTTGCTCGCCGAGGCGGCGACCGCCACGTGACCGTCGGCGGCCGGGTAGATCCCGGTGGCGGAGCCGGCGAACGAGACGTTGCCGGCGCGGCTCAAGATCTCGCCGCCCACCGTGTAGCGCTCGCCGAGGTTGTCGAGCGCCACCACCAGGCTGTCGAGCAGGGCCAGGTCGATGCGCTGCCCGCGGCCGGTGCGCTGCCGGTAGTGCAGCGCGGAGACGATGCTGAACGCGCAGAGCATGCCCGCGTAGTAGTCCGAGATGGACTGGCCCGACCGGGTGGGCGGCCCGTCGGGATCGCCGGTGATGCTCATGTACCCGCTGATCGCCTGCGCCAGCATGTCGTAGCCGCGCTGGGGCGCGTAGGGCCCGGTCTGACCGAACGCGGTGATCGACGCGTAGACGATGCCGGGGTTCACCCGGCGCAGCTCCTCGTAGCCGAGGCCGAGGCGCTCCATGGTGCCCACGCTGAAGTTCTCGCTCACCACGTCGGCGTGCCTGACCAGCTCGCGGAACAGCTCGACGCCCGTCTCCGTTTTCAGATCCAGGGTGACGCCGAGCTTGTTGCGATCGCGGTACTGCGCGGCCGGCACCCGCTCCTCGACCCCGTCGCGCCGCCGCTTCACGCCGAGCGACACCCGCTCGCGCCCCCGCTCCGGCGACTCGACCTTGATCACCCGCGCGCCCATGTCGGCGAGCAGCATCGTGCAGAAGGGCATCGCGATGACCTGGCCCAGGTCGAGCACTGTGACGTCGTCGAGCGCCTGATCCACCGCGGGGCGGCCTAGCCGGGCGCGGCACCAGGCGGGGCAGCGCCCGGGGCGCCGGACCAGAGGCCGCCGGCCAGGTAGCCGCCGTCCACCGCGAGGGTGTGGCCGGTGACGTAGCTGGCGTCGTCGGAGGCCAGGAAGAGCGCGACCCGGGCGACCTCTTCGGGCTCGCCGAAGCGCCCCATCGGGATCCGCTCCACCCGCCGGCGTCGCGCGCTCTCGGGCAGGGTCCGGGTGAGCCGGGTGTCGATCTGGGCCGGGGCGATCGCGTTCACCGCGATGCGATGCTGCGCCAGCTCCACCGCCATGGTGCGGGTCAGCTCGATGACGCCGGCCTTGGCCGCGTTGTAGCCGACCAGGTTCTCGACGCCGCGGAAGCCGTTGATCGAGGCGGTGGTGATGATCCGCCCCCCGCCGCCCTGGTGCACCATCTGGCGGGCCGCGGCCTGGCAGCAGAGGAAGACCCCGGTGAGGTTCACCCGCAGCACCCGGTGCCACTGCGCTTCCGGATGCTCGAGGAACGGCGCGGAGTGGGCGATGCCCGCGTTGGCGAACATGACGTCGAGCCGGCCGAGCTCGCGGGCCACGCGGTCCACGAAGGCCTGCACGGCAGCCGCGTCGCCCACGTCCAGGCCGATCGCGATCGCCTTGCCGCCGCGCCGGCCGATCTCCCGCGCCACCTCCTGGGCCGCCTCGAGCTGCACGTCGCCGAGCGCGACCGTCGCGCCCTCCTCGGCGAAGAGGAGCGCGGTCGCGCGCCCGATACCGAGCGCGCCGCCGGTGATCGCCGCCACCCGACCCTGCAGGCGCATCGGCGGGATCATAGCGCATTGCCCGGATGGCGCGCACGACCGGCTTGCCCGCCTCGACGAGAGGTGGCGTCGTCGCCCGGGCAGGGGCAGAATGGCGACCGAGGCTCGACCCCCGGCAAGGAGGCAGGCATGGCCATGGCGCTGTCCGACGACGTGCGGAAGCTGATCGACGGACCCAACTTCGCCCACCTCGCGACGATCATGCCCGACGGCTCGCCGCAGAACGCCCCGGTCTGGGTCATGCGGGAAGGCGACCGCATCCTCGTCGGCACGGGCGAGAGCTCGCTCAAGGCGCGGAACGCGCGGCGGGATCCCCGGGTGGCGCTCTCGATCGTGGACGTCAAGGATCCCTACACCGAGGCCCAGCTTCGCGGCCGGGTGGTCGAGTTCCGCCCGGACCCGTCCTTCGCGGTGAAGGACGTCACCGCGCGCAAGTACACCGGCAAGGAGTTCCCGTGGCGGAACGCCGGCGGCGTCACCCTCGTCATCGAGGTGGACCGCGCGAAGTTCGCCAAGCTCCCGTTCGTCCACGCGCCGGCCGGCGCGGCTCGCTAGCGATGGAGCCGCTGCTGGTCGCCTGCCCGGCCTGCGGGGCCACCAACCGGGTTCCGCCCGCCCGGGTCGCGCAGGGGCTCGCGCCGGTCTGCGGCAAGTGCCGGGCCCCGCTCCCGGTCGGCACGCCCCAGCCGGTGACCGACGCGAGCTTCGCCCAGGACGTCGAGCGCTCGCCGCTGCCGGTGCTGGTGGACGCGTGGGCGCCGTGGTGCGGGCCGTGCCACATGATCGCGCCGGTGATCGACCAGCTCGCCCACGAGCTGGCGGGCCGCGTCCGGGTGGTGAAGCTCAACGTGGACGACAATCCCCGGACCGCGGCGCGCTTCGACCTGCGCTCGATCCCGACCCTGCTCGTGCTGAGAGACGGCCGCGAGGTCGACCGCCTGGTGGGCGTCCAGCCCAAGCAGGAGATCGCGCGACGCCTGGAGCGGGCCATCCAGGTACAATGAGCGGCGGCCGTCGCGCGAGCCCGACTCTTCCGGGCCTTCGCGAGGAGCGGAGGGAGGACAGCATGGGTCTCGATCTCTTGATTCGCGGCGGAACGATCGTCGACGGCACGGGCGGGGCGCGCTACCAGGGCGACCTGGGCGTGCGGGATGGCCGCATCGTCGAGATCGGGCGCATCCGGTCGACGGCGGAGCGGGTCATCGACGCCGACGGCCTCATCGTCGCGCCCGGTTTCGTCGACGGCCACACCCACATGGACGCCCAGGTGGCGTGGGACCCGATCGGCAGCTGCTCCTGCTGGCACGGGGTCACCACCGTGATCATGGGCAACTGCGGCTTCGCGCTGGCGCCGTGCCGGCCGGAGGAGCGCGAGTGGTTCGCCCGCTGCCTCACCGCGGTGGAGGACATCCCGACCGAGGCGATGCTGACCGGCATCGACTGGACGTGGGAGACCTTCCCCGAGTACCTGGCGACCGTCGATCGCCTGCCCAAGGCCATCAACTACGGCGCCTACATCGGCCACTCCGCCCTGCGCATGTACGTCATGGGCAAGCGGGCGCTCTCCGAGACCGCCACCGAGGACGATCTCACCCGCATGGCCGCCGCGGTCCGGGAAGCGATCCGCGCCGGGGCGATGGGCTTTTCGAGCTCCCGCTCGACGACCCACGTGACGCCGGACGACACCCCGGTCCCGAGCCGCATCGCCGACTGGTCGGAGGTCGACCGGCTCGTGGGTGTCATGGGCGAGCTCGGCGCCGGCATCTTCCAGGTCGGGCCGGACATCTCGGGGGGCGCGGCCCAGCGGGCGTTCCTGGCCCGGCTCAAGCGGGTGGCGCTCGAGAGCGGGCGGCCGGTGATGTTCGGCACCATCTCGAGCCGCCAGGGCGTGGACCCGAACCCCTGGACCTACCAGCTCGAGTACCTCGACGAGTGCGCGGCGGCGGGCGCCCGCGTGTGGGGGCAGACCGGCACGCGCTCGATCAACGCGATCTTCTCGCTCAAGTCGTATCTACCCTTCGACGTGCTGCCGGCGTGGCGCGAGCTCCGACGCCTCCCGCTGGCCGAGCAGAAGCGGCGGCTCGGCGATGAGGCGACGCGGCGGACGCTGATCGCGGAGGAGGCGCACATGAAGCCCCGCGACAACGTCTTCCAGGGCGGCGGGGCCGCGACCACCGATCCGCGCCGGCCCGACTACGACAACCTCTACGCCATGAAGGACGTGGACTGGAACGACCCCACCGTGGCCCAGCTCGCGGCGGCCCAGGGGAAGCATCCGGTCGAGGTGATGATCGACCTCGCGCTCGCCAACGACAACCAGGTGTTCGTGCAGCCGATCGTCAACGAGCACCCGGACCACCTGCTCGGCATGCTCCGGCACCCGCGCACCCTGGCCACGTTCTCGGACTCGGGCGCCCACGTCTGCCAGGAGATGGGCTCGTCGCTCCAGACCCACATGCTGAGCTACTGGGTGCGCGGGAAGGGCGCGTTCACGCTCGAGGAGGCGGTGCGCAAGCTCGCCTTCGACAACGCGGCCGCCTGGGGCCTGGCCGACCGCGGCCTGCTCCGGACCGGCTACCGGGCCGACCTCGTGCTGTTCGACGCCGCGCGGGTGAGGCCGGCGATGCCGACGGTCGAGAGCGACCTGCCGGGCGGGGCCCGGCGCCTGGTGCAGAAGGCGGAGGGCATCGCGGCCACCATCGTCAACGGCGAGGTCACGCTCGAGAACGGCACGCCGACCGGACGGCTGCCCGGCCGCCTGCTGCGGGGGCCGGGCGCCGCGGCCTGACCGAAGGCGGGCCCGGATCCGTGGCCAAGCAGGGGGGGAGCGATGAAGACACCGGACGGTGACGACCGGATCGGGCGACGCGAGTGGCTGCAGCGGGGCGCGCTGGCCGGCCTCGGGCTGAGCGCACTGCCGCTGCGGGCCTGGGCCCAGCCGGGTGGCCAGGTCCGGGTGCGCCGCTACGCGCCGCTCGGCCGCACCGGCCTGCGGGTGTCGGACGTCTCGTTCGGAGGGAGCCGGCTCGGCGCGCAGGAAGAGGACGCCGTCCGCCACGCCTTCGACCGCGGCATCAACTACTTCGACACCGCCGACAGCTACCGCGGCGGGGAGTCGGAGACGACGATCGGCCGGGCGCTGCGCGGCAAGCGCGACCGCGTCCACATCGCGTCGAAGACCTACGCGAGCCCGACCGACGGCCGCGACTCGCTGATGCGCTCGCTCGAGCAGAGCCTCCGGCGCCTCGGCACCGACTACGTCGACGTCTACTTCAATCACGCGGTCAACGACGTCGAGCGGCTCCAGAACCCCGAGTGGCGCGAGTTCACCGCGCGCGCCCGGCAGCAGGGCAAGATCCGGTTCGTGGGCATGTCCGGCCACGCGGGACGCCTGATCGCCTGCCTGGACCACGCGCTCGACACCGACGCGGTCGACGTGATCCTGGCGGCCCACAACTTCGGCCAGGATCCGGCGTTCTACCAGCAGTTCACGCGCTCGTTCGACTTCATCGCGCGGCAGCCCGATCTGCCGCGGGTGCTGCAGAAGGCGAAGGCCAAGGGGGTCGGCGTCATCGCCATGAAGGTCCTGATGGGGGCGCGCCTGAACGACATGCGCCCCTTCGAGCGGGGCGGCGCCACCTTCGCCCAGGCCGCCCTGCGCTGGGTGCTCTCGAGCAAGAACGTGGACGCGCTCATCATCTCGATGACGGGCCGCGACGGGATCGACGAGTACCTCGGCGCCTCGGGCTGGCAATCGATCGCGAGCGAGGACCTGCCGCTCCTGCGCCGCTACGCGCGGATGCACGGCGCGTCGCAGTGCCGTCACGGCTGCCAGGACTGCCTGAGCGCGTGCCCCTACGGGGTGCCGATCGGCGAGGTGCTGCGGACCCGGATGTACGCGGTGGACTACGGCGACGCGCGGCTCGCCCGCGACGAGTACGCGCGGCTGGCGGGCGGCGCCGCGCCCTGCCTGTCCTGCGCGGCCAGGCCGTGCCAGGGCGCCTGCTCTCACGGGCTGCCCATCGAGCGCCTCCTGGCTCCCACCCACCGTCTGCTGACCGCCTGACCCGCGGGGAGGCTCGCGCATGAAACGATTCTTCGTGATCGGCGTCGCGGTCGTGGTGGTCTGCGCCGTCGTGGCGCTTCTGGTGCTGCGCGTCGTCGGCCTCGATCCGCACGAGCGCCGCCCCGGCCTCTGGCTCGCCGGCGAGCGCGCCACCACCCCCGTGATCGACTGGTCCTTCACCGATCAGTACCCGACCATCTACCTCCAGACGCGGACCCGGTACCTGCTGCCCCACTCGGTGACGATCACGTGCGTCGCCCACGGCGGCCAGCTCTACCTCACGTCCGTCTTCCGCGAAGGCTCTCCGTTCCCGAAGGGCAAGCTGTGGACCGCCGACGTCATGCGCGATCCCCACGTGCGCCTGAAGATCGGGGGCCGGATCTACGACCGGACCGTGGCGCTCGTGACCGACCCGGTCGAGCGGGCGGCGGTGCTGGAGAGCAAGAGCAAGAAATACCCGGGCCAGCGGGTCCCGACCACGAGCAGCGTGTATCTCTTCCGCGTCCTGCCCGGCTCGCCGGCCGCTTGACCGTCGTCATCACCGGCGCCAACAGCGCGGCCGGGCGGGCCATCCTCCGTCGCGCGGCGCGGGAGACCCCGCCGCGAGGGATCGTGGCCGCGGTCCGCTCCGACGGGGCGGAGCGGGCGCTCGGCCCGCTCCCCGGTTCGGGGAGCCGCGTCGCGCGCGTCTCCTACGCCGACCCCGCGACCCTCGAGGCCGCCTTCCGGGGAGCCGCCGCGGTGATCCACCTCGCCGGGATCCTCGTCGAGCGACCGGGCTCCACGTACGAGGAGGCGAACGTCGAGACCGCGCGCGGCGTGGTCGCGGCGGCGAGGCGGAGCGGCGTGCCCCGCCTGGTCCTCGCGAGCGCGGTCGGCGCCGACCCGGCCGCGACGAACCGCTACTGGCGGAGCAAGGGAGTGGCCGAGGGCACCGTCCGCGCCTCGGGACTCGCCTACGCCATCTTGCGGCTGCCCCTGCTCCTCGGGCGCGGAACCGAGGGGGCGGCCGCGCTCCGCCGTCACCTGAGCCACGCCGTCGCGGTGATGCCGGGGGGCGGCCGCGCGCTCCAGCAGCCGCTCGACGTCGAGGACCTCGCGCGGGCGGCGCTGGCGGCCACCGATCCCGCCCTCGGTCCCGGCTGCATCCTCGACCTCGTCGGCCCGGTCTCGCTCTCGCAGCGTGAGCTGCTGGGCCGGGCGGCGCAGCTCGCGGCCCGACGCGTGCGCGTCTGGCCGGTTCCCACGCGCCTCGTCCACGTGGCGCTCGCGCTCCGCCGGCGCCTCGCCGGCCCCGGTTTCTCCCCCGACGCTCTCGAGGTGATCACCACCGACACGAGCCTCGATCCGGCGCCGGCCGCCACCGCGCTCGGGCTCCGCCTGACCTCGCTCGACGAGATGATTCGGCACGGCCTCGAGCCGGAGCCGCCCGCGTGAGCGCCCCCGCTTCCGCTCCGAGGCGTCGGCCGCCGCTCTGGCAGCGGCTCCTGCCCTGGCTCGTCACCGCCGCCTGCTTCGCCTATCTCTACGTGCGGCTCGATCGGGCCGCGGCGGCCGACGGTCGCCGACTCCTTCCCTACCTCGCCGCGGTCTTCGGAGAGGTGAGCTGGCTCAGGTGGCTCGCGCTGATGCTGCCCTATTGCCTGGTCTTCCTGCTCGTCGACAGCCTCGTCGTCTGGCGGGTGATCTCCTGGTTCAACGCGCGGCTCCGCTACCGGGACGTGCTGCCGATCCGCGCCAGCGCCTACATCCTCTCCATCGTCAACGAGCAGGTGAGCAAGGGCGCGATCGCGCTCTACGTGAGCCGTCGCGAGGGCATTCCCGCCTGGGAAGTCGGCTCGAGCATGCTCTTCATCATGTTCTGCGAGTACTACTACCTGCTCGGCTGGGCGACGGTCGGCGTCCTGCTCCAGTGGGAGCGCTTCCCGGCGGTCTTTCACGCCATCCCCTGGGTCGCGGCGGCGTCGGTGGCGTTCTTCGTCCTCTTCCACCTGTTCTTCACCGGCCGGCTCGCGGTCGGCCGCGCGCTGCGCGAGCGGCCGCTCTTCCGCGCGTTCCGGCAGGCCACCGTCTGGCACTACGCGGGCGTGATCGCGCTGCGCTCGCCCGCGATGCTGGCCGCCGTCGTCGTGTACACCCTCGCCCTGGGGCTCTTCGGCGTCCCGACGAGCATGCGGCAGATGCTCGGCTACCTCCCGGTCATCTTCTTCGGGGCGGCCACTCCCGGCCCCATGCACTCGGTGGCCATCGTCCTCTGGGTCCTCCTCTTCCCCGACCGCCCGGGCGAGATGACCGCGTTCGGATTCGTCCAGCACAACTTCTTCGTGCTGTTCAACGCGGCGGTCGGGCTCGTGTTTCTCCGTCGGGCGACGCGGGCGCTCTTCGCCGGCCCGCGGTGACCGCGAGGATCAGCCGCTCGCCCATCGAGAGCAGCGTGCTCGCGACGAGCAGCCACACGAGGGCGGTGAGGAGCGGCCGGAGGACGTGGCCGCCCAGGCGGACCGTGATGTCGCCGCCCAGGGGCACGAAGTAGAGGATGCCGTTGTAGCGTCCGAGGCGGCTCGGGCGGAGCTCGCGGGCGCGGGCGACGACGTACGAGTCGATCGCGTACTGGGCGAAGGCGGCGGCGACGAGGACGGGCAGGATCCAGGGAACCGCCCCCCGGGTGGCGGCCGCGACGAGCCCGGTCGTGACGAAGAGCACGTCCACGGTGTGATCGAGGAGGCGCCCGGCCGCGGACGCGGTGCCGAGCCGGCGGGCGAGCGCCCCGTCGGCCAGATCGCTGGCGATCGCCGCGGCCAGGATCACCGCGGCCCACGCCGCGTGCCGCGCATCGGGAGCGGCCATGCACGCCGCGAACGGCAGGGCCAGCAGGAGCCGGGCCACCGTGAGCGCATTGGCCATCGATCGGTAGGCCGGTGGGCGCCTACTTCGCCGCCGCCTCCCGCATCTTGGCCAGCGCGGTGCCGTAGACGTGATCGGGCCGCAGCACCATCGCGACGCGCTTGTCGGCCGCGGTGATGCGGTCGTATTCCTCCCAGTCCCGGCTGCGCCGGCGCGTGGTGGCGCTGAATATGTGCCGTCGGGCCAGCCGGAGCGCTTCCGGGTCGGTGTTGCCGGAGTGGGTGAGCTCGGCCCGGCCCTCGAAGACCAGGAAGCCCGACCACCAGTCGGCGTGGGAGATCAGCACCGAGCAGCGCGGGTCGCGGAGCAGGTTCTTGAACTTCATCCGCGTCTCGGTGATCGAGATGCCCACGCCGCCGTCGCGCGGGTAGACGGTGACGATGCTGAGCTGGGGCATGCCGTTCCGCCGGAACGAGGTCAGCACCCCCTGCGGGTTGTCGTGGATGAACTGCTCGATCTGGGGCAGCAGCGGGTCGTGCTTCGGCATCGGTGGCCTCCTCGGGGAGATGGTGGGGCATTGTCGTTCGTTTGACCTCCCGCGGTCAACGAGGAGATGGCGGTCGTGCTAGGATCGGCCCATGGCTCGAGCGACCATGATATACAGACCAGCGTTATCGAATAACGCAGTTCAGGATCGATAGCGTTAGACCGTCACCCACGTACGGCGAAGATGAGCAATCCCTGGCTTGATATTCCGGAAGCCGACTACGTTGGTCACATGGGTAGTCCGGCCGTGGGTCAGCGACCGGTACTCGGTCGGTTGCTGGGTGAAGCTCTTGAGACTGTTCGACCCCATGTGGTGCTCGTTCTCGGCTGTTCAACGGGCAACGGGCTGGAACATGTCAACCCGGCCGTCACGTCACGCGTCGTCGTCGTCGATGTCAATCCGAAGTATCTGCTTCGTCTTCGCGAACGCTTTCCGAATCCGGCCTTCGAACTTGACGTCAGGCCTGGTGATGTGACCGACATCGAGCTGGGGCGAGAGGCGTACGATCTGGTCCACGCGGGACTGATATTCGAGTACGTAGCCTGGCCCGTGCTGCTGCCTCGTGTCGCCGTGGCACTACGGCCCGGCGGTGTGCTCAGCGTCATCCTTCAGGCGCCGTCCGCTTCGAGCCCGCCGGTGACACCGACCGTGTTCACCAGCTTGCGAACGTTGGAGTCGCTGTTTCACTTCGTGGAACCGACGGCACTGGTTGACGCGGCGCGTGGCGAGGGACTCAACCTGAACGCCAGGCATACTGAGGCACTGCCTGGAGGGAAATCGTTCGAGGTTCTACGTTTCATGAAGCATGCGGTCTAACATTCAAATGGAGCCGACGCGCCAGACGGTGCGTGCGGTCATGTGGCCGCGGCGCGCGGCTCATTTGAAGCGTTAGGCGGTGAAGTAGTGACCGAGAACCCCATCAGGTGCTTCACCACGCTGTCGAAGAGTCGGCCGCGGTCGGTGTAGGCGCCCGGCGTGCCCACCGCGTCGAGCCAGGGGCCGTTCACCAGCGCGCTGAACGCCGGGCGGTTCGGCGCGTCGAGGAGCCGCACCCCGGACAGGTACTCGGCGGCCGCGGTGTAGGCGTACAGCCAGTCGACCAGGCCGACGCCGTCGACGATCCCGCACTCGATGAGCCCGCCTTGGTAGACCTCGGGGTGGTGCTCGAGCGAGGCGATGGTCACGTGGCCGCCCATCGACTGCCCGTGGAGGATGGTCCATCGAGGCGTGCCGAACCGCGCGATGAAGCGCGCCCGCAGCGCCATCGTGTCGGCCAGGAACCAGTCCGGCCGGTAGCCCCGGCTCCGGTACCCCGACGCGGCCCAGGCATAGCCGCGCGCGGCCAGATGACTCGCGAGGGGCGAGCCACGCACGCTCCCGCGGCCGTCGCCCTCGCCCTCGTAGCCGTGGGCGAACAGGACGAGCCCGCCGTTCCACTTGTCGGGCATGCCGATCAGGAAGTCGGCGCCCTCGTGCGTGCCCTCGAGAAGGGGCGCGGCTGGGGCGGACGCGGTCGCGATCGCCCACACCGCGAGCGCGAGAGCCGCGAGAGCCCGGCGCACCCTCGGCATCAGGCCGCGGTCACGCCCCCGTCGACCGGCAGCGCCGCCCCGGTGATGAACGACGCCTCGTCGGACAGGAGGAAGAGCGCGGCGTTGGCGATCTCCTCGGGCCGGCCGGTGCGACCGAGCGGCACCGACCCGGCGGCGCGCCGTCGCACCAGGTCCTCCGGGTCCATGCCGGCGGTCGACTTCTGGTCCGGCCGCGCCACGAAGACGCGCAGCATCGGCGTGTCGATGGGGCCGGGGCACACCGCGTTGACCCGGATCTTCTCGGGGGCCAGCCGCACCGCCAGGCTCTTCACGAAGCCGACCACCCCGAACTTGCACATCGAGTAGACCGGGCTGTACGAGGAGCCCTGGAGCCCGGAGGTGGACGCGGTGAAGAGCAGGCTGCCGCCCCCGCGGGCGCGCATCTCCGGGATCGCAGCCTCGGTGGTGAGCAGCACGGTGCGGAGATTGAGATCGATGGCGAGGTCGAAGGCCACCATGTCGATGCCCTCGACCGCGGCGGGCCCGGGGTGCCCGACGTGGTTCCACACGAAGTCGAGGCCCTTGAACCGGCTCACCGTGTCCCACACGATCCGGCGCGAGTCCTCGTCCTTGGTGAGATCGGCCACGATGCCGTACGCGGTGCCGCCCGCGTCGGCGATCTCGCTCACCACGCGCGCGACGCCGGCCGCGTCCACGTCCACCACCGCGACCTGGGCGCCCTCGGCGGCGAAGCGGCGGGCGCCGGCGCGCCCCATGCCGGAGGCGGCGGCGGTCACGATCCCGATCTTGCCGGCGAGTCGCATCGCGAGTCCTCCCGGGGGCTACCGCGCGGGCGGCGCCACCGAGACGCCCTTCGCGCCGGTCCGCTCGATGGCGCGGGCCACGAGGCCGGACTTCTTGACGTCCTCGACGACGTCGCGCAGGTAGCGCAGGCCGGCGTCCTTGCCCCTCGGCACCGCGATGGACTGCTGCACGCCCATGAACCGCCCCTCGACCAGGCGCGATCCGGGTAGCTTCGGCGCGAGGCCGAGCAGGCCCTGGGTCAGGCCGGCGAGGGCCTCGACCTTGCCGCTCGCGAGCAGCTCGAACGCCGCGTCGCCGCCCGGGGTCGAGACGAGGCGCGCGTGCTTCAGGTTGCGGCTCAGGTAGAGCTCGTAGTTCGCGCGGGTCGGCGCGGCCACGCGCACCCCCTCGCGATCGACGTCGGCGGCCGTCCGCAGCGGGGACGCGCCGGGCACCAGATAGGTCGCCTCGATCTCGAGATACGCGGCGGTGAAGCTCATGAGCTTCTCGCGGGCCGGGTCGGAGCCGAGGAACGCGATGTCCCACACCCCGCTCGGCGCCGCGTCGCCCATGACCGCCACGCTGTCGTACGCGACGATCTCGACCGGGGCGCCGAGCCGGGTGCCGATCTCGCGCGTCAGGTCGACGGCCACGCCCCGGGACTCGCCGGTCGCCTTGTCCTTGGTGGCGAGGATGAAGTTGCCGTAGTTGATGGCGGCCCGGAGCGTACCGGTCGGAGCGAGGTCGGCGCGGACCGCGGGGGTGACGTCGGCCATGGCGTCGGAGGCTAGCGGGGCCGGTCGGCCGGCCGGGCGAGCACCTGGGCGGCGGCCTTCTCGACCGCGGTGCCCTTGAAGAAGTCCGGGTTGACCTCGCCCCAGAAGCGCACCGCGTTGCCGAACATGAAGTCGCGGAAGTCGTCGTCGGTGAGCAGGCCGTGCTCGACCAGCTCGTAGGCCTCGGGGACGACCGCGGTCATGTCCGGCACGTCGAAGTGGCCGATGTCGGAGCTGAAGATCGCGTTCAGGCGGGCGCGCATCGGATTCGCGGTGGCGTTGAACGCCCAGGCGTTGGCGGGGTCGTCGGCCTCGCAGCCGAAGTAGAAGCGCGGCACGAAGAGGTCCCGGATGTCCTGCTTCTTCTCGATCCGGCAGCGGAAGTAGTCGTCGACGTCCTCCACCCCGCCGGTCAGCGTCGAGTTCGAGTCGCCCTCGAGCCCCTCGCCGCGGCGCACCGCCTCGACCAGCTCGGGCCGGCCGTACTTCTGGGCCAGCTCGAGCAGCCGCGCCCGATCGAGCTGGCTCGGATGCGTCGACTGGATGGCCTGACCGTTGCGCTTCTCCCAGTGGCCGATCAGGTCCGCGTAGAGCATGCAGGCCCAGCCGACCCCGCCCTCGAGGAACGCGAAGTTGAGGTCCGGGAAGCGGCGGGTGACGCCGCCGAAGAAGAGCGCCTTGGCCACCGCGTGGCCCGCGGAGGCGAAGTGGCCGATGTGGTTGTAGCAGAAGTTCGACGGCGAGTTGCGCAGCAGGATGGAGCGCGCCCCGTTGTGGAAGGTCGGGGCCAGCCGGAGCTCGCGGCACCTCATCCACACCGGGTCGTAGTCGTGGGGGCTGTCGAGGCCGATCACGTCGTACCACTCGACCAGGCCCGCCGCGTCGGGCCGCTCCTCGGCCAGCGCCGGCACCGGTCGCCGCATCATGCCGCCGACCATGATGACCTTGTAGCCGAGCTGGGTGGCCGCGAACTCGATCTCCTCGATGGCCTCCTCGGGCGTGTACATCGGGATGATCGCGGCCGGGATGACGCGATCCCCGAGCCCGCGGAACTGGTCGGCCGCGAAGACGTTGTAGGCGCGGCAGATGGCCCGGCGCAGCCGCGTGTCCTGCATGCGGTGGTAGCCCAACCCGGCGGTGGGATAGACCACTGAAAAATCGATGCCGAGATCGTCGAGGCGCTCGTACATGAGCCGCGGCAGCATGGCGGTCGCGCGGTCGAGGGTGTTCTCGCACGGCGAGGACCAGAACGCCTCCTGCCCGACGCGGCGCCGGGCGCGCTCGGCCACCGTCATCTTGAGGGAGTTGGGCACGCGCTGGCTGGCCAGGGCCAGGCCCTCCGCCGCGGCCTCGCCGCCGATGCGCCGGAACTCCTCGCGCATCACCGGCCCGTACTCCAGCCAGTGGCCGTCGGCGTCGATGACCGGGTGGGTGAGGCGGGCGTGAAGCGTCCTGGCGTCCAGGTGGCCGTTATGGCTCATGGCGAGGCCTCCAGAGCAAGAGTGGGTACTCCGATCCCGCGATCACGTATCGGCCGGGGACATCGCGTCAGAAGACGATGACCCCGCGGCCGACCGCGTCGGTGTCGAGGTCCTCGTAGGCCCGGTTGATGTCGGCGAGGGGGTAGCGCCGGGTCACGAGGCTGTCGATGTCGAGCAGGCCGCGGCCGTACCAGTCGGCGATCCGCGGCATGTCCTGGCGGGATCGGGCCGAGCCGTAGTAGCAGCCGCGGATGGTCTTCTCCATTCGCGTGATGACCAGCGGCTCGATCACCGCGTCGTCGCCGATCGGGGCGATGCCCACGATCACCGCGGTGCCGCGCTTTCTCAGCATGTCGACGGCCATGCGGGTGGTGGCGCCGCCGCCGTAGGCCTCGAAGGCCCAGTGCGCGCCCCCGCCGGTGATGGCCTTCACGCGCTCGACCGCGCTCTCGGTCCGCGCGTTCACGGTGTGGGTCGCGCCGAACTTGCGGGCGAAGTCGAGCGCGGCGGCCTTGACGTCGACCGCCACGATGGTGGTGGCCCCGGCCAGCCGCGCGCCCTGCAGGACGTTGACGCCGACCCCGCCGCAGCCGATCACCGCCACCGAATCCCCCGGCTGCACGCCCGCGTTGAACAGCGCGGCGCCGACGCCGGTGGTGACGCTGCAGCCGATGAGGGCCATCTGGGGGAAGTCGAGCCCGGCGGGCGCGGGGACGCAGCCGGTCTCGGGGACGACCGCGTGATCGGCGAAGCACGCCACCTTGCCCATGTGGGTCAGGTCCTGGCCCGCGAGGGTGTGCAGCCGCGAGGTGTTGTCGAAGAGCTTGCCGGTGGTGCGCGCGTGCTCGTCGCAGAGGTACGGCCGGCCGGTCTCGCACGAGGGGCAGTGGCCGCAGTTGGGCACGAAGCTCAGGATGACGCGGTCGCCCGGCTTGACCAGGGTGACGCCCTCTCCGATCGCGAGGACGGTGCCGGAGCCCTCGTGCCCCAGCACCGCGGGCAGGGCGATGGTCGCCTCGCCCTTCTGGAAATGGAGGTCGCTGCGGCAGACGCCGGCGGCGCCCACCTTGACGAGGACCTCGCCGCGCCGGGGCGGGTCGAGCTCCACGGTCTCGATCGAGTACGGCTTGTTGACGTCGTGGAGCACCGCGGCGGTGATGCGCATGATCTTCTCCCGGCGCGCCGCGCTCGGCGGCGCGACTTTCGGTTCAGGTGTCGAGCGCGGTGGCGTGCCGGGCCAGGGCCAGCGCCGGCGCGTCGGGCGCGAGCCCGACCGTCTCCGCCCGGCGGACGAACTGGCTCCACGCCTGCCGTTGCTCCGCGGCCTGGCCGGTGCGGCCGTAGGCCCACGCCAGCGCGGCAAGCGACGGCAGGTGGTTGGGGTTCTGCAGCAGGCGCTCCTGGGCGAGCGCGGTCACCTCGCGCGGGTGGTCGAGGCGCCGGTGCAGCTCGAGGAACACGTCCCGGAAGATGTCCTTCTGCTCGCGGCTGCCGCCGCCCATGGCGTGGATGCGCCCGATCGCGGTCGCCATCCGCGCGACCGCGTCGGCGTCGTCGCCCCGCACCATGGCGAGCTCGCCCTCGAGGATGTCGGCGCCGACCGTGGACCAGTGCCCGCTCGCGCGGCCCTCGGGCAGCCGTCTCAGATAGGCCACCTGCCGCTCGGCCTTCGCCGTCTCCCCGGCGCGGGCGAAGGCCACGCCGATCCAGTGGTGCATCCAGATGGTCAGGGCGTCGGCGTGCTCGAGCAGCCGCTCCGCCTCGGCGGCCAGGTCCTTCCAGACCGCGTCCGGGGTCGAGACGTGGTGCAGGGTCTCGAGCCGCCAGAGCAGCTGCACGCGCTCGTAGAGCGGCAGGGCGGGCGTGGTCGAGCCCCAGTAGTCGCGCGTGATGCGCTCGTGGCCCAGGATGGCCTGCGCGTCGGCGAGATGCCACAGCACGTGGGTGTGGCGCTCGAGCGAGGCGGCGCGCTCGAACGTCTCGATCGCCCGCGGATAGTCGCCCCGGGCCTGATAGGCGTGCCCCACCGCGTGGTAGGTGTAGAGGTTGGTGGGATCGAGCGCGAGCGAGCGGGCGCTCATCGCGAGGCCCTCGTCGTTGTAACCCGACTGCTCGAGGAAGAAGCCCAGCATGGTCATGAACTGGGGCTCGGCCGGATCCGCGTCGAGGCTCCGGCGCGCGATGACCATGCCGCCCTCGTAGTCGCCCTGCATGATGCAGTTGAGGCCCACGATGCGCACGATCAGCCGGTCGAGCGGATAGCGCTCGGCGGTGCGCTCCAGCAGGTCCTGGGCCCTCGCGCGCTCGCCGCGCTGGAGCGCGTCGACCACCTCCACGTGCGCGCGCTCGCGCTCGTCGTGCGCCCGGTCGGCCAGGGCCATGACGTCGCGGTGGGCCGCCGAGGCCGCCGCGACCTGTCCCATGCGCCAGGCGATGAAGGCCCGCGCGCAGTGGGCGAGGACGAAGCCGGGGTCCGCCTTCACCGCCAGGGCGAGGGCCTCCATCGGGCCGCCGCGCCAGCGCAGGAAGAGATCGAGCCCGCGCTCGTAGGCCGCGAGCGCCTCCGAGGACGCGGTGGAGACCGCCAGTCCCTTGATGTCGGTGTGGGTCATGAGCCGCGCGCCCGGTCCCGGGCGTCGGGGCGATCCTAGCACCACCGTGCCCGGCCCCTCAACACCGGGCCGCGGGGATGTGACCCCCCCCGGGGGGAGGCCGGCGCGTCTCGAGTGGCGCTGACGGAGCAGGCGGTCCGGGGCGGGCCCGAGAAATCTCGCGGGGAACCCGGATGGGTAGCTTACCGTGGTGGACGGTGGGCGCTTCCGGCCGCGTCTTCTGGAGCCTCGTCATCCTCGCGGTGGTGGCCCTCGCGGCCGCGCTGCCGCTCGCCGTCCGGCACCGCTTCGAGGGGGTCTGGATCCCGTCGACCTCCATGGTCCCGACGCTCCAGGTGGGCGACTACGTCCTGATCGACAAGGCGGCGCACTGGCCGGCGCGCGGGGACCTGGTCGTCTTCACCGACGCGAGCGATCCGAACGAGCTCCTGGTCAAGCGAATCGTCGGGCTCGGCGGGGAGGAGATCACGGTCCAGGGGCACGAGGTCTACATCAACTGCGAGCCTCCGCTCGACGGGTGCCGCCCGGTTCCCGAACCCTATGCCGACTGGAGCGACGAAGCGCGTGCGGCGCGCGACGTGGCCCGGCTCGAGATCCCGTCCGGGTCCGTGTTCGTGATGGCCGACAACCGCAACGCGGGGGAGGACAGCCGCCACTGGGGGCCGGTGGCCCAGGCCCGCATCGTCGGCCGCCCGGTCTGGGTCTACTGGTCCTCGGACGGCGACGGCCACACCCGATGGAGCCGCATCGGTCTCCGGCTGCGCTAGCTACTTGCCGCGCAGCTTCGGATCGAGCGCGTCGCGGAGCGAGTCGCCGAAGAGGCTGAAGCCGAAGACGGCCAGGCTGATCGCGATGCCGGGGAAGAGGCCGATCCAGGGCGCCTTCTCGGCGTAGGCCGGCGCGGAGCCCGAGAGCATCAGCCCCCACGACGGCGTCGGCTCGGCCGCGCCCAGCCCCAGGTAGGACAGCGCGGCCTCGGCCAGGATCGCGGTGCCGAGTTGCGCGGTCAGCATGATCAGGTAGGGGGCGAACACGTTGGGCAGCAGGTGCTGCGCCACCACGCGGTAGTGGCTGGCCCCGAGACCGTGGGCGGCCTCCACGTACTGGTTCTCCTTGATCGAGAGCGCGGTGGCCCGCACCACCCGCGCCGCCCGCGGGATGATCGGGATCGCCACCGCGATCACCACGTTGGGCACCGCCGGGCCCAGGATCGAGGCCACCGCGAGGGCCAGGATCAGCTGCGGGAAGGCGAGCAGGACGTCCATCACCCGCTCGAGGAGCAGGTCCACCGTGCCGCCGCAGTACGCGCTCACCACGCCGAGCGCCGCGCCGAGCGAGCAGCCGGCGAAGGACGCGGCGAAGCCCACGAAGAGCGCGATGCGCGCGCCGTACATGATGCGGCTCATCACGTCGCGGCCGAACTCGTCGGTGCCGAACCAGTGGTCCGCCCCGGGCCGGGAGAACTGGGCCGCGTAGTCGGGCAGGTAGGGATCGTAGGGCGCGAGCGCGTGGGCGAGGAGGGCCACCAGCAGCATGGCCAGGATGATGACCGCCCCCGCCGCGCCCAGCGGCTTGGCCCGGACGAAGCTCGACACCTGCTCGGGCCAGGTGAGCCGGGGCGCCAGCGGGGCGGTCGCGGTGTTGCCGATGAGCGAGCTGTCGACGGCCATCTCAGTGGTATCGGATGCGCGGATCGAACCACGCGTAGGTGAGATCGATCAGGAGGTTGACGACCACGAAGCAGAGCGCGATCAGGAAGACGAGGGCCTGCACCACCGGGTAGTCCCGGTGGGCGACCGCGTCCACCACGAAGCGGCCCACCCCGTTGAGGGTGAACACGGTCTCGGTCACCACCAGGCCGCCGATGAGGAAGGCGAACTCGGTGCCCACCAGGGTGATCACCGGGAGCATCGCGTTCTTGAGCGCGTGGCGGATCACCACCGCGCGCTCCCGCAGCCCCTTGGCCCACGCGGTGCGGATGTAGTCCTCGCGCAGCACCTCGAGCACGGTGGAGCGCGTCATGCGGGTGGTGACCGCCGCGTACCGGTACCCGACGGTCGCCACCGGCCAGACGAGCTGCTGGAAGTTGGCCCAGGGGTCCACCCACGGCGGGGTGAACTCGAGCGGCGGCCCCCAGCCGAAGTAGATCACCAGGAAGAGGATGACCAGGATCCCGACCCAGAACGA
>JBGQHJ010000077.1:0-23091 GCA_041497895.1 Methylomirabilia bacterium
CCCGCGGCGCCCGCTCCCGGGCCGGCCGCCGCGGCGGCGCGCGGCATGGCCTCCCTCGCCGCCGCAGCGCCGGCCGCGGCCGACGCCGTCCCGGCCGCCGCGGCGGCCGGCGGCGGCCAGCGTCCGCTCCTGCCGCCCGACGTCCCGCAGCACTTCGTCCCCGCGCACGGCGCGGCGCCCGCCGGCTGTACGCTCTACTACCAACCGATGCTCTTGGGAGCGGCCCAGGTGCGGGTCACCGACGCCAAGAGCGGCGTCGATGTGAGCCGCGACCTGGTCTATCTGACCGCGATCACCGACGAGGCGGTGCCGGTGGCGTGGGACCAGGCCTCCGCGGTGGGCTTCGCCACGTCGGACCTGGCCCAGACGCCCGACGGCCAGGCGGGCTTCGCCGAGCTGCCCGCCGCCGCGGGCAAGAAGAAGAGCTACGACGGCTGGAGCAAGGACTTCGCGGCCTGGTTGCTCCAGTCGCAGAAGGTCGAGCTGCTGCGAAGCCCATCGCTGAAGGTCGTCTCGAAGGCGGGCGAGTCCGAGCGTGACTTCCGGGTGCGCCTGCAGGAGTCCACCCGGCAGGAGCGCGACCGCGCGAGCGAGGCCCTGCGCCAGAAGTACGCGCCCAAGGTCGCCGCGCTCCAGGAGCGCCGCCGGCGCGCCGAGCAGGCGGTGGAGCGCGAGAGCGAGCAGGCCAAGCAGCAGGGCATCCAGACCGCGATCTCGGTCGGCGCCACCATCCTGGGCGCCTTCCTCGGCCGCAAGTCGATCTCCGTCTCCACGATCGGGCGGGCCACCACCGCCGCCCGCGGCGCCGGGCGCGTGCTCAAGGAGACCGAGGACGTGGGCCGCGCGAAGGAGACGGTGGCCGCGGTCGACGAGGCCATCGCCGCGCTCGACGCCCAGTTCAAGGCCGAGGCGGACGCGGCCGGCGCGAGCACCGACCCGCTGACCGAGTCCCTCGAGACCCTCGCGCTCAAGCCCGCGCGGCAGAACATCGCGGTGCGGCTGGTGGCGCTCGCGTGGGCCCCCTGCTGGCGCGACCGCGCCGGCGCGATCACCCCGGCCTGGGCGTAAGTCGCCGGTACGACGCGGGGCCTCGAACCGGCACGCGTAGCACCATGAAGATGACGCGCGGACTCCGCATCCTCCCCAGCATGGTGTGGGGTCTGCTCACCCTCGCGACGTCGGCGCCCGCAGACTGTGCGTGGGTGCTGTGGGGGCAAAGTCAGGACCCCTGGGGGGCCCTGGTGAACGTCCGGCTCGGAGGCTGGCCCTCCCGCGAGGCGTGCCAACAGGAGCGCAGCAACCGGGAGAAGGAGCCGCCGGCCCTCCGGATGGCGTCCTACTCCTGCCTCCCCGACCCCGTGGAGAAGCCCGAGAAATAGCGGCCTCGGTGTATCGTGGTTGATACACCATGCGTGCGCGCGCGCTCGCCGTCCTCCTGGCGCTGGCCTCGCTGCTCGCCGTCGTCTCGCCGTCTCTCTCGGGCCCCTCACCCTACCCTCTCCCCAGGGGGGAGAGGGATGAAACCGGCACGGTGGTGCGGATCGTCGACGGGGACACCATCTACGTGCGGCTGGCGGGCGGAGTGGAGAAGGTGCGCTACATCGGGATCGACACGCCGGAGGTGCACCATCCCATTCGTGGCGAGGAGCCGGGCGGCCGCGCGGCGACCGAGGTGAACCGGCGGCTCCTCGGCCACGAGCCGGTGCGGCTCGAGACCGACGTGCAGCTCCGCGACCGCTACGGCCGCCTGCTCGCCTACGTGTGGGTGCGCCGGCCCGACGGCGGCGAGCTGATGGTCAACGCGGAGCTGGTGCGCCAGGGCTACGCCGCGGTCATGACGGTGCCGCCCAACGTGCGCCATGCCGAGCTCTTCCGCAAGCTCGCCGCCCTAGCCCGCGAGCAGCGCCGCGGGCTGTGGGCGGGTATACTGGGCGTCCCATGAAGATCGGCGCCGTCGACGTTCCCGCGCTGGCCCGCCTGGCCCCCATGGCCGGCATCACCAACGCGCCCTTCCGCCTCCTCGCGCGCGAGTGCGGCAGCGGGCTCACCACCTCGGAGGAGATGGACGCGGCCGCGCTGCTGACCGGGCACCCGCACGCCGACGCCATCGCGGCCTACTATCCCGCGGAGCGGCCGCTCGCGATGCAGCTCCTCGGCAAGGATCCCGACCTGCTCGGCCGCGCGGCCGAGCGCTGCCAGGTCTTGGGCGCCGACATCGTGGACCTCAACATGGGCTGCCCCATGCCCAAGATCACCGGCAAGGGCAAGGGGGCCGCGCTCATGCGGGACGTCGCGGCGGCCTCGCGCATCCTGCGCGCGCTCCGCAAGGCGGTGAGCGTACCCCTCACCGTCAAGATCCGTGGCGGCTGGGACGACGAGCACCTGAACGCGGTCGAGGTCGCCCAGATGGCGGAGGCGGAGGGCGTGAACGCGATCACGGTGCACCCGCGCACCCGCTCGCAGCGCTTCACCGGCCGCGCACCGTGGACCATCATTCGAGACGTCGTGGAGGCGGTCTCGGTGCCGGTCACCGGCAACGGCGACGTGGGCTCGATGGCGGAGGCGCGGCGCATGGCCACCGAGACCGGCTGCGCCTCGGTCATGATCGGCCGCGGGGCGCTCGGGAGCCCCTGGATCTTCGACGAGGCTTTCGAGGCCCTCTCGCCCGAGGGCCGGCGCGTCTACAAGGCCCGGACCATCGCGCGGCACGTGGCCCTGATCCGCGAGCACTTCCGGGAGAAGTACGCGCTGATCCAGATGAAGAAACACCTCGCGTGGTACACGGAGGGGCTCGGACACGCCACCGAGTGCCGCGCCCGCATCTTCCAGACGCGCAGTCCCGAGGAGACGTGGGAGGTCTTCCAGACCTACTGGGATCGCCCTGCAATCGGTCGCACGGAATGTGAACTCGGTGTGCGCGATCCTGCAATCGCGTGCACGCCCCACGATAGGGAATCTGTCGGAAACACTGGCGTCTGATCCGCCCTCCGGTTCGGCATCGCCCTTGCTCTCCAAGGCGGTCCCCAATCTGACTTCCGCCGCTGGAGGAATGCAACCATGACGAGCCGTGCGGTCACCGTGATCCTGACGATCGCGCTCCTGGCGTGGGTGGGGCCGGCGGGCGCCACGCCCTTCTTCTTCAGCACTGGAGATGTCGACGGCAAGATCGGAACCGCGTCCCGCCCGTCGAGCGCGGGCAAGGTCGAGATCGAGACCGGCGACGACTTCGTGGTGAGCGGCGGGACCCTCAATCTGACCAGCGCTACCTTCCAGGGCCTGCTGCCGAGCGCCTCCCCCCTGAGCAACGTCTCGCAGGTGGTGGTGGAGATCTACCGTGTCTTCCCCAGGGACTCGAACGATCCCCCGTCCGGCAACGTGCCCACCCGGGTGAACTCACCCTCCGACGTCGCGTTCGCCTCGGGGGACAGCAGCGCGGGCACCCTGACCTTCCTGCCGGGCATCGGGGCCGCGAGCTTCACCACCGCGAACTCGGTTCTGAACGGGATCAACAAGTCTCCCAACCAGACCACGCTCGGCGAGGGGCCGATGACCGGCGAGCGGGTGCAGTTCAACGTCGTCTTCACGACCCCGATCTCCCTGCCCGCCGACCACTACTTCTTCGTGCCCCAGGTGCAGCTCGGCAGCGGCGACTTCTTCTGGCTCTCCGCGCCCCGTCCGATCGTGGCGCCCGGCACGTCCTTCGCGCCGGACCTGCAGAGCTGGATCCGCAACGAGAATCTTGATCCGGACTGGCTGAGGATCGGCACCGACATCGTGAGCGGCACCACGTTCAATGCCGCGTTTACCCTCAGCGGTGACCTGGAGCTGGAGCCGGTGCCGGAGCCGGCCACCCTGGCGCTGCTCGGCACGACGATGGCCGGGCTCGGCGCCGCGGTCTGGAGACGGCGCCGGGAGCGGTAGTCGCGCGCTACTGGGACCGGCCGCGCCCGGAGATCTCCCAGACCGCCTCGACGGTGTCGCCCCGCATCGCGTAGATCCGGTCGTAGAGGTTGATGGTCGGATCGCAGTGTGGCGGGAAGAACTCGATGAGCTGCCCGAGCTTCGGCAGCCGCTCCGGCTCCGCGGTCGTGAGCCGCCCGTGCTCGTCGCCGGCCCAGGAGTACTCCACGCCCGGCCACTCCACCGCCTCCGGCACGAAGGGCCGGTCGGTGGAAAAGGCCTTGAAGCCGCCGTCCACCATCGCCATCTCCTGGCTCGGCACGCTCACCACCGTGGTGAGCACGGTGAGCGCCATCTCGAACTCGTCGTAGGCCGCCCCGCGCGGGCTGCCGATGCGGCGGTAGTCGAGGTCCATCACGCAGTAGGAGCCGGACTGCAGCTCGGTCATCCCCTCGAGCTCGCTGTCGATGTTGAAGGTGCCGCTCGAGCCGCCGGTCACGATGTCCACCGCCATGCCGTGCTTCTCGAACAGCTCGCGCGTCTTCATGAGCCGCCCCATCCAGCGCCGCGAGGTGCGCCGCCGCTCCTCGAAGCCCATCACATGCGCGCAGTGACCCGCGTAGCCCTGCAGCCCGCGCAGGTGGAGAGACGGCTGCGCCATCACCTGGCGGCCCAGGTCGCGGGCGGGCTCGCCCGGCTGGATGCCGGTACGCCGGCCGCCCACGTCCACGTCCACCAGCACGTTGAGCACGAGCCCGGCCTTGGCCATCGCGTCGCCCAGCTCGCGCACGTTGTCGGGGTGGTCGACCACCACCAGCGTCTCGGGCTGCCGCCGGAGGACGCCCACGAGCCGCCCGATCTTCTCCGGGCCCACCACCTCGGTCGTGATCAAGAGGTTGCGCACGCCCGCGGCCGCCATCACCTCGGCCTCGCCCACCTTGGCCACGCAGACGCCGACCGCGCCGGCCGTGATCTGGCGACGGGCGATCTCGGGGCACTTGTGGGTCTTGGCGTGGGGGCGGAGCTTCTTGCCGGCGGCCTTCACGTGGGCCGCCATCTTCTGGATGTTCCGCTCGAAGCGATCGAGGTCCAGCAGCAGCGCGGGAGTGGGGATCAGGGCGCGATTCATGGCGGGGGGAGCATACCACGCGCCGCGACGGGCCCCCCGCGCCCGGCGCGGCCGGGGATCAGCTGAGCGGCGGCGCCCACTGGCTACGGAAGACCTGGACGCGCCCTTGCGCCAGATCGTCGCCCGAGCGCGCGGCCAGGTCGGTGGCCACCGCGAGGGCCTGCTGCACGACCTCGCGGTCGCCGAGGCGGCCGAAGGCCTCGCCGACCGCGAGCACGCCGTCGAGCGAGGCATGCCGCCGCGCGCGGAGTAGCGCGGTCAGGTAGACTCGCCGGGCGCGGCCCTCGTAGAGGGCGGTCTCGCCCGTGGCGCGACCCAGCCGGAGGGCCGCGTCGCCGACCGCCAGCATGCCGGGCCACCCGCGGCCGACGTGGGCCGCGGCGTAGGCTTCGCGCCACGAGGCCTGGGCCCCCGGCACGTCACCCCGCGCGAGGGCCCCGTCCATGGCCCGGAGCCGGGCGGCCCAGTCGGTGGACGCGGACTCGGCGGAGGCGCTCGGGATGGTCGGCAGCGCGACCGCGGTCACCAGGAGGAACAGGAGGAGCAGCGCGATCTGGGTCCGGTGTCTCATGGCAGCCTCCTCGTCGTGATCGGCATCCGCCGGGGAGGCAAGCACCGGACATGCCAGTGGTCAAATATCGAGAAATGTTGCGGAAGTCTTCGACCACCGACGCGAGCTCGACGGGCATGTCGCCCGACAGTGGCAGAATGCCTGACACCCGGGGGCTGGCCGCGGTGTGTATGATGGGCCGCTTGAGCCCTCTGATCGCCGTCGTCGCGTGCGCGCTCCTCGGTCTGTGGCCGGTGGCGGCCCTCGCCCAGGACATCAATCCCGACCGACCGGATCTCACCACGAGCGCCGAGCTCGTGCCCGCGGGTGCGCTGCAGCTCGAGACCGGCCTCGAGTACGAGCGCGAGCGGATCGGCGGGGGCCCCACCCGGCAGCAGCTCACCGTGCAGGCGGCCCTGCGCGCCGGCCTGCTGGCCGGGCTCGAGGTCTCGCTGGAGGGCGAGCCCTTCGTGTGGCAGCGCGCCGGCGACGACGAGCACGGCAGCGGTGACTACACCCTCGCGCTCAAGTACCGGCTCTACGCCCCGCCCGAGGACAGCGGCACGCCGACGGTGGCGCTCGCCCTCAGGCCGTTCGTGAAGCTGCCGGTCGCGCGGGCCCCCATCGGCAGCGAGCGGCCGGATGCGGGCGCGCTGCTCCTGGCGAGCCTGGGGCTGCCGTGGGGACTCGGCCTCGACCTGAACGCCGGCGCGGCCGCGATCGGGCAGACGCGCCCGGAAGGCTTCATCCCGCAGGGGGTGGCGTCGGCCTCGTTCTCGTGGGCGGCGACCGAGCGCTTCGCCACGATCGCGGATTTCTTCTTCGCCACGAAGGAGGAGCGCGACGGCCGCGCGAGCCTGCGCGCGACGCTGGCGGTGGTCTACAAGCTGACGTCGCGCCTGGCCCTCGACGCCGGGATGCGCACCACGCTCGCCGGCCCCGGCCCCGACTGGTCGGCCTTCGTCGGCCTGAGCGCCCGCTTCGGGCGCTGAGACCGCCCCCCGTCACGAGGGCTCGATGCTCACCTGATCGGACAGCTCGTTGACGTCGCCGCGCCGGCGCGGGAAGTGCCGGGCCAGGACCGCGCCCACCTCGGCCACCGCGTGCAGCAGCCCGTCGCGCGGACGCTCCTCCCGGAAGTGCGCGAGCACCGCCTCGACCAGCCGCTCCCAGTAGGCCTGCCCGACCCGCTCGTGAATGCCCTGGTCGCCGATCACCGCCAGCTTGTGGTCGCTCACGCTCACGTAGATCAGCACGCCGTGGCGGGCGGCGGTCCGGTGCATGCCAAGGCGCTCGAAGACCGCCACCGCCCGCGGCAGGGCCTCTCCGGTACAGTGGTGATCGAGGTGCACCCGGATCTCGGCGGAGGTGCGCGCCTCTGCCGCCGCGATGGCCTGTGCCACCGCCGCGAGGTCGGCCTCACCGAGAAAGCCGCGTACCCACCGAGGATGTCGCGCCATCACCAGCTCCCACTCGAGCCGCCGCCGCCGAAGCTGCCGCCGCCCCCGCTGAACCCGCCGCCGCTGCTGCCGCCCCCACCGCCCCATCCCCCCCCGAGGCCGCCCCCGCCGATGAAGGGCCCGCCCCAGCCGGTCGATCCGCCGGTCCACCCGCGGCGCCGCAGCGCCGCCCGCTGCATGCGGTTCGTCACGAGGGCGACGATCAGGAAGAAGACGAACAGGAGCGCGAGCAGCTCCCGCCCGCCGATCTCGCCCTGCCGCCGGCCCTTCCCCGCGTCGGGCGGGCGGACGTAGGTGCCGGCGATGGCGCGGTCGATCGCGTCGAGACCGGCCCCGATGCCGTCGGCGACCTGGCCCGCGCGAAAGCGCGGCGCGACGACATCTCGAAGAATGGAGGACGAGACCGCGTCGGTCAGGCTGCCCTCGAGCCCGTAGCCCACCTCGATGCGCATCTTCCGATCGTCGAGGAACACCAGGAAGATGACGCCGTTGTCGAGGCCCTTCTGGCCGATCCGCCAGGCCTGGGCGAGCCGGATCGAGTAGTCCTCGAGGCTCTCGCCCTCGAGCGAGCGGAAGATCGCCACCACCACCTGGTTGCGGCTGGTGGCCTCGCGCGCGATCAGGGCCTGCTCGAGCCGGTCGCGGTCGGCGGGGGTGAGCGCGCCTGCGTAGTCGTTGATCCGCCGGTCTGGCGGCGGCGGGATACGCAGGGCCGCCGCGGCTGGAGCGGCGAGCAGGACCAGCAGCAGCAGCGCGGGCGCGACGCGGCGGAGCACGATCCTCCCGCCCGTCGCGCCGCTAGAACTTCACCTTCGGGGCTTCCTGGGCGCCCGGGGTGGCCTCGAAGTAGGCCTTCTCCTTGAAGCCGCGCAGCGAGGCCACCACGCTGCCCGGGAAGAGCCGCAGGCGCGTGTTGTAGTCGCGCACCGCCTCGCTGTAGCGCATGCGCTCGACCGCGATGCGGTTCTCGGTGCCCTCGAGCTGGCTCTGGAGCGTGAGGAAGTTCTGGTTGGACTTGAGCTCGGGGTAGCGCTCGACGGTCACGAGCAGCCGGCCGAGCGCGCCGCCCAGCTCGGCCTGGGCCTGCTGGAACTTCTGGAAGGCGGCCGGATCGTTGATCAGCTCGGGGGTGGCCTTGATGCCGGCCACGCTGGCGCGGGCCTTGGTCACCTCTTCCAGCACCGTCCGCTCCTGGGTCGCGAACCCCTTCACGGTCTCCACCAGGTTCGGGACCAGATCGGCACGGCGCTGGTAGACGTTCTGCACCTGGGCCCACTTCTCGTTGACGAGCTGCTCCTGCGCCACCAGCTGGTTGTTGATCCCGATCGCCCAGGCGATGCCGCCGACCACGATCAGGACGATCACCCCGAGAACGATCAGTCCGGTTTTCATGCTCGCAGTATACCCCCCGTCACAGGTCGTTACCCGAATACGACTGGTTGAAGGACTTGTTGCAGAGCGGGAAGTCCGGGACGATGTTCTTGAGCAGCGCGTACGAGAGCGGCCGCCAGTTGAGGAACGACGGGTCCATGATCTTCACGCGATGGAGCCGGCCCGCCCCGTCGGCCATCACCCAGTGGAGGATGCCGCCGCGCCAGCCCTCCACGAGGCCGAACGCGGGCGCGAAGGGGGGCAGGGCCCCGAGCGGCGCGGCCAGCGGCCCCGCGGGCAGGCGCCTCACCGCCTCGCCGATCAGCCGCACCGATTCCCGCGCCTCCTCCACCCGCACGAGAGTACGCGCCTTGACGTCGCCCGACTCGAACACGGGCACCCGCACCTCGAGATCCCCGTACGCCGCGAACGGGTGATCGCGCCGGACGTCGGCGTCGATCCCCGAGGCCCGCGCGACATAGCCCAGCACGCCGTGGTCACGGGCGATGCGGGTCGACAGCTGGCCGGTCCCTTCGAGCCGGTCCATCACGAGCGTGTTCTCGAGCGCGAGCCCGACGATCTCGTCGAAGTCGCGGAGGGCGGCATCCAGCTCGCCCGGCAGATCCAGGCCGGCCGGCAGGTCGTGGCCGACGCCACCGGGCACGACGCCGCCCCGCAGTAGCCGGTTGCCGGTCAGCCGTTTGTTGAGTCGCAGCAACCGCTCGCGGATCCGGAAGCAGTGGGAGTGGGCCACCGCGTATCCGGTGTCGTTGGCGATCATGCCGAAGTCGGCCACGTGATTGTACAGGCGCTCCATCTCCAGCAGGATCACGCGCAGCCACCGCGCTCGTGCCGGCACCTCGGTGCCCGCGGCCGCCTCCAGCGCCTGGCAGAAGGCGAGCGAGTGCCCGATGGTCGTGTCGCCGGAGACGCGCTCGGCCAGCTCGACCGCGGCACCCGGCTCGCGGCCCTCGAAGAGCTTCTCCGTGCCCTTGTGGGTGAAGTACAGACGCGACTTCATGTCGATGATCGTCTCGCCGACCACGCTGAAGCGAAAGTGTCCCGGCTCGATCACCCCCGCGTGCACCGGACCCACCGGGATCTCGTATACCCCCTCGCCGCCCACCTCCGTGAAGGGGAAGGCGCGCCCGTCGTCCGCGAACTCACGCGGCAACGCGTCCTTCCGGAGCGGAAAGTAGTCTGCCGGCCAGAAGCCGTGGCGGACGAGGGGCCGGGGATCCGGATGGCCCTCGGCCGCGATCCCGAAGAGATCGTAGATCTCCCGCTCGAAGCGCGAGGCCGGGTAGTGGAGCGTGGCCAGCGACACGATCGCGGGAGCCTCGGCGGCCACCGGCGCGCTGGCGTGGACGAACCAGTTCTCCCGGTCGGGCGCGAAGAGATAGTGGACTTCGAAGACGCCGCGGTCGGCCCGCCGATCGGTGGCGACCATGAATATCAGCTCCG
This sequence comes from Methylomirabilia bacterium, assembly GCA_041497895.1. GTDB lineage: Bacteria > Methylomirabilota > Methylomirabilia > Rokubacteriales > CSP1-6 > CAMLFJ01. The sequence goes on from JBGQHJ010000077.1 coordinate 9,875, forward strand.
CGCCGAACCCCATGCGAAGAAGTGTCGCCAGCGCGTGGACGTCCGGCGGACGGACCGAGCAGTGGAGCTCGTTGCCCCGCACCAGTCGCACGTCGGCCACCCGATCGGCGTACTTGTCGGCGAGCACGCTCGTGAGCTGGGGCAGCCGGGTCATTGCTCGACGATCTCCACGATCTGCCGCAGCAGCCCCTGGAGGGGCGCCGGGAGTACGACGCCGAGCAGGACGAGGGTCGCCACGCAGGCACCGAGCGGAACCAGCGGCCAGAGGTCTCGCTCGCCCATCGGCACGCCCGCGGTCGGCGCGCCGTAGAGCATCCGGTTGAGATGGCCGATCATCGAGACGAAGGCCACCGCGAGCAGGGCCAGCACGAGCCCCATCAGCCACGGCCGGCCCGCCGCGAAGCCCGCCCGGAAGAGCGCGAACTCGGAGATGAAGAGGCCGAACGGCGGCAGGCCGATGACGGCCAGCATCCCCGCCGCGAACAGGCCGCCCGTCCAGGGCATGACCTTGAGGAGACCCGACACCCGGCTGATCTCGGTGGTGCCGTACCGGTGGAGCACCCGCCCGGCGAGAAAGAACATCATCGACTTCGCCAGCGCGTGGTTCAGCAGGTGCAGCATCGCGGCGAAGGTGCCGAGCGGCCCCAGCGCCAGCCCCACGCAGATCAGCCCGGTGTGCTCGATGCTCGAGTACGCCAGCATCCGCTTGTAGTTGCGCTGGATCACCAGGCTGAAGGCCGCGATGGCGATCGACAGGAGCCCCAGCGCGATGTAGAGGCCGTCCGTGAACCCCGTCCCCACCGCCGCGTTCACCACCGCCTCCCACCGGACCACCGCGTAGAGCGCGACCGCGAGAAGCACCCCGGACATCATGGCCGACAGGGCCGTCGGCGCCTCCGAGTGGGCGTCCGGTAGCCACGTGTGCATGGGCGCGAGGCCCGCCTTCGTACCGTACCCGATGAGGATGAAGACGAAGGCGAGCTGGATCACCTCGGGATGAAGCTGGGGCGCCGAAGCCCGCAGCACCGTCCAGTTCAGCGCCGCATCCTGGCGGCCGACCAGGTTGACGAAGTCGAAGTAGCCGAGCACCGTGCCCCCGAAGGCCAGGGCGATCCCGATGGACCCGATCAGGATGTACTTCCACGAGGCCTCGACCGAGGCCTTCGTGACGTGCAGCGGGATGAGCATGGCCGACGTGATCGTGGTCGCCTCGATGGCGATCCACATGAAGCCGACATTGTTCGAGGTCACCGCGAACAGCATCGTGAACGTGCACAGACTGCCGAAGATCCGGAATCGGCGAGCCTGCGCGGCGTCGTAACCGTCGTCCGCGCCCATCCCCGGTCCGAGCCATGCCGCGAGCGCGCCCACCAGGCTCACGCACAGCGCGAGCAAGGTCGAGAGCGCGTCCGCCCGCAAGAACTCCCCGGGGCCCGAGGTCAGCACGTCGCCCGCCAGGACGTGGCGCCAGAGGGTGACCGCCGCTCCCATGGACGACAGGGATAGCACCGCGTTCGTCCATCCGACGAAGCGCCGGTACGGCCGCACCGCCACCGCCAGCAGCGCCCCCAGCAGGGGCGGTCCGAGCAGCATCACGAAGGTGGTCACGGGTCCTCAGTGCCGGAGGCGGTTGAGCTGCTCGACGTCGATGCTCTCGAACGTCTCGTGGATCTGGTAGATGAAGATCTGCATCACGAGGAACCCCATGAGGACGTCCAGGAACACGCCGAGCTCGACGATCAGTGGGATCCCGTAGGTGCCGAGGACCGCCAGCAGGGCCAGGCCGTTCTCGAGCATCAGAAAGCCGATGACCTGGGTCAGCGCCTTCTTGCGACTGATCACCACGAAGAGGCTCACGAGCACCAGTCCCATTGCCAGCGGCATGCCCGCCCGGGTGGGGAGCTGGCTCAGAGCGACCAGCGGCCTCGTGACCGCGTAGCCGAACAGCACGAGCAGGCCGGACACCACGAGCGACGACGCGGTGTTCACGTACGGCTCCAGCTCCCGCTCGGCCGCGAATCGACGCTCCATCTGCTTCAAGAGCCTCGGGATCACCAGCCCCTTGAGTAGCAGGAGGCCGGCCGCGACCCAGTAGAGCTCGTGGTCCTTTCCGAAGTACGCCACGATCACCGTCACCGCCGACAGGACGATGGACTGCCAGGTGAAGGCGCTGATGTAGGCGGTGACGCCCCGCCGCCAGAGCAGGATGAGGCCGAAGAGCAGCACCAGGCTCGAACCGAGGACGCTGAGCTGAGAGAAGACGCTGTCCATGGGCTACCTCAGGAGGAACGACGACGTGACCGCGAGCAGCGCGAGCACGAAGGAGACGCTCAGCAGCTCCGGCACCCGGAAGAGGCGGAGCTTCGCGATGCGCGTCTCGAGGACCGCGACCGTCCCCGCCAGGACCACCAGCTTCACCAGCAGGCTGACCACCGCGACGGCAAGCGTCGTCGGCGTCAGGCCCACCGACACCCCCCACGGGATGAAGAGGTTGCCGAGCAGCGAGAAGAAGATCAGCAGCTTCAGGCCCGCCGCCCACTCGATGAGGGCGAGATAGCGCCCGGAGTATTCGAGCACCATCGCCTCGTGGATCATCGTCAGCTCGAGGTGGGTCGCCGGGTTGTCGATCGGGAGCCGCCCGGTCTCCGCGAGGGTCACGATGAAGAGGGCTCCGAAGGCGAGCAGGTGGCCCGGGCTCAGCGACGCCCCGGGGCTGGTCATGGTGCGCGCCACGATCTGACCGAGGTTGGTGGAGCCGGCGCTGAGGGCCAAAGCGAAGATCGCGAGGGCGACGGTCGGCTCCGCGAGGGCGGCCACCGTCATCTCACGGCTGGCTCCCATCCCACCGAACGGCGAGCCGGGGTCGAGGCCGGCGAGCGCGAGAAAAAACGTCCCGAGCAGGAGCAGGTAGACGACCACCAGCAGGTCCCCGACCCCGTCGAAGGGTAGCGGCACCACGAGGATCGGCACGAGGAACGTGACCGCCACCGTGCTCGCGAAGACGATGAACGGAGCCGCCCGGAACAGCCAGGACGCGTTGCTCGAGACGACGACCTCCTTCTGGAACAGCTTGGTCAGCTCCCAGTACGGCTGCCAGACGGGGGCGCCGCGTCGATTCTGCAGGCGGGCCTTCAGCCAGCGGACCAGCCCGACCAGGCCGGGCGCGAGCAGGAGCGCCAGCGCCGCCTGCGCCACCTCGAGGGCGTACCCGATCATCTCCACGGCTATCTTCCCCACCGGGCCGCGGTGAGCAGGGCCAGGAACGCCAGCGTCAGATAGAGGAGGTAGAGGTGCAGCGAGCCTCCCTGGAGACGGCGGACCCACGTGGCCGCGTGGTGGAGAGCGTGCAAGGGCCGGTCGTAGAAGAGCCGCTCGATCCACGGGTGGATCTCGCTCCGGTATTCGATCGACTGCACGAAGTATCTCGACGCCGGATGGAAGTCGATCGACAGGTCCCGGGTCGGCCGGTACAGCTCGGCGAAGACGCGTCGGAGCGGCTCCGCGAAGGCGGTGGCGGTGTACTCCATGCGGGGCGTCTGGCCGATGCGGCCGCAGCCCCAGGTGTCGCCCACGCGCAGCCGCCGGTCCGCACCCAGGATCCGGAGCGCGAGGGGAACGAGCGTCATCAGCAGGAGGAGCCCCAGGGCGAGGAGAGGCATCGACATCTGCCCGGAGGTTCCCGGCACGCGGAGGGGCAGGGTCAGGGCGAAGGCCGTCGCGGCGGGGGCGACGCCGCCGAACCCCACGAGGCTCGAGCCGAGCATGGGGACGACGACGAACGGGGCCAGCCCGAGCCCGACGCACGCCACCGCCAGCGTCCCCATCCCGATCTGCATGGACCGGGGCGCCTCGTGCGCGAGCTCCGCTTCCCGGGAGCGCGGGATGGCCAGGAACGTGATCCCGAACGCCTTGACGAAGCAGGCGGCGGCGAGCCCGCTGGTGAGCGCGAGCATGGCCACCGCGATCGGCATGATCACCGCGACCTCGGGCTGAGGAATCGCCGACCCGCCGAGCAGCGCCTGGAACACGAGCCATTCGGAGGCGAAGCCATTGAGCGGTGGCAGGCCCGCGATCGCGCACGCCCCGATGAGGAAGAAGAGCGCGGTACGGGGCATCCGCTTGATCAGGCCGCCCATCTCCTCCATGTTGCGGGTGCCGGTCGCGTGCAGCACCGACCCCGCGCCCAGGAACAGCAGGGCCTTGAAGCACGCGTGGTTGATCGTGTGGTAGAGGCCGCTGACGACGCCCAGGGTCGCGAGCGCGACCAACCCGTAGGTCTGGAACATCAGGCCCGCCCCGATCCCGATGAAGATGATCCCGACGTTCTCGACGGAGTGATAGGCGAGCAGCCGCTTGAGGTCGTGCTCCATCAGCGCGTAGAGCACGCCGAGGAGCGCCGAGACGGTGCCCACCGCCAGGACGAGGCCGCCCCACCACGCGGGCCCCCCCACGAGGAGGTCGATCGTGACGCGGAGGAGCCCGTATACCCCCATCTTGATCACGACGCCGGACATCAAGGCCGAGACGTGGCTCGGGGCGACCGGGTGCGCCATCGGCAGCCACACGTGCAGGGGCGCGATCCCCGCCTTGGTGCCGAATCCGAGCAGCGCCAGCACGAACGCCGCATCGCGGGTTCCGGGGGTCAGGGCGGCCGATCGCATCGAGGCGAAGGAGGTGGTCAGATCGCCCGCGGACAGGAGCAGGAACATCGCGGTGAGGGCCGCGAAGCCCGCGTGCGTCACCGCGATGTACCAGTGCGCGGCGCGGACCGTTCCCGGGCGGTCGTGCTCGGTGAGCACCATCGTGTAGGCCGAGAGGGACATGGCCTCCCAGGTCATGAGGAAGGTCAGCGCGTTGTCGGCCATCACCTGGACGCTCAGGGAGAGCAGCAGGACGTTCAGCATCGCGCCCAGCAACCGCAGGGAATAGCGCCCCTCGTACGCGGCCGAGTAGCCGAACCCGTACACGGTGACCGCGGCGCCGACCACCCCGATGACGACGAGGAAGAACGCGCTCAGGCCGTCGACGCGTAGCGTGAACCCGGTCAGCGGCAGGAAGGCCGCACCGAACGTCGGCACGAGCCCGGTGCCCAGACAGACCACGCCGAGCCCGAAGCCGGCCAGGGCCCCCGCGAGTCCGCAGCCGGCCACGAGCCCTCGCCCGAGCGCTCCGCGGCCCGCGAGCGCAGCGACCGCCCCGATCGGATGAGCGGTGAGGAGCACGATGAGCAGGCAGTACGCGACCGCCATCTCACATCTGCCGTACGAGCAGCAGGGCCAGAAGCCCCACGAGGGCGATCACGAGATAGGTGAGGTAGGCGTGGGCCGAGCCGGACTGGATCGCCCGGGCCTGGATGCCCCACCGTCGTATGCGCGCCACGAGCGGCGCGTAGAGATACCGCTCGAACCACGGGACGATCTCGCTCCGGTACTCGATGGACTGGACGAAGTACTTCGACTCCGGATGGAAATCGATCGAGAGGTCCTGAGTGGGCCGGTACAGCTCGGCGAACACGCGGCGCAGGGGCTCCGCAAAGGCGGTCGACGTGTACTCCATCCGCGGCGTCTGGACCACTCGCCCGCAGCCCCACGTCGCGCTCACCCGGAGAGGCCGGCGCGCGGCCAGGACCCGGACGCCCACCCACGCGACGGCGATGGTCAGCAGGAGCCCGAGGGCGACCAGGACCGGCGACATCCGCGCGAACCCGCCCGGCATGGACAGCGAGAGTCCGGATCCGAAGCCCGCGGCCGGGGCGGGGAGGCCCGCGGGCCCCGCGAGGGCGGCGGCGAGCGCCGGCAGGATCACGACGGCGGCCAGCCCCAAGCCCGCGCACGCCACGGCCAGCATGCCCATGCCCACCCGCATCGACAGCGGGGCCTCGTGCGCGCGCTCGGCGACGGGCGAGCGCGGGATCGCGAGGAACGTGATCCCGAACGCCTTGACGAATCCGGCGGCGGCGAGCCCGCCGGTGAGGGCGAGCACCCCGACCGCCAGCGTCAGGAGCGGGGCCACCAGGAACACCGGACTCCCGATGCCGGGGAGCAGCGACTGGAAGAGAAGCCATTCGCTGACGAAGCCATTCAGCGGGGGCAGTCCGGCGATGGAGAGGGAGCCGGTCAAGAAGAAGGCCGCCGTCCAGGGCAGTCGTCGAATCAGGCCGCCGAGCCGGTTCATGTCGCGGGTGTGGGTGGCGTGGAGGACGGAGCCCGCCCCGAGGAACAGCAGTCCCTTGAATGCGGCGTGGTTCAGGGCGTGGTAGAGCGCCGCTGCGAACGCGAGGAAGGCCGCCGGGGTGACCCGGAGGCTCAGAAAGAGGAAGCCGGCGCCGAGACCGATGAAGACGAGCCCGATGTTCTCGACGCTCGAATAGGCGAGCAGTCGCTTGAGGTCGTTCTCCATCAGGGCGTAGAGCACGCCGATCACCGCCGAGAGGGCGCCGAGGCCGATCAGGAGCGCCCCCCACCAGGCGGGCCCCCCGCCCAGCAGGTCCAGGCCGACGCGAAGGAGACCGTAGACGCCCAGCTTGATCATGACCCCCGACATCAGCGCGGAGACATGGCTCGGCGCCGCCGGATGCGCGCGAGGGAGCCAGACGTGGAGCGGGATGATTCCCGCCTTGGAGCCGAAGCCGAGGAGAGCCAAGAGGAACACCGCGTTGCGCGTCGTCGGCGAGAGGGTGGACGCCGCGGTGCGTAGATCGCCGAAGGCGGTCGTCGGCGCGCCGGCCGCGAGGAGCAGGAAGGCGGCGAGCACCAGCGCCAGCCCCGCGTGCGTCATGGCCAGATACCATCCGCCCGCGAGGATCGTGTCCGGCTCCTCCGTCTCGGTCAGGACGAGGAAGTACGAGGTGAGCGACATGCCTTCCCACATCAGGAGGAAGGTCAGCACGTTGGCGGCGCAGGGAACCAGGCTCATGGTGAGGAGGAACAGATTCAGCATGGCCCCGAGGAGCCGGAGCGAGTAGCGGCCCTCGTACGCCGCGGAGTACCCGACGCCGTAGAGCCCGCAGGGAACGGCGACGAGACCGACGAGGCCGAGAAAGAACGCGCCCAGCGCGTCGAGCTGGAACGACAGGCCGTCCGCGACCGAGAGGAGCGTGGGCGCCGCGAGGACGAACGGAACCCCGGTGGCGAAGACCTCGACGGCGAGGGTCAGCCCGGCCACGCCTCCCACCACCGCCCCCATCGCGACCAGCCATCGCGAGGCCCGGCCGCCGGGCCCCAGCACCGCGGCCGCGGCTCCGAACCCGTATCCGGCGAGCATGCATGAGAACGCGAGGATCATCGGCGGCCGATCGCGATGAGAATGCCCTGGAGGATCGCCACCGGATCGGGCGGACACCCGTCGACGAAAGCGTCGACCGGGATGATCTGGTCCACGCTGCCGGCCACCGCGTAGCTACCCTCGAAGACCCCGCAGGTCCGGGCGCAATCTCCCACCGCCACCACCAGCTTCGGCGCGGGAGTCGCCTCGTAGGTCTTCACCAGGGGCACCGCCATGTTGCGCGTCACCGGCCCGGTGACCAGCAGCAGGTCGGCGTGCCGGGGCGAGGCCACGAAGTGCACGCCGAAGCGCTCGCTGTCGTACACCGGGCTCGTGAGCCCGACGATCTCGAGCTCGCAGCCGTTGCAGGAGCCCGCGTCCACTTCCCGGATCGCGAGCGCGCGCCCGAACAGGCGCCGGGCCCGAGCGTCGACCTCGTGCAGGAGGCGAACGACCTCGTCGCCACCCGGGGGCAGGGGCTCGGTGGCGAGGCCGACCTGGAGAATCTTGGAGAAGAGTCGCACGTCAGCGCCGGCGCGCCTCGCGGCGCAGCTCCTTGAGCATGGTCTGCGTGCCGATGAGGTGGTGGTCGAAGATCCGGCGGGTGACGTCGAGCAGATCCCGGACGGAGGCGTCGCGGACGGTGTAGCGCACGCCGGTGCCCTCCTTGCGGGCCTCCACGATGTTCTTGCCCCTCAGCACCGCGAGCTGCTGGGAGACGGTGGGCTGGTCGAGACCGAGGGCCTCCTGCAGCTCGTGCACGCTCCGGCCGCCCCGGACGAGGATCTCGAGGATCCGGATTCGGATCGGGTGGGCGAGAGCCTTGAAGAACTCCGCCTTGAAGATCTGGAGCTGCCCGCTGCCTCCGGTCTTCTTCATGCAAATTACCTTATATATGCATATATCGGATCTTGTCAAGGAGACGGCGGAGGCGGGAAGACGGCCGGGGACGGTGCTTCGCGCGGGGCGGCCCGGTCAGGCGCCGAGGCGGGCGATCACCGCGTCGGCGAACTCGGCGGTGCCGAGCGTGCCGCCGAGATCGCGGGTCTTGCCGCCCTCGGCCAGGGCGTGGTTGTAGCCGTCCTTGATCCGCTGCGCGGCCGTCGCGCACGCCGGGTCGTCGCGCGTCTCGGCCAGGTGGTTGAGCAGCATGACCGCGGACATCAGCAGCGCGAGCGGATTGGCGACCCCGCGGCCCGCGATGTCGGGCGCGGAGCCGTGCACCGCCTCGAAGACCGCGCCCGCGTCGCCGATGTTCGCCCCCGGCACCACCCCGAGGCCGCCCACCAGGCCCGCGCACAGATCGCTCAGCACGTCGCCGTAGAGGTTCTCCAGCAGCAGCATGTCGAAGCGGGTGGGATCCTGCACGAGCCCCATGCAGCCCGCGTCGATGATCATCTCCTGGTAGGCGATCGACGAGAACTCCTGGTCGTGCACCGAGCGGGCGCAGCGGATGAACATCCCGTCGGTGAGCTTCATGATGTTGGCCTTGTGGAAGACGGTGACCTTCTTGCGCGCGCGGTGCTGCGCGTAGTGGAACGCCCACCGCGCGATGCGCGTGCACGCCTTCTCGGTCGCGACCTTGGTGGTGGTCACCACCCCGGGGGCCAGGGAGGCCTCGATGCCGGAGTAGAGTCCCTCCGTATTCTCACGGATGATGACGAGGTCCACGTCCCGGTAGCGGGTGGGCACCCCGTCGAGGCTCCGGACCGGCCGCACCGCCGCGTAGAGGTCGAGCTCCCTGCGGAGCCGCACGTTGATCGAGACGAAGCCCTCGCCGATGGGGGTGGTGCACGGCCCCTTGAGCGCGACCCCGAGCCGGGCGATCGCGTCCAGGGTCTCGCGCGGCAGCACGTCCTGGCCCCGCTCGAGCGCGGCCAGGCCCGCGCGGCACTCCACCCAGTCGATCGGGGCCCCCACCGCGTCGAGGATGCGACGGACCGCCGCGGTCACCTCGGGGCCGATGCCGTCGCCGGGAATGAGCACGGCCTGATGCCTGGCCATGCGGTCATTATCCCCCCGGGGGGCTCAAACCTTCACCGGAACGAACGGCCGGCCGCCCATCGCCTTGAGCGACTCCTCCCTCACCTGCTCCCAGAGCTTGGCGCGTAGCTCGGTCACGTCGGGCGCGTCGAGGTCGCGCGGGAAAGGCAAGGCCACGTCGATCACGTCCTTGACGCGCCCGGGGCGCGCGGTCATCACCACGATGCGATCGGACAGCGCGATGGCCTCCTGCAGGCTGTGGGTGACGAAGACCACCGTCTTGCGGGTCCGGCGCCGGATTCCCACCAGCCACTCGCCCATGAGCAGGCGCGTCTGCTCGTCGAGCGCGCCGAAGGGCTCGTCCATCAGCAAGATCGGGGTGTCGAGCGCGAGCGCGCGCGCGATGGCCACCCGCTGCCGCATGCCCCCCGACAGCTCCCGCGGGTACTTGCTCTCGAAGCCGCTCAGCCCCATCGGCTCGAGCAGCCCGCGGGCGATCTCGCGGCGGCGGGCCGCGGGCATCCCGCGCAGCTCGAGGCCGAAGGTCACGTTGTCGAGCGCGGTGCGCCACGGGAAGAGGCCGCCGTCCTGGAACACGAGCGCGACCTTCTCCGGGCTGGGCCCGGCGCACGGCGCGCCGTCGAGCAGCACGCGCCCGGTGTCGGGCTCGACGAGCCCGCCGATCATGCCGAGCACGGTGGACTTGCCGCAGCCGCTCGGCCCCAGCAGCGAGATGAACTCCTCGCGGCGGACCGTGAGGCTCACCGAGTCGACGGCCGGGACGGGTCCGCTGGTGGTCTCGTAGCGCTTGCCGATCGCGTCGAGCACGATCGGCGCGGGCGCGGGCGTCGCGACCCCGTCGGGCATGGGCGCATTATGCTACAGTGCGACGGAAAAGGAGGGGCCATCCATGCCGGACGCGGTGCATCTTGGCAGTGGCAAGGTCCGCGAGCTCTACGCCCTCGACGACGAGCGGCTCCTGCTCGTGGCCTCCGACCGCATCTCCACCTTCGACGTCGTGCTGCCGACCGCGATCCCAGACAAGGGCCGGGTGCTGACCGGCCTGGCCGCCTTCTGGTTCGCGCGCACCCGCTCGATCTGCGCCAACCACCTGCTGGCCCTGCGGCCGGACGGCCGCTCCACCGAGTGTCGCCGCCTCGAGATGCTGCCGATCGAGTGCGTGGTGCGCGGCTATCTCTCCGGCTCGGGCTTCAAGGACTACGGCAAGACCGGCCAGGTCTGCGGCCACCGGCTGCCCGCCGGGCTGCGCGAGTCGGACCGTCTGCCCGAGCCGATCTTCACCCCGGCCACCAAGGCCCAGACCGGCCACGACGAGAACATCACGCGCGAGCAGGGCGCCGCGATCGTCGGGGCCGAGCGCTTCGCCCTGGCCGAGCGGCTCTCCATCGCGCTCTACCGGTTCGCGGCCGCCTACGCGCTCGAGCGCGGCATCATCATCGCGGACACCAAGTTCGAGTTCGGCGTCGACCGGGAGGGCCGGCTGGTGCTGGGCGACGAGGCCCTCACCCCGGACTCCTCGCGCTTCTGGCCGGCCGATCAGTACGCGCCGGGCGGACCGCAGCCGTCCTTCGACAAGCAGTACGTGCGCGATTTCTGCGAGAAGATCGGCTGGGGGAAGACCTACCCGGGCCCCGAGCTACCGGAGGACGTCGTCACCGGCACCCGCCGGCGCTACGTCGAAGCCTTCGAGCACCTCACCGCGATCCGCTTCGACGACTACCTCGCCAACCCCTCGGTCGTGCTGGCCTGACCTCCCGACCCTCTCCCCCCTGGGGAGAGGGCAGGGTGAGGGGCTCCTACTTCCCGTCCCGACCCACGTATCCGCGCTCCCGATCCCGCTCCCGCAGCTCCTTCGCCCGCTTCCCGGCCGGCCCATACCCGCCCCCGCCCGGCGTGCTCACCAGCACGCGATCCCCGCGCTCGAGCACGTGCTGCCGGCGGTGGTCGACCTTCTTGCCGTTGATCCGCACGTCGCCGAGCCCGCCCGCGCCGCCGCCGGCCAGCCCCGGCGCCGGGAAGCGCGTGCGCTCGGCCATGAAGCTCATCACGATGGGCCGCGGCGACTCGCTCTCGATCAGCATGTCCTGGCCGAGGCCGCCGCGGAAGCGCCCCCGCCCGCCCGAGCCCGCCCGCATGCGCTTGTAGTGAAAGAAGAGCGGGCTGTTGCGCTCGGCCACCTCCACCGGGGTGCTCGAGATGTTGCTGGGCCACGAGAGCACGTGCTCGCCGTCCTTCCCCGCGGTCGCGCCCATGCCCCCGTTGAAGAACAGCACCGTGGTGTAGGGCCGTCCGTCGTCGCGCACCCCGGACTGCGCCACCGCCCAGAGCGGCGAGCCCGCCGCCGCGGCCACCCGCTCGGGAATCACCTGGTGCAGCGCGCCCAGGATCAGGATCGGCACGTAGTGGCCGGTCTGCGCGCGGCTCACCACCGCGGCCGGGAACTTCGGGTTGAGCAGGCAGCCCTCGGGCGCCTCCACCGTCACCGGCCGGTACATGCCCTCGTTGTTCGGCAGCCCGGGCAGGAGCGCGCAGCGCACCGCGTACGCGGTCATGGCGTAGGTGTAGGCCATCACGCAGTTGATCGCGCGCGGCTGGGCCGGTGAGGTGCCGGTGAAGTCGGCCACGATGCGGTCGCCGGACACGGTGAGGGCGACGCGGAAGCGGTACGGCGCCTCGAACCCGTCGGTGTCGATGCCGTAGCGGTAGGTGCCGTCGGGCACCGCGCGGATCGCGTCGCGCATCGCGCGCTCCGAGCGGCCGAAGAGCTCGTCGGCGAGCCCCTCGAGCGAGTGGAGCTCGTACTCCTCCATCAGGCGCCGCACCCGGTTCTCCATCAGCTCGTTGGCGCTCACCTGGGCCCAGATGTCGCCCGTCGTCTGGTCCGGGGTGCGCACGTTCGCCCGCAGGAGCGCGATCAGCGTATCGTCCACGCGCCCCTCGCGGATCAGGTGCGTGAGCGGGATGTGGAAGCCCTCCTCGAACAGCTCGCGGGCCTCGATGGCCCGGATCCGCCCGCCGATGTCCGGCATGTGGGCCGTGGTCGACGAGAAGGCGACCAGCCGCGCTCGACCGCCTTCGATCAGGAAGATCGGCTTGACCAGGCACACGTCGCTCATGTGCCCGGTGCCCTGCCAGGGATCGTTCGTGATCAGCACGTCGCCCGGCTGCAGGCGCTCCGGACCCAGCTCCCGCAGGAAGTGCCGGACCGTCGCGGGCAGCGTGCCGATGAACGACGGGATCGAGCCCGAGTTCTGGGCCAGGGCCAGGCCGCGCGCGTCGGTGAGCACGCAGGCGAAGTCGTTGGCCTCGTTGGAGAGCGTGGAGAACGAGGTGCGCACGATGGCCTTGGCCGCCTCGTCCACCACCGAGATGAGGCGGGTCCACAGCACCTCGAGCGTGATGGCGTCGAACCGGGGAGCGCTCATGCCGCGGTATTGTCACATATCGGCGAGCGGCGGGGGAGCCGATCGCAGCCGCTCGGCGATCACGTACACCGCCGGGAGGGCGAGCGGGGTCAGGACGAGGGTCGAGAGCAGGCCACCGACCACCACGGTGGCGAGGGGGCGCTGGATGTCGGAGCCGATGCCGTGCGCCACCATGGCCGGGATCATCCCGAGCGTGGCCACCGCGATCACCAGCAGCACCGGCCGCAGCTGGGCCCGCGCCGCCACCACCACCGCGTCCCGCAGCGGCATCCCGGCCTGCGCGCGGCGCCGGGTGATGTCGGAGATGTAGAGCACGCCGCTCATCACCGCCACCCCGAACAGCGAGATGAAGCCCACCGCGGCCGAGACGTTCAGGTTCATGCCCCGGAGCCAGAGGGCGAGCACGCCGCCCGCCACCGAGAACGGCACCGTGAGCAGGACGAGGCCCGCGTCGAGCGCGGTCCCGAAGGTCACGAAGAGCAGCACGAAGATCACCGCGAGGGTGATCGGCATGATGAAGGCGAG
>JBGQHJ010000078.1:0-22838 GCA_041497895.1 Methylomirabilia bacterium
GCGCGTCCTTCCGCACCTCCCAGGACTCGGCGAGGCCCGGCACCAGCTGCGCGAGGCGGTCGCCGCGAGTGAGGTCCCACGCGATCAGCGGCTCGTAGATCTGGTAGCCGATGAAGCGGAAGCCCTCGAAGCCGTTGTCGGCCTGGCCGCCGGTGTAGGGAATGTCGCTGGCGGTCATGCCGATCCGCAGCGTGCCCTGGGCGTGAGCCGGTCCGGTCGGCGAGAGCGGGAACACGAGGGCGAAAAGCAGGATGACCATGCGTCTCATGACGATCCTCCTAGGCGACGAGGTGGCAGCGGGCGGCGTGGCCGGGGGCCACGGGGTGGAACGAGGGCGCGGTGGTCGTGCACGTCGCGAGCGCGACCGGGCACCGCGGCGCGAACGCACAGCCGGGCGGCAGCGCGGCCAGGTTGGGCGGCGCGCCGGTGATCGGGACGAGCGGGCGGCCCTTCTGCCCGCGGCGCACCGTGGCCTGCATCAGGCCGGCGGTGTAGGGATGCGCGGGGCGGCGGAACAGGCCGCGGATGGAGGCCTGCTCCACGATGCGCCCGGCGTACATCACCGCCGCGTCGTCCGCGATCTCCGCCGCGACCCCGAGATCGTGGGTGACGAAGATGATGGCCAGGTCGAGCCGCTTCTGCAGGTCGCGCAGGAGCCAGAGGATCTGCGCCTGCACGGTGACGTCGAGGGCGGTGGTCGGCTCGTCGGCGAGCAGCAGGGCCGGCTCGCACGCGAGCGCGATCGCGATCATCGCCCGCTGGCGCATGCCGCCGGAGATCTCGTGCGGGTAGCTCGCGAGGCACCGCTCCGGCGACGGCACCTGGACCAGGTCGAGCAGCTCTCGCGCGCGACGGCGCGCCGCCGCGCGGCCGAGGCCGCGGTGCTGCGCGAGGGTCTCCGCGATCTGCCCGCCGATGGTGTAGACCGGATCGAGCGCGGTCATCGGCTCCTGGAACACGAGCGACACCACCCCGCCGCGCAGCGCCTCGCGCGCGCGCCCGTCGAGCCGGTTGACGTCGCGCCCGTTCACGAGCACCTCGCCGCTGACCCGCGCGTGCGCGCCCTGGTGCAACCCGAGGATCGCGCGCAGGGTGACGCTCTTGCCCGAGCCCGACTCGCCCAGGAGCGCGAGGACCCGGCCCGCCTCGAGCGAGAACGTGACGTCGTTCACCGCGCGCACCGCGCCGTCGCGCGTCTCGAACACCACGCTGAGGTCGCGGACGGTCAGTAAGGCCATGCGGTCTGTCCCCCAGGTGGCGGCGATCATAGCGGGATTGCCGTTCGAGCGCCACCGGAGGCGGGCAGGTTCATGCAACCGACCTACCCGGCCGTCGAGGCCGCTTCGCGCACGATCTGGCCCGGTCACGGGCGGCGCGGATCCTCTGGTGCCCACGAAAGCGGCGCCGGCGGCGGCCTCTGCCCAGAAACGGATCTCCGGAACGTGGTACTCTCGCCACCGCGTAGCCGAAGGAGGATCTCTTCCATGCCGACGAGGACCCGCTTCCTTCTCGTCCCCTTCCTGATCTGGAGCTTCGCCGGCTGCGCCCGGCCGGCCGTCACCCCCGGGCTGGTCTGCGTACCCGCCGGCCAGCCGCCACCCTACGCGGCGGCCGGGAGCTGGTACTGCCAGGAGGTGTCGGTCAGCGTGCGCGAGCCGGGCCCGCAGCTCGTCCAGCATCGGACCGGGCAGTTCGCGGACCTGATCGTGAGCGCGGTGGGGCGCTGCCCGGAGCGACCGGGCCAGTTCGCTCCGAGCGTCACGGTCAAGAACATCGGGCCGGTGCCCGCGGGGGCCTTCAACGTGGCCATCGACGTCGGCGTCTTCGACCGCGGCGGCTCGCCGGTGGCGTCCACCGCCGCGGTCGTCCGCGTCGCCGGCCTCGCCGCGGGCGCGGAGAGCGCCCTCGCGCTCGACCGGATGCCGGGGGTGATGCTCCGCGCGGGAGACCGGCTCACCATCTCCGCGATCGCCGATCCGCAGCAGGTTCCGGGCGGACCCCCCAACGTGTTCGGCGAGGTCCTCGAGCTGGACGAGACCAACAACGGCGCGGTGCAGAACTGCGCGGTGCCGGGCTGAGAGGGCTCGGGGCCGACGCGCCGGGGGAGGGCGACCGGCCGCTCCCCCGGCACGAGCCCGGTACGACTACTGCGGTCTCGCCTGGCGAGCCGCGAAGTCCCGGTGCAGATCGCGCCGGTCCCGGCGCACGTCGCGCTCGTCCGCGCGCCGGTCCTGCTTGTCCCGATGGAGGTCGGTCACATCCGCGCGCCGATCCCGTCGATCGTGGTGCAGATTCCGGAGGTCTCCCCGGCGATCGTTGAGATCCGTGCGCAGGCTGCTCCGCGTCTTCCGGAGGTTCTCGCGCGCGGCCTTGACCGCATTGGGGTCGCCGGACTTGTAGGCGTCGCGCAGCTGCCGGCGCGCGCCGCGGAGCGCGGTGCGATCCTGCTGGATGCCCTGCGTGTCCTTGCCGATGTCCTGCTTGTCGCTCCGGATGTCCCGGGTGTCCTCGCGGAGGTCCTGCCGATCTTCGCGCACGTCCTGGGCCTTGGCGGGTGACACCGAGGGCCCGGCTACCGCGACGATCGCGCACGTGGCGACCATCGTCCAGCTCGTCAGCCTGTTCATCGTCCCGTCTCCTTTCGGCTCGATCGAGATATGAGTCCGAGCCCGTGATCGCGGGCTCCTACCCAGGCAGACGGGGGCCATTTTTCGAGCGCTTACACGCAAACTCTGCAGCCGCGAAGGAGGGAGCGACCAGGTCAACGAGGCGCGGCCGGGCGGTTCAGCGCCGGGCCCCCGGGGGGCCCGCGTCCAGGCGTCCGGGCTCCGGGCACGACTCGGGCGCGAGGGCGCCCCACCGCAGGTTCTCGGCCGCCGCCTCGGCACTGGTGACGTCGGGCGCCTGTCCGGTCATGAGAGCGCTCCGCTCACACGCCGTCGGCACGAGCCGGTCCGGGGGCGCCGGCCGCGGAACCACGGTCGCGCAGCCCACCAGCAGCACCACCGCCAGCGGGACCCCGCGCACCCACGTCATGTCGCCCTCCGGTCACCGCGCACGTCCTCATCTTCACGCGTTCGTCTTTTTCGCGCCGCTCGTCTCGAACGGCAGGAGGAGCGCCCCGCGTCCTCCGCCCTGGAGGTCGACCGGGCACTGCCATCCGAGCGCGCTCGTGATGCCGGCGCCCGGCCGCAGGTCGAGCTTCGCGTACTCCACGAGGCCCAGCCGCATCAGGGTGTAGGACCGCCCGGCGAAGATGTCGCCGTGGCGGCTCCGAGCAGGAACCCGGCGGACGCCACGAGGGCGGGGAGACGACCGGAGCTACGTCGGGCGGACCACCGTGCCCGGAAGAGGCGGGAGACGGGGGCCGCTCAGCCGGGGAACGGGGTCACGACCGGGATCTCGGCGATCCTCAGCTTGACGTTCTGAGTTCCCGCGGCGCCACGGGCCACCGCGAGCGCGACGCTGGGCTCGGCCCCCGCGGGCAGCTCGAGCGTCACCTCGCCCTTCACGCATTCCACGTCGATCCGGTGGCGCCGCATCTCCGGGTGGCCGGCGAGCGCGACCTCGACCTGGGAGGCGACCACTCGATCCGCCACCAGCTCCCGGGCCGCGTCCGTGGTGGCGAGCTCGGGTCGCCGTGCCGCCTCCGCGAGGAGACCGACGGCCGCCTCGCGGGAGAGCACTGCGGTGTTGACCAGGAGGTCGTAGAGGCTCGGGTCCTTGACCTCGGCGTCGAAGAGATAACGCATCCGCGCCGCCTTCTGGATGTCGTCGCGGCGGATGAACTGGGCCACCGTCTTGGGCGTGACGCGCTCCTTGCCCTGGGCGGACAGGGTCGCGGTCAGCCGCGTCACGCGCACCGGGAAGGGCGCCACGATCCGGGTTCGGAGCACGTGGGGCAGGCCGCGGAGCAGCCACTGGCCCCCGCCCCCCATCAGGACCACGTTGTCGTCCTGCGCGAACTCGTACAGGACCACCTGGAGGGCCAGGATGCACCGGCGCGTCTCGGCGTCGAACCGCTCCACCCAGGACGGCCGGTCCTCGACGAGACGGGCGAGGCGATCCTCCGCCAGTCCGTAGCGCTTGGCCCGGCCGAGCAGCTCCTCCTGATCGACGTAGGTGTAGCCGAGGCGGTTCGCCACCGCCATGCCGATCTCGGCGCCGCCGCTGCCCATTTCCTGGGAGATCGTCAGAATCGCCATAGCATCACTCTCCTGCCCGGGTCGAGCGAGCCGGGCCGAACCGGTCGATCGGTGGCGAGAGCTTAGTCGCGGCGGCCGACCGAGTCAAGCCCGCCCCGGCCCCCCGGCGGTGGCCGGAGCCGGATATCGTTTCGATGACATTCCCGTGACGTGGTGGCGACGGCCGAGCTGCTCGTGGTACGGTCCGCCCTACCCCTTCCCCGGAGGGCCAGCAGCGCATGCGGACCAAGAACGCCGACCTCGAGCTCGTCGTCACGGCGCTCCGTGCCCAGCTGCGGGCGATCCACGCCCACGAGCGGGGGGCCCGGGCCGGACGAGATCCCGAAGACCTCCACGAGATGCGCGTCGCGGTCCGCCGGCTGCGGGCGATCCTGCGGGCCAGCCGCACGATGTTCGAGCGCGAGTGGACGGAGGGCCTGCGGGGCGAGCTCGAGTGGCTCGGCGCCGCGCTCGGCCACGTTCGTGACCTGGACGTCCTGCTCGCGTCGCTGCAGTCCCGCCTCGAGGGTCTGCCCGCCAGCGAGCGCCGGATCGGCGCGATCCTGCTCGGCGACATCGAGAAGGATTGCGCGAGGGCCCGGAGTCGGCTGCGCGCGGCCTTCGCCGGGCCACGCTACAAGCGGCTGCTCCGACGCCTCGACGCCGGCCTTCGCCGCCCTCCGGTCGTCGAGCCCGACGTCTCGCTGCAGGACGTCGCCGCGAAGGAGTTCGAGAAGCTGCGGTCGGCCGTCAAGGACCTGCCGAAGCATCCCGGGGACGGGGATCTCCACGCGGTGAGGATCAAGGTGAAGCGCGCGCGCTATGCGGCCGAGCTCGTCCGCGAGACGGCCGGCCGGCCGACCAGGCGCTTTCTCCAGCAGGCCCAGGCGGTCCAGGACGTTCTCGGGGATCACCAGGACTCGGTGGTCCTCGAGGGGCGTCTCCGCGAGGCGCCCGCGGGGTCCGGCGATCTGCGCCGGGTCACGAAGACGCTCATCGAGCTCGAGCGCAAGCGACGGAAGGGGACGCGCGCGGCCTTCCGCGAGGAGTGGCCGACGCTCAAGCGGCGCGGCCGGAAGGCCTGGGGCTGACGCGCGCCGCGCCCCTCGGCCTCCTCGTGCCCCGCCAGCCGTCCCTCGGCAACCGGTAGGGTCCCCGTCCCGTTCTCGTGATGCTGGGCCGTGGGTCCGGTGCTAGCCTGGCGAGATGGGAGAGCCAATCATGAAGCCGAGCCCGCCCGAGCGGTCCACCCGGGTCGCGCCCACCGCGCCGCTCCAGAGCCTGCCCTACGACAGCCTCGGCATGGACGCGGAATCCTTCAAGCGAGGCATCCTCGGCCACCTCGAGTACACCCTCGCCGAGCTGCCCGACCAGGTGGACAGCGAGTGGGAGCCGTACGTCGCGGTGGCGCTGGCGGTGCGCGATCGGATGGTCGAGCGCTGGGTGCGCACGCAGGACACCTATTACCGCCGCGACGCCAAGCGGGTCTACTACCTCTCGCTCGAGTACCTCATGGGCCGTACGCTCGGCAACAGCCTGATCAACATGGGCCTGCTCGACGAGAGCGCGAAGGCCCTGCACGACCTCGGCTACCGGCTCGAGGATGTGCGCGAGGCCGAGTGGGACGCGGGCCTCGGCAACGGCGGCCTCGGCCGGCTCGCCGCGTGCTTCCTCGACTCGCTCGCCACGCTGGGCTACCCGTCGTACGGCTACGGCCTCCGCTACGACTACGGCATCTTCCACCAGCGCATCGTCAACGGCAGCCAGGTCGAGGTGCCGGACGGCTGGCTCCGCTACGGAAATCCGTGGGAGATCCCGCGGCCGGGCGACCGCTTCCGGGTGCAGTTCTTCGGTCGGGTCCAGTCCTCCGTCGACGCGCGTGGCCGGCTGGTGAAGGAGTGGCTCGACACCCGCGACGTGCTGGCGACGCCCTTCGACACCCCGGTCCCCGGCTACGGCACCCAGACCGTCAACACCCTGAGGCTCTGGGCCGCGCGTGCGGTCCAGGAATTCGATCTCCGCGAGTTCAACGAGGGCGACTACATCGGGGCGATCGAGGCGCGCGCCCGCTCGGAGAGCATCTGCCGGGTGCTCTACCCGAGCGACAACGTGGCCGCGGGCCAGGAGCTCCGGCTGGCCCAGGAGTACTTCTTCGTCGCGGCCACGCTCCAGGACATCATCCGGCGCTACAAGAAGCGCTACCGGATGTTCGACGAGCCGCACGGCCTCGGCGTCTTCGATCACTTTGCCGACAAGGTGGCCATCCAGCTCAACGACACCCACCCGGCCCTCGCCATCCCTGAGCTGATGCGGATCCTGGTGGACCTGGAGGGCATCGGCTGGGACGAGGCCTGGGAGATCACCCGGGCGACGTTCGGCTACACCAACCACACCGTGCTCCCCGAGGCGCTCGAGCGATGGCCGGTCCGCCTGATCGGCCGCATGCTGCCCCGGCACCTCGAGATCGTCTACGAGATCAACCGGCGCTTCCTGGACGACGTCCGACGCCGCTTCGGGTCCGACGACGCGCGCGCCCGCCGCATGTCGCTGGTCGACGAGGACGGCGACCAGCGTGTCCGCATGGCCAGCCTCGCCATCGTCGGTAGCCACAGCGTCAACGGAGTGGCCGAGCTCCACACCGAGATCCTGAAGCGGGACGTCTTCCGCGACTTCCACGAGATGTGGCCGGAGCGGTTCAACAACAAGACCAACGGCATCACCCAGCGCCGGTGGCTCCTCAAGAGCAACGAGCCGCTGGCCCGGCTGATCACCGAGGCCATCGGGCCCGCGTGGGTCACCGACCTCGAGGAGCTGCGCAAGCTCACCGCCCGCGCGACCGACTCCGCCCTGGCCGCCGCCTGGGGGAAGGCCAAGCGGGCGAACAAGCTCCGCCTCGCCGCCACCATCGCGGCCCAGTACGAGCGGCGCGGCGCCGCGATCACGGTCAATCCCGACTCGCTGTTCGACGTCCAGGTCAAGCGGATCCACGAGTACAAGCGCCAGCTCCTGAACGTCTTCCACGTGATCAGCCTCTACAACCGGATCCGGGACGGGCACCCTGAAACCCTCCCGCGAACCGTCATCTTCGGCGGCAAGGCGGCGCCCGGCTACGCGATGGCCAAGCTGATCATCCGCCTCATCAACGGGGTCGCCGACACCGTGAACGCCGACCCGGCCACGCGCGACCGTCTCGCCGTCGCGTTCCTGGCCGACTACCGGGTCTCGCTCGCCGAGCAGATCGTGCCGGGAACCGAGCTGTCGGAGCAGATCTCCCTCGCCGGCACCGAGGCCTCCGGGACCGGGAACATGAAGCTCGGCCTGAACGGCGCGCTCACCATCGGAACCCTGGACGGCGCCAACGTCGAGATCCGGGACGAGGTGGGCGACGACAACATCTTCATCTTCGGCCTCACCGCGGCCGAGGTCGAGGCCCGGCGGCCCCAGTACGCTCCGGGAGACGTCTACCGGAGCGACCCCGAGCTGGCCCGGGTGCTCGACATGATCGGCGGCGGCGCGTTCAGCCCGGGCGAGCCCGATCTCTTCCGGCCCATCGTCGACTCCCTCCTGGTCGGCGGCGACCGTTACTTCCTGCTCGCCGACTACGCCGCCTACCTGGCCGCCCAGGATCGGGTCGCCCGGACCTATCGCGACCAGGCGGAATGGACGAAGCGGTCCATCCTGAACGTCGCCCACATGGGCAAGTTCTCGAGCGACCGGACGATCCGGCAGTACGCCGAGGAGGTCTGGCGCGTGTCTCCGACGAAGGTGGAATGAGCGGGGCGTCGAGGCCCTCGATGACCCGCTTGACAGCCGGCCGCCGCGGCCGCCACGATGACCGAAATCCCGGTGAGGAGGCCGCCATGAGCAACCGGAGACCGACGTTCGGGGCGTTCAACCAGGGCGAGGTGCCCACCATCGCCTGCTTCAACCAGGCTCAGACCCCGCTCGGGGTCGACCTCGACGCCCTCATCGCGGCCATGCAGGTCTTCGTCGACCGCTACGTGGCGCCGGTGTGGGCCACTCCCGCCAAGCTGGTCAAGTCCAAGGGGTACCTCAAGGGCGCGTGGGCGATGGTCTTCCTCGACAACGCCGACACGCCGGGCGCCCTCGCCTACCACGACCTCACCCCGGACGGGCTGCCCCAGTCCAAGGTGTTCGTGAAGACGACCCTCGACAACCACGACCTGGTCAGCGTGTCCGCCTCGCACGAGCTGGTCGAGATGCTGGTCGATCCGGCGATCAACCTCATGACCACCGGGCCCGACCCGAAGGTCATCTACGCCTACGAGAGCGCGGACCCGGTCGAGGCGCTCAGCTTCCCGGTCAATCGTATCCCGATGACCGACTTCGTCTTCCCGGCGTACTTCGAGGCCTTCCACAAGCCCGGCTCCGCGCAGTTCGACCAGATGAAGAAGGTCAAGAAGCCGTTCCAGATCCTCTCCGGCGGGTATCAGATCATCTTCAAGAACGGCAAGTGGAGCCAGGTCTACGGGTCGGCGGCGAAGAAGAAGCGCTTCGCGCGCGAGGACCGGCGCGGGCACCGGAGCGAGCAGCGCCAGCGGCGGGATCGGATCCGGGCGAACCCGAAGGAGATCGCGCGGGCCTAGGCCGACCTACCGGCGCTCCAGGAACTCCACGATCCGAGCTCGGTGCAACTCCACGACCTTCTGCGCGGCCTGGATCATGAGCGCGCCGTTGCACTTCGATACCTGGAAGCGCGTGGGGATCTGGCTCACCGACGCCTTGATCGCCTTCGCGGTCACGTCGGAGTCGAACTCGCTGCGACACTCCTCGGGCAGGTCCTTGTACACGCCCCAGTCCGGCTCGGTGTGCTGCAGGACCTCGACGCGCAGGTTCGCGAAGTCCGGCAGCGCGACGCCCTCGGTCCGCAGCGCATCCCACAGCATCAGCTGGTAGGCGTTGGCCCGCTCCTCCATGATCCCCACGATGCGCGAGGGGTCCTTCTTGAAGACCTGGAAGCCGCGCTTGTTCTTCTCGAGGAACTCGGCGTTGGAATCGAACGGGAACGCGGCGTCGATGACGATGATCAGTCCTCGCTTCGTCGAACCCCGGGGGATCTTCTTGAGGAAGAACGTGGTCAGCGACTCGGTCCCCAGGTTGTCGAAGAGCCCGCCGTCGCCGACGTGCTGGTACGGTGGCTGGCCCGCGACGGCGTAGGTGACGGGCCCGACCGCGGGCGGAAAGGAAGCGGAGGAGACGACGGCCAGTGACAGGGGAAGCGTCCGGTGGTCGGCGCCGATCTGCTCGAACGTCAGCGGCAGGAACTGCGTTCGCGCTCCCTCCAGGTTGCGCTGGATGATCGCCTTCCCCTCCGGGGTCACCCGCTCCGATCGCCGCAGGAGGTCCTGGAGCAGCCCCCCCACGAAGTCGTAGTCGAAGTCGGCTGCGGGCAGGGTCGTCAGCGCGAACCGCCGCCCCGAGTTGTACGAGGTCCCGTTCAGGATGATCCGCGGACTGTCGCCCGCCCGCTCGCGCTCGTAGAGGTCGCTGAAGGTCATGTCGTGGAAGAAGCGCGCGTCCCAGACCTCGGCCAGGGAGAAGGCGGCCTTGGTCGGATTGAACGCGCGGAAGAATGCCACCTGGCGCCACGCCGCCGGCAGCTCGAAGTTCTCCTGCATCGCCGACTTGTAGTCCTTGAAGAACTGCTCGTAGGCGGGCGACAGCCCCTGAGGGCCGAGGACCGGCACGGACTTCGGAGGCTTGCGCGCGGCGAAGTAGCCGGTGGCGAGGCTGCCGCCGGATACGCTCGACATGTACTGCACCTTTTCCAGCACGCTGCGCTCACCGCCCGCGTCCTTCACCCTGATCCGGGCGAGCGCCTCCAGCACTCCGGCCGCGAAGGTGGCCGCGCGGCTGCCCCCACCCGAGATCGCGAGCCCCACGAGGAGATCGGGGCTGGTCTCCGGAACCGGCGCGAATGTCGGCTTCTGGGCGAGGGCGGGCAGCTCCTGCACCTTGGCGAAGCATCCGGTGAGCAGCAGCGCCAGCACCACGACCCATCCCGCCCGACGCCCGACCTTCGCGACCGCCCTCATCATCTAGTGCTCCTTCCGATGTCGTAGAGAAATCCGAGTCGAACCGCCCGGCCGAGCGCGCCGCTCCGGGCCAGGCCGTCCCGTACGCGAAGTGGGTGCCGCCCCGTTTACGGCGATTGGGGCTCGCCGGGCCTCCCCGCCGGGCCGGGGCGCGGTGCCCCGGGCCCCCCCGCCGCGCTCATGGCCGCGCGCAGCGTGAGCAGCGATTTCTGGAGGTCGGAGAGCTTGCCCGGCCGCGCCGCTCCGGGTGCGTGGGCGGGCACGAGCGCCGCGAGGTTCGACGGCGTGTCGGTGAGCGGGCGCGGCGTGCTCACGAAATTCCCGTCGGCGAGGGTGTTCGCCCGGGCGTCCCTCCGGGTGAGGAAGTCGGGCAGGCCGAAGAGCGTCTTGACCGTCGCGAGGAGCGAGGTGTGGTCGTAGACCTGATGGTCCACCCGCCCCTTGCGGACCCACGGTGACACGAGCAGCGCCGGCACCCGCACCCCCAACCGATCGAACTTGAACTTCGCGCCCGCCGCGGAGGCGTCGTCCGGCGGCACCGCCGCGGGCGGCGGCACGTGATCGAAGAAGCCGCCGTGCTCGTCGTAGAGCACGACCAGGAGCGACTTGCGCCACACCGCCTCGTTGCCGCGGAGGGTGTCGTAGACCCAGGCGATCAGCCGCTCGCCGTCCAGCAGGTGGTGCGGCGGGTGCTGGTCGCTCGCCGGGGTCCCCGGAGCATCCATGTAGGTGGGCTCGAGGAACGAATAGTGCGGGAGCGTGCCGGCCCCGACTTCCGCCGCAAACGCCTCGAGGCGCCGGAAGTTGTCGCTCGCGTACCGGTGCAGCGTGCTGATGCCGAACGCCTGCGCGTGATCCCCGAAGTACACCGCCCAGGTGCGCCTCGCGGCCCCGAGGTTGTCGTAGATCGTCCGCATCCGGAACCGCGTCGCGAGAAAGCCCGAGAGCGCTTCCAGGTCCGTCGGGCTGTCGATGTACCCGCTGGACGTCGCGGCGTGCGCGAAGAACCGGTTCGGCCACGTGGGCCCGGGCGCCGACGAGAACCAGCGGTCGCAGACCACGAAGCTCCTGGCGAGCGTGGAGATGACCGGCACCAGGGAGGGGTCGAGGCAGGCCAGCCCCGCCGCGGCCCGCTCGCTTCCGATCGGCTTGCCGTCGGAGCCCTCCTGCCGGGCGTAGTTGCCGACGAACCCGCCCATCGTGGGCGTGGCCTCATCGGGCACGCGCTCCTGCCCGAAGACCTGCATGGTGATGTCCTCGAACTGGTGCCCGGGCGTCGGATCCGTGACGTACAGCGCGGGCGCGGTCCCGCGCTCGAGGCGGACCACGCGCCCCGGCTCGCCGAGAACCGCCGGCATGGTCTCGGCCCCGGTCACCCCGTCGATGCGCTGGGACGCGTCGTCGAGGCGCAGGAACCCCAGCAACCGATCGAACGACTGATTCTCGAGCATCAACACCACGACGTGCTGGATCTCGTCTTTCCAGGCCATGTCCAGTCCACCTCCTCGCTCGATCTCGATCGAGTGTGGCGTCGTGCCCCCGGACGAGTCAACCCCAATCCGTACTCAATAGGCACAGCGAGTTCCTTGACTGCACCCCGGGTCCACTCCTACCATCCGTTTGATGGTCCATCGCACGCGCGCTCGCTCCTTCCCGCGTACTGCATTGCCCGTATCGCCTCGACAAGGAGGACCCGAATGAGCCGATCTCCGATCCTGGTCTCGTGGACGGTGGTCCTGATGCTGGCCGGTGCGGGCTGCGGCACGATCCCGACCCGGCAGCTCATCGCGGACGTGGTGCCGATCCGGGAGAGCCTCCTGACCGCCTGTCCGGCGCCTCCCAGCGACGTGGTCGAGGATCGCATCGACGCGGTCAAGGCCCGCCTGCACCAGCACGCGGTGGTCGACTTCGTCGTCGACGCCATCCGCATCGGCATGACGCCGCAGCAGAGCCGGGCCGAGCAGATCCGCAAGCTGCACGACCTCAACGCCAACACCCTGAAGAACTTCGGGGAGCGGATCCACGAGCGGTTCTTCAAGCACGACCTGGACCGCGAGGGCGTGAAGGCGGACCTCGCGGCCACCAAGGCCCGCGTCGAGGAGTTCAACCAGGTGCTCGTCGCGTACGTGTCGGCCTACGTGGACGGCAAGTACGTCGATCGCTTCGGCAACACCCTCCCGACCCCCGCGATCTCGCGAACGGTCGGGAACACCGAGATCGCGGGAGTCCTGTCCGTGATCATCGACGCGGTGGCGGACTACGTGGTGCGGGGCCCGATCTGGACGGACCCGACGGGGAAGATCTATTATCCGGCCGCCTTCAACGCGGCCGCCCCGGATCTGACCAAGGATCCCAAGGCGACCCCTCTGAGGCCGACGGTAGTCGACGTGAAGATCAAGAGCAAGGGCCAGGGTGACGACGAGGGGACCCCGCTGATCAAGCCCCTGCCGCTCGTGGCCAGCGGCTGCGGCATCGACGAGCCCAAGGCCCAGGCGATCGAATACCTGGGGCAGACCGCGGGCCTCAAGGCGGCGATGGTCGGCGGGATCACGGGGGGAAGCTTCGGCGGATTCGGTGCCTCGCTCGGCGCGTTCGGGAAGATCTCGGTGGGCGACAACCAGACCGTGCAGGTCGTCATCAAGACGGTCCTGGGCAAGGTGGCGGAGCGGGTCGCGGCGGACGCGGCCTACCGAGTGTTCTACCGCGTGCCCGACAAGGCGAAGCTGGCGGAGCTGGTCAAGCGCTACCTCGACGAGGTGCACCCGGACGCCGACGGCGCCAAGTAGGTCGGAGCCCGCCGCCTCGTGGTGCACACGGTGGGGTTCGGTCGGGTGCTCGTCGCCCTCGCGATCGTGCTCCTCCTCGATCGCGAGGCGGCGTGGGGGCAGACGCCATCCCCCGCGGCCCCCGCGGTGAAGGTGGAGACGCGGGCGATACCCGACCGCGACGTCAAACAGGTCACCGCGCAGGCGATCATCACCGCGCCGCCGCACGTGGTGCGGGCGGTGATCGCGGACCTCGAGCGGTACCCGGCCTTCATGCCGTACGTGAAGGACAGCCGCGTGCTGAGCCGGGAGCCGATCGGGGACGTCCTGAACTATCAGCGTCTCTCGTTCGGGATCCCGTTCGTCCAGGACCGTCACTACGTCATTCGCATCGCCGAGCGTCGATCCCGCGACCCGGACGGCCGGAGCGCCTTCGCATTCATCTGGCGCCTCGAGGCCGGCCTGCCGCCCGGCGTCAGCCCCGACGCCGCCGTCCGGGTCTCGGTCAACAACGGCTACTGGGACCTGCGACCGGTGAAGGACACCGACGGCTCGACCGACGTCCGCTACTGCGTCTTCACCGATCCGGCCGGCTCGCTGCCGAAATGGGTGGTGGGCATGGCGAACACCGAGGCGGTTCCCGACCTCTTCGCGGCGGTGGCGGGCCAGGCGGCCAGCCCGCGGTACGCCACGCTGCCGTCGCCCCCGGCGGGCGAGACGGTCGCCGAGCGCCCGGCCCTCGGCGACTGCACGGACACGGGCCAGCCCATCCGCTGAACGGACGGCGCCGGGCTAGGCCGGACGGCCTAGAAGAATGATCCCGATGGAGGATGCCTGCCGCCGCCCCCCTCGGTCATCATGGAACCACGGAGGGGGCGATGACCAAGACGCGCGATCTGATGGCCGAGCTCGAGCTGACGATGGTGCCTTCGCTGATTCGACCCTCCGAGGGCCCTCGGACCGGGTATCCCGATGACGCCGGCGATGGGGCCTGCCGACGTCACTTCTGGTGCTCGATCAAGGGGCGCGAGGTCGAGGTCGAGTTCCAGACCGTGCCGCGCCGGCTGCTGGGGACGCGGATCGTCGGCGTGAAGAGCTGCACGGCGTTCGAAGCTCCCGCCGCCGTCGCCTGTGACCGGGCCTGCGTCGACGCGCGATTCCGTAGCCAGTGGCCGGACTCGCTACGCGTCGGGACCCGGCCCGCGACCTCCGTGCCGTAGGCTGACGGCGCCGCTAGTCCTTCGGTAGCCCGAGGACCCGCTCGGCGAGGATGTTGCGCATGACCTCCGACGTCCCGCCCTGGATCGTGTTGCCCCGGGAGCGGAGGGCACGGTACTGCCAGCGCCCGTCGTCCACCGCCCACTCGCTGCCCTCCCCGAGCGTGGCGTAGGCGCCCTGCAGCTCGAGCCCGAGCTCGGCGACCTTCTGCCACGTCTCGCTGAAGAAGAGCTTCGAGGCCGAGCCCGCCGGTCCCGCCGGCTCGCCCTTCACGAGCTGGGTGAGCACTCTCAGGTGGGCGCACCGGAGCGTCTCGGTATCGATGTAGAGCTGGGCCAGTCGCTGCCGGACGAGGGGATCGCGCGAGGGGGGCGGGCCCGCGCGGGTGGGCCGCCGGGCGAGCTCGAGCAGCTCCGCCAGGCCCTGGCGCAGGATGAGCTGGCGGGTGAGCGTCCGCGGCCCGCGCTCGAACATGAGCGTCGTGATCGCCACCTCCCACCCCCCGTGCTCGCGGCCCAGCACATTGCCCTCCGGCACCTCGACGCCGTCCAGGAAGATCTCGCTGAACTCGCTGTCGCCGCTCATCTGGCGGAGCGGCCGCACCGTGAAGCCGGGGCTCGCCATGTCCACCAGGAAATAGGTCAGGCCCCGGTGGCGGGGCGCGGCCGGATCGGTGCGCGCCAGCACCGTGCACCAGTTCGCGTAGTGCGCGAACGAGGTCCACACCTTCTGCCCGGTGATCACGTACGCGCTCCCCCGCCGCTCGGCGCGCGTTCCGAGCGCGGCCAGATCACTCCCTGCCCCGGGCTCGGAGAATCCCTGACAGAAGATGTGCTCGGCGGAAAGGATGCGGGGCAGGTGGAGCCGCTTCTGCTCCTCCGTGCCGTGCACCATGAGCGCGGGCCCCGCCATGTCGAGACCGATCGCGTTGGCGAGCTCGGGCGCGCGCGCCCGGGCCATCTCCTCGTAGAAGATGACCTGCTCCATCACGCTGCCCCCGCGGCCGCCGTAGGCGACCGGCCAGTGCAGCCCCACGTAGCCGGCCGCGTGAAGCCGTCGCTGCCAGTCGATCAGGGCCCGCGCCCGCGCCTCGCGGTCGAGCGCCTGACGGGTCCGCTCCCAGTCCGGCGGGCAATGCCGCTCGAGCCAGGCGCGCAGCGCGTCCCGGAAGGCGACCTCGGCGGCGGACAGCTTGAAGTCCACGCGGGCAGCCTAGCGGGAAGCGGGCGGGGTGGGCAATCCCTCAGATGGGGGGGTCCTCTGATGCGAATTGGGCATCACCGGTCCGACCCCTACCGCCTCCCCGACATCATCTGCGTCACATTGACGCGCGCGGCCTGTCATGATATAAGATATATATCTAAAATAAGAAATACCGAGAGAAGAGGAGACCTGCATATGCGCACATTGATGCCATGGACCGGGATGCCGGGGGCGAGAGAGATGGACCGCCTGTTGAATCGCTTTCTCGAGGGCAAGTTGGAGGAGCAGTCCTCGGCGGGTGCCGAGTGGGCGCCGAGCATGGACGTCTCGGAGACCAAGGACAGCCTGATTGCGAAGCTCGAGGTCCCCGGGATGGATCCTAAGGACATCCAGATCTCACTCCAGGAGAACCTGCTGACGATCAAGGGCGAGAAGACGCAAGAGCAGGAGGAGAAGGAGGAGCACTTCCACCGGGTCGAGCGCGCCTACGGGATGTTCGCCCGGAGCGTGAGGCTGCCGGTAACGGTGGACGCGAGCAAGGTGGCGGCGAGCTTCAAGAACGGACTGCTGACCATCACCCTGCCCAAGACCCCGACGTCCAGGGGCACGACCATCCCGATCAAAGCCGAGTAGTGGAAGCAGCGCGGGGCCGGGAGAGCCGACCCCGCGGCACTGCCCGGGGGCTATCGTGACCGGCCCCGCCCGGGTCCGGCCCTCTACCTGGTAACGCCGGCCGGGCGGTCGGCCTGCGGTCGCAGGCCAGCATGCCGCTGGGCGCATTCCAGCAGCGCGTCCACCGCCTCCTCCGTCGTGTCGAAGGCGCACGCGATCCGGATGACGCCCTCGCCGGGAGCGCCGCGCCGGGAGAAGCTGTAGCCCTCGGCGACCAGCCCGTCCCAGACCGGCTGCGGCAGGGCGACGAGGACGAGGTTGATCTCGGTCGGGGTCCGGAACCGCGCGCCGGGGATCTTGACCAGACCTTCCCGGACCCGGTGGGCCATCGCGTTGGCGTGACGGGCGTTCCGGAGCCAGAGGCCGCCCTCGATGAAGGCCTCGAGCTGCACGGAGAGAAAGCGCATCTTCGAGTAGAGGTGCCCGCCGCGCCGGCGGCGGTATCGCATGCTCTGGGCCAGCTCGCGGTTGAAGAACACGACCGCCTCCGCGGCGAGCGCCCCGTTCTTGGTGGCGCCGAACGAGAGCACGTCGACGCCGGCCTTCCAGGTGGCCTCGGCCGGCGTGCAGCCGAGACGCGCGACCGCGTTGGCCAGGCGGGCGCCGTCCATGTGCACCCACATGTGTCGCGCGCGGGCCGCCTCGACGATGGCCCGCACCTCGCCGAGCGTGTACACCGTGCTCGCCTCGGTGCCCTGGGTGATGCTGACCGCGCGCGGCGGCACCTCGGTGGCCGGACGGGCCACCGCCTCATCGACCATGCGCGCCAGCTCCGCGACGACGATCTTGCCGTCCGCGCTCGGCACCGGGATCGTACGCGCGTTTCCCCCCGACCAGAACTCAGGGCCTCCGCACTCGCTCCCGTGCAGGTGGGCGGCGTCGGACAGGTAGATGGCCCCATAGGGCGCGGCGACGATCGAGGCGCAG
This sequence comes from Methylomirabilia bacterium, assembly GCA_041497895.1. Classification (GTDB taxonomy): domain Bacteria; phylum Methylomirabilota; class Methylomirabilia; order Rokubacteriales; family CSP1-6; genus CAMLFJ01. The sequence continues at coordinate 17,026 of JBGQHJ010000078.1, forward strand.
AGCCCGTTGGCCGCGGTCCCGGTTCCCACCGGATACACCTCGACGTCGGTCTCGAACAGCGCCCCGAAGCGGGCCGCGAGGCCCTCGGTGACCGGATCGGCCCCGTAGGGCGCGGTATCACCGGCGTTGGCGGCGACGATCGCCTCCAGGATCTCGGGGGCGGCGCCGGAGACGTTGTCGCTGTAGAAGTTCTTCTTCACGCTCACGCAGGCCTCCTTGGCTCGGCGGGCTCGGAACTCGCGCCCGCGACGGCCCGGTCGCCGCGGCAGGTCCACCATAGGCGAGGACGCGCCGGGCGGCAACCCGCGGGATCGAGGGCCGCTCACGCCACGTGGCGTTGGAGCTGGAGTATGATCCGCCGTCAGGGGGGCAACTCACGAGCGACGTACCGACGTTCGGACGCTATGCCGAGATCCCGGTGGATCGGATGACATCGGAGCAGCGGGAAGGATACCGCTTCCTCGTCGAGGGCCCACGCGGCCGGCTTCCCGGCCCCTACAAGGTGTGGGTGCACGACCCGAAGCTGGTCCACGCGGCGCGGCCGGCTAGACGGCAACCGGCGGCCCGGCCATGAACGGGCCCCGGCGAGCATTCCTGCGCCACTCGCTGGTGGCGCTCGCCGCGCCCCTCATCGTGTCGCGAGGTCTGGCCGCCGAGCCGCCCGCGCGACCCCCGAGCCCGAGCCGCCTCAGCGTGCGCACCCACGGCGCCAAGGGCGACGGCCGGGCCAGCGACACCCTCGCGATCCAGCTCGCCATCGACGCGGCCGGGCGCTCACGCGGCACCGTGTACTTTCCGCCCGGCCGCTACCTCTCGGGCACGCTGCGGCTGCGAAGCCACACCACGCTCTACCTGGACGCCGGCGCGACTCTGGTCGCCAGCCGCGACGACGCCGACTTCGATCCGGTCGAGGATCTCGGCCACGAGTCCTTCGCGGACGACGAGACCTCGTCCTTCCGCTTCGCCCTCCTCCAGGGGCACGGCCTGGAGCACGTTCGCATCGTCGGCGCGGGACGGATCGACGGCAACCGCACCGCCCGCGACGGCCCCAAGCCGATCGCGCTCAAGGAGTGTGGAAAGGTCGAGATCCGCGATCTCACGATCGTCAACGCGGGCAACTACAACATCAGCCTGCTGGGCTGCGACGGGGTGGAGATCGTCGGGGTCACCATCCTGAACGGCTATTCCGACGGCATCGATCCCGACTGCTGCCAGAATGTCCGGATCGCCAATTGCCGCATCGACTCCCGCGACGATGCGATCGCGCTGAAGACGAGCTTCGCCCTCGGCGTCCGGCGCCCGACCCGGAACGTGACGGTGACCGGCTGTCACCTCACCACCATTCACAACGCCCTCAAGCTCGGTACCGAGTCGACCGCGGACTTCGAGAACATCGTCTTCCGCGACTGCACGATCGTCGGGCGCCGTCACGCCTGGAAGGGCGACCTGAGCTCCGGCGTCGCAATCGAGACGGTGGACGGCGGGCGCCTGGAGCATGTCTCGGTGTCGGACATCCGGATGAGCAACGTGCGGGCGCCGATCTTCGTCCGGCTGGCCCAGCGCGGCCACGGCCAGGACGTACCCGCCGCGGGGCGGCTCCGGAACATCTCGATCTCGAATCTCGTTGCGGTGGGCGCGATGACCGCCTCTTCCATCACCGGCATCCCCGGTCACCTCGTCTCCGGAATCTCCCTGAAGAACGTCCGGATCACCGCCCGGGGCGGCGGGCAAGCCGAGGCCGTCGATCAGCCGGTGCCGGAGCTGGAGAAGAGGTATCCGGACGCCTACATGTTCAACGATCTCCCCGCCTACGGACTCTACTGCCGGCACGCGGACGGCCTGACGCTGGACGGGATCGACCTGCGCATCGATCAGCCGGACGCGCGCCCCGCGCTGGTGCTGGACGACGCGAGCCGCGTCGTCATCCGGGCCATGCAGGCGATGCCGCCGGCCGGGGGCGGCCCGTTGCTATGGCTCCGCTCCGTGCGCGACTGCGTGCTCGACGGCTTCCGTCCCCGCGCGGGGACGAAGACGCTCCTGCGGCTCAGCGGGACGGAGACGGCGAGGATCCGGGTGGTGAGAAGTGACCTCCGGCAGGTCGAGAAGATCGCGATCGTCGATACCGGGGCCTCGACGGCCGCCTTGGTCAGGACCGCGGAAACGCCGCGGCCCGAGTGACCGATTCGATCTGCGAACGGTGCAGAACGAGATGGAAGCGCACGAACGCGAGCCACTGTTCTGCATCCCACGGGCCAGAGATCGGATGGGGGGTGACCACGTCCCGAGGGTCGAGGCCCTCGAGCCGGGCCGGTAGAGCCTCCAGCAGGGGCTGGTTGCACTGCAGCGCCACGATCCAGTAGCTCGCCGGCCCGCCGCGCCGCGGCCGCGCGATCTCGGGAGCCTCCTGCCCCGCCACCCAGGTCAGCTTCACGATCTCCTCGATCGAGCGGCCGCGGTGCACGGGTTCACTCGTCCAGACCGGCCGCCCGGCCCGGATCGCGTCGGCCGCGGTCCACACGCGATTGATCGACCCCTGCTCGGCCACCACCAGGTGCTCCAGGTTCTCCGCGATCGACCACTCGCTCGGCGCCGCCTTGAACGCGGCCTGAGTCGGGGTGAAGCCACCGACGAGGTCGAGGAGCTCCGTCCGGGCGCGAGTCGCCTCCGCGATCCGTTCGCGCAGGGCAGTCATGGCGGCATCAGCTCCTGGGCGTGTGCCGGGTCAGGAAGTCGCCGACCCGGCGGATCGACTCGGCCAGGTGGGTCGGGCTGCGCCAGTCCTTCTGGATCTCGAGGTTCGAGGCCAGGCGGGCGATCTCGGCGCTGGTCTCGGCCGGGTGCGGCTTGTCGCTGCCGGGCTGGAGGAGGAGCGGCGTGCGGCAGCGGCGGACGAACTCCCGGCTCACCGAGAAGACGAAGTCGCCGCCGAACATGTTGTGGCCGAATTTCTGGATGATGCCTTCGGTCAAGGTCGGATCGCGCTCCAGCATGGTCCGGGCGAAGCCGCTCACCGCATCGTTCCAGGTGTCCCGGTTCTCGTGCAGGCCGATCGGATTCTGCAGCACCGCGGCGCCGATTCGCTCCGGCGCCAGCTCGCACAGCGTGAGACAGAAGGTGGCCCCGATGCAGCCGCCCATGACGTGGAAGCGCCGATGGCCGAGATGGTCCATCAGAGCCAGGTGGTCGCCCGCGTACGTGTGCCATCCGTGGGTCTCCGTCACCGCCCCCCGCGAGCTTCCCGCGTTGCGCTGGTCCATGCCGATCACGGTGAACCGGTCGGCCAGGTCGGCCATCGGGTTCATCCAGGGCGGCGCGGCGGCGGGATTGCTCGGACTGTGGCGCCAGAACGCGAGCTCCGAGCGCAGGCCGCCGGGCGCGAACAGGAGCAGCGGAAAGCCAGAGCCGTGGACTTCGTAGTGGATCTCGGCATCGGGGCGCGTGAATACGGGCATCGTCATCCTCCGGGAGGTGTGGGGGTCCCCGCGTTCGCCGGGCCACGATAGCACCGTTCGCGGCCTCGGTTCCCGGTTAGAATCCCCCGGGGATACCGCACCGAGGAGGTGGCCCATGGATCTGGGGCTTCGAGGCAAGCGCGCGATCGTGACCGGAGGCAGCCTGGGCATCGGGAAGGCGATCGCGCGGGAGCTGGCCCGCGAGGGCGTCGACGTCGCGATCGTCGCGCGCACGAAGGACCGGCTCGAGGCCGCGGCGCGAGAGCTGGCGGCCGAGACCGGTCGGCGCGTCATCCCGCTGGTGGCCGACGTCACCAGCCGGGCGCAGGTGGACGCGATGGTCGCCCAGGCGGACGCGCAGCTGGGCGGGCTGCACATCCTGGTGAACAGCGGCTCCCCTCCGGGAGGCTCGGCGACCGCCACCGGTCCCATCGAGACCGTGGTCGACGAGGATCTGCTGCACGACTTCGACGTGAAGTACGTGGGTGCGCTGCGCTGCGCCCGGGCCGCGCTGCCCTTCATGAAGGCGCAGGGCTGGGGCCGGATCATCAACATCAGCGGCACCAACGCCCGCAACTCGGGGAACCTGAGCGGCGGCGCGCGCAACACCTCGCTCGTCCACTTCACCAAGACCCTCGCCGTCCAGGTGGGTCGCCACGGCATCACCGTCAACTGCATCCACCCCGGTATCACCCGCACCGAGCGCACCCCCCGCCTGCTGGCCGCCCGGGCCGCCGAGCTCGGCATCGGCGCCGAGGAGGTCGAGCAGCGCGACTTCGCCGACGACTCGCCCCGGGGCAACGCCATCGGCCGCATGGTGGACGCGGCCGAGATCGCCTACGTCACCGTCTTCCTCGCCTCGGACAAGGCGTGGGCCGTCACCGGTGAGCTGGTCGTGGCGACCGGCGGGGCCGGCCGGTCGGTGTACTACTGAGAGGCGAGGCAACGCGGCCGTGATCACCCGCTTCTCGACCCTCTACGTCGGCCACATCGAGCTGGAGCGATGTGGGATCGAGGGCACGCCCGCCGACGACCGGCGATATTCCAACGAGCGCCTCATCGAGGTGTTCGACACCGCGGCCGCGCTGGCCCACGCCACCGACGCCCTCGGGTACGAGACCCTGTGGCTGGCCGAGCATCACTTCCAGCACGAGGGGTACGAGTGCATTCCCAGCATTCCCATGCTGGCGGTGGACCTGGCCCACCGCACCGAGCGGGTGAAGATCGGCTGCGCCTTCAACGTGGTGCCGGCCTGGCATCCCCTCCGCCTCGCCGAGGACTACGCGGTCGCGGACATCCTCACGCACGGCCGCGTCGTGTTCGGGGTGGGGCGCGGGTACCACTCGCGCGAGGTGGAGACCTTCGGCAACCCGATGCTGGACGGCGAGGCCAACCGCGAGCTCTTCGAGGAGCAGGTGGAGATCATCCTCAAGGCACTGCGCGAGGACTCGTTCTCGCACCGGGGGAAGCACTACGCGATCCCTCCCGAGGTGCCCTACCGCGGCTATCAGTTGAAGGAGATCACCCTGGTGCCGCGCCCCCTCCACCGGCCCGTCGAGGTCTGGCAGCCCATCGTGAGCGGCAGCGCGCGGGGCCTCGACTTCATGGCCCGGAACCGCATCAAGGGCGTCATCTCCGCCACCGCGGAGGAGCTGACCGAGCGCTGGGTCCGCGACTATCAGGAGGCGGCGCGCCGCCACGGCCGGGTGCTCCGGCTCGGGGAGGATCTGATCCTCGGCTTCCGGATGTGCATCGACGACACCACGGAGCGGGCCATCCAGCGCGCGCGGCCCTACTTCGAGGAGCACGCCAAGGTCATGGCGCCGCTCGGAATGCTGCGCTACAGCGAGGAGCACGTGAAGGCGGTCGCGGCGCGGCAGCCGCAGTCGCCGACCACCGCCTCGCTCGAGAACGGCGTGCGCAACCGCTCCTGGCTCTGCGGCCCTCCCGGAGACATCGTGGCTTACCTGAAGGAGCTGGAGCGGCGGTACCCGGGCCTGGACCACGTCATGATCGCCTGGGCGATCGGCACGCCGAGAGCGCTCATGGTCGAGCAGCTCACGCGCTTCGCGCAGGAGGTCATGCCCGCGCTCGGCCGCCGACCGGTCGCTTCCTAGGAGCACCAGCCCTTCGACGACCTTGTTGAACGCGGTCCGGAGGCTCTCCTCGGCCACCAGCCCGGGTGGCCCCTCGGCGTTGCCGATGGTGCTGTGGATGGCGTGCCGGTAGATCCTGATCACCGCCTGCTTGCCGACCGCCCGGAACGTCGCGGTGAAGACGTATCCGTCCGTGACCTGCGAGCCCTTGGCGCCGAACGTCAGCCCGGTCAGCGCGCCCTTGCCGGCGGCATCCCTCGTATCC
>JBGQHJ010000079.1:0-22757 GCA_041497895.1 Methylomirabilia bacterium
CCTCGTACTCGGTGTCGAAGCGGTCGAACACGTAGGGTAGCAAGGTCACCCCGGACTCGCCCAGCACGAACTTGAAGTCGGGATACTTCTCGCACGCCCCGGAGGTGATGATCGAGACCAGCACCTCCATGGTGTCGAGCTGGAAGAGCGAGGAGCGCACCAGCCGCCACTGGAGCATGTACTGCTGCTCCATCGCGGGGGTGTCGGGGGCGCGCACCGCCTTGAAGCCCGTCGAGTGGAAGGCGATCGGGAAGTGGCACTCGGCGGCCGCCTCCCAGAGCGGGTACCACTCGTGCTGGTAGAGCGGGATGCTCATGGACTTGAAGCCGAGGTCGCCGCCCTTGAGCCCCATCTTGGCGCAGCGCCGCACCTCGGCCGCCGCCACCTGGGGATCGTTGTTCGGCACGATCGCGAGCGGGTAGATGCGGTTGGGATCCGACTTCCGGGCGAAGTCGGCGGCCCAGTCGTTGTAGACGGCGTTGGCCCACGCCCGCCGCTCGCCGCTCGCGATCATGTCGTTGATCATGAGGCAGCCGTACACCACCTCGGCGTCGAGGCCGTCGCGGTCGAGGTCGGCGAGGCGCAGCTCGGGCGTGGTCGGCCGGGGCTTTGCTCCCGCGCGATGGTCCCACTCGAACCCGCAGGAGGCCATCTCGTCGATCCGCGCGAAGGTCCCCGGGGTCCGCTTGAGGAAGCCGGGGCCCACCCCGTTCCACATCCCCTTGTCCTGCGCCTCCACGAACCAGTGGCAGCCGTCTTCCAGCTCCTCGACGCGGGGCACCAGGAGCTTCCACTTCGAGGGCGCCTGACTGGACCAGAGGTCGGGCGGGCAGTAGGTGAGGTCGATGTGGTTGTCGCCGGAGATGAGCCGCTCGAGCATGACGCCCTCCTTGGCGGTTCGGGGGAAGCTCCTCGTGGCGCGATCCTACTCCCAGAGCCGAGGGTAGGACAAGTCTGCCCGGCGGGGCCGCCGCTGCCTGCCGGGCGGGCGACGAAGGGAGCCGGGGGTGTGGGCCCGGTACGGGTCGGGTGACCGGTCAGCCGGTATTGCGCAGTCCGGCCGCGATCCCGTTGATGGTGATGACGAGCACCTCGCGGTAGCGGGCCGCCTGGTCGCCCTCCTGGTCCGCCAGCGCGCGCAGCCGACGGAGCATCTCCACCTGGAGGTAGTTGAGCGGGTCGACGTACGGGTTGCGCAGGTGGACGGAGCGCTGGATCACCGGGTCGCCGTCCATCAGCTCGGCGTGGCCGGTGGCGCGGAGGATCGACTCGCGCGCGCGGACGAACTCGCTGCCGATGCGGGTGAAGACCGCGGTGGCCAGCGGCCGGTTCGGTACCAGCTCGGAGTAGAGGGCGGCGATGCCCATGTCGGCCTTGAGCAGGGACATCTCCGCGTTGTCGAGGATCGCCTGGAAGAAGGGCCAGCCCGCGTACATGTCGCGAAGGCGGCCTCCGTCCACCCGCCCGAGCGCGGTGCCGAGGCCGTACCAGCCGGGCAGGTTGAAGCGGCTCTGCATCCACGAGAAGACCCACGGGATCGCGCGCACCGCGCTCCGGGTGAGCCCGCCCGCGCGGCGCACCGCGGGCCGCGAGCCGAGCCGCAGGCGCGAGAGCTCGTCGATCGGCGTGGCGGCCCGCCAGTACTCGAGGAAGCCCGGCGTCCGCTCGACCAGGTCGAGATAGGTCTCGCGCGCGGCGGCCGCCATCGTGTCCATCGCCTCGCGCCAGGCGTCGGTCACCGGCGGCGGGGCGTCGCGCCCGCCTTCCCCCGAGGCCAGCAGCACCGCGCTCACGATCTGCTCCACGTGACGGTGGGCCAGCGCGGCGTCGCCGTAGCGGGAGGCGATGGTCTCGCCCTGCTCGGTGACGCGGAAGCGGCCCGCGACGGTGCCGGGAGGCTGGGCGCGGATCGCCCGGCCGGCGGGCCCGCCGCCGCGCGCCACCGTGCCCCCGCGGCCGTGGAAGAGGGTGAGGGCGATCCCGTGCACGGCGCAGGTGCGCGCGATGGACTCCTGGGCGCGGTAGAGCGCCCAGTTCGCGGCGAGGTACCCGCCGTCCTTGTTGGAGTCGGAGTAACCGATCATGACCATCTGACCATCCTCGCCGCTCTCCAGGTGCGCGCGGTAGACCGGCAGGGCGAAGAGGGCGTCGAGCGTGCGCGGGGCGGCGTCGAGATCGCCCAGGGTCTCGAAGAGGGGGACGATCTGGAGGCCGGCGGCGCCGCCGGCCCAGCGGGCGAGCAGGAGGACGGTCAGCAGGTCCGCCGGGCCGCGCGTCATCGAGACGATGAACGGGCCGAGCGGCTCGGCGCCGTAGACCGCGCGGGCCCGCGCGAGCAGCCGGAAGAGCCGCCAAGTCTCGGCGGCCGCCTCCCCGAGCGCGAGCGCTCCGATCTCCGACGCCTTCGGGGGCGCCTCCGCGAGCAGCGCGAGCAACACCGCCCGGCGGCCGGCCTCGTCCCGCCCGGCGAAGTCGCGGTCGCGCGACAGGCCGGCGAGGATGTCGCCGAGCGTCGCGGCCAGCCGGCCGGAGTCCTCCCGGATGTCGAGCCGCGCCGCGTGGAGGCCGAAGCCCGCGAGCTGACGCCGGAGCGCGCGCACGCGATCACCGGCGAGGACGGCGGGGAGGCCCTCGGCGACCCGCGCCACGACCGCCTCGATCTCGGCCGCGGTGACACGCGCGCGGTGCGGCGCCTCGTCGAGGAGGCGCGCCGTCATGTCCTCGTGGGAGGCGGCCTCGAGGTCGGCGGCGAGCAGGGACAGCGCCAGGCGATACGGCTCGCCCACGTAGCGCTGCTCGAGGTACGCCACGTGGGCCGGCAGGGGGCGCCGGGCCTCGAGCCAGGCGCCGAGCGCCGCGGGCGCGGGGCAGTGCCGACCGCTGACGCTGAGCCGGCGGGCCAGGTCCTGGACCGAGCGGCGGTGGCGCTCGACCGCGAGGCCGCGGTGCAGCCGGAGCGTCTCCGCGGTCACGTCGGTCACGACCGAGGGGTTGCCGTCGCGGTCGCCGCCGATCCAGGAGGCGATCCGGAGCCAGTCGGGCCGGGGCGCGAGACCGGGATAGTGAAGCGCCACCGCGGCCTCGAGATCGGCGCCCATGCGCGGCAGCAGCTCCCAGAACACCTCGTCCACGAAGTAGAGCCCGGTGCGCACCTCGTCGGTCACCGCGGGCCGGGTCGTCCGCGCCCGGTCGGTCAGCCAGAGCGCGGTGATCTCCGCCTGGAGCGTCCCCAGCACCGCGGTCCGCTCGCGGGGCAAGAGGTCCCGGCCGAGCAGGCGCCGGAGGGCCTCGCCGATGCGCTGGAGCTTCGAGAGCACCGTCCGTCGCTTGGCCTCGGTGGGATGCGCGGTCAGGACCAGCTCGATGCGGAGCGCGCGCAGGAGCGCGGTCATCGCCTCGGTCCCGACCCCGCGGGCCTTGAGGAGGCCGACCGCCTCGCCGATCGACTCGCCGATGGGGGCGGGGTGCTGGGCGCGCTCGCGGGCGCGCAGCGCGGCGATGCGGTGCACTTCCTCGGCGAGGTTGATCAGGTCGAAGTAGACCGCGAAGGCCGACGCGGTGGTGCGCGCGGCCTCCACCGGCAGCCCGGCGACCGTGACGGGAAGCTCGACCGCCGCCTCCATCTCGCCCGCGCGGCGGGCCTTGGCGAGGGCGCGGATGCGCTCCTCGGTCTCGAAGAGCGCGACGGACTCCTGGGTGCGGAGCACCTCCCCGAGGGCTTCGCCGAGCAGATGGATGGTGGCCGAGAGATCCAGGAGAGCGCCTCCTCGTGGCTCTACCGCGGCCTGCGGCGCTGCAGGTGGGGTCAGCCGGCACCCGGAGTGTGCGGGCCCGCCGCGCGGGAGTCAAGTCGTGGCGGGCGTGCCCGGGGCCGGCTCCTCGTCGACCGCGACCTGCGCCGGCCCGCGCGAGGTGAAGCTGGTCACGACCGCGGGCACCCGGAATCCGTCGTCGCGATCGTGCGCGTCGCGCACGGCGGGCCAGTCGACCTCGGGCGCGGCGGTCAGCGCCGCCACCGCGTCGAGGCGGCGGGCGGTCGCCTCGGGCACCGGGGTGCCCGACCGGAGTCCGAGCGGGAGGCCCCAGACGTCCCAGGCCAGCATCTCGCGCTTGTTGAGCGCGGCCAGGTCCCGGACCACGCTCGCCGCGACGAAGCCGGCGCCGTGGATGCCGATCCACGGCACGCCGCAGGTCTGCGGGTCCACCGCGCCCGCGCGCACCCGCCGCCAGGCTAGGCCGGCGACCAGGAACGCGTCGCGCGGGACGTCCGCCGGATCGAAGGTGATGCCGAAATGGGCCCGCACCCGGTCGGCGAGCTCCGGGTCGAGCAGCCGCCAGCGGCCGTCGGCCGCGTACTCGCAGACCCAGTGGTCCTCGAGATAGCCCGGCGTGAAGTAGGTGGCGAAGCCGACGCGGAGGCGGGCCGGGACGCGGTGGTGACGGAGCGCGGCGCACGCCAGCAGGGCGTAGTCGCGGCAGATGCCGATGAAGCGCCGCTCGGGCGGCCGCGGCGCGTCGAGCGGAGCCGGGTCGCGCGCGAGGATCCGGTCGAGGATTCTCGGCACCGTGCGGCTCTCCACGTCGTCGGCGCTGTCGGCCGGCGGGGTGATGCCGAGCCGGCTCACGAAGAGCGGGTGGAGCACCAGCGCCGAGATCGCGGAGACCAGGCGGCCCGGCTCCGCGGGCAGGGCGTCGAGGAGTCGCGCCCGGTCGCACGGGTCGGAGACCCGGCTCTGCGTCGCGTAGTACCGTCGCTCGTCTTCCGTCATGGGGCCTCGCTCACCGGCAGGCAGAGATCGGTGCGACGCTCGCGCTCCGGCACCCGCGGGCCGTCGAGGTAGATCTCGAGGCACGGGGCCGGGCGGAGGGTGGCACCCGAGGTCACCAGCCAGCCGCGCACGATCGTGTCGAAGGCACGGCCGATGTGCGCGTACGAGCCCCGGTAGCGGAAGATGGCGTAGCGGCCGCCGGGCAGCGTCCCCGCGGTCAGGCCGGGCGGGACCGGCGTGGCCGCGGGCACCGTGATCCCGGCCTCGTAGCGGTGCGTGCGTTCGCGGATCGGGCCGGAGTCGTCGTGGGCGGCGCCGATGTGGACCGCCCCCGGCACGCGGAGACGTCCCGCAACCCGGTGGAACTCGGCCCAGGCGCCGGGCGCTTCCTCCGGACAGAGGCCGCGGCGCCGCACGCAGAGGAAGCGGCGCGGCGGGAGGTCCCGGAGATCCGGCTCCGTCGAGAGCTCGAGGCCTCCGGCCGGCGTGGTGTCCGGATCGTCGAGCCGACGGAGCAGGGCCGCCCGCGCCGCGGCCGGCCGCGCGCGGAAGGCGGTGGGGGTCATGCCGAGCGTCCGCTTGAAGAGCTTGTTGAACGAGGGCGCGGTGTCGTAGCCGACCGCGCTCGCGACCCGGGTGACGGTGAGGCCCGGCTCCTCCAGCAGGAGGGTGGCCGCCTGGCGGAGGCGCACCCGCGAGACGTGGCCGAACACGGTCTCGCCGGTCAGGGCGCGGAAGATCCGCGCGAAGTGGTAGGGCGACGTCGCCGCCGCCGCGGCGATCTGCTCGAGCGTCAGGGACTCCACGGCGTGGTCGCGGATGAAGCGCCGAGCCTGGCCGATCCGCGCCCAGTGGAGCGTCGGGGTGCTGAGCGTCTTCGCGACGGTCACGGCGTCATGCTAGCGCGACCCCGCCGGTGGCGTCTTGTCCGGGATTGCTCGTCTGGGTCGCCCTATCCCTCACCGTGAAGCCCCCCACCTTGAAGCCCCCTCACCCTGAAGTCCCTCACCCTGAAGCCCCCACACCCAGCCCACTCCCCGAGGGGGAGAGGGAGGTCACGAGCGGGTCAGGAGGTTGAGGTAGGTCTTGTTGCGGCGCTTGGCGACCAGGTCGAGCGGGCTCTTGCCATCCTTGCTCCGCAGGGTCGGGTCCGCGCCGTGGCGTAGCAGCATCTCGACGTGCCGGGGGGCGCTCTCCTTCCTGAGGAGCAGGTGCAGCGCGGTCAGGCCCCTGGAGCTCTGGAAGTTGACGTTGGCGCCGTGGTGCAGGAGCCGCTCGGCGGCCGCGAAGCGGCTCCACTTGATCGCGCCCAGGAACGGGGTCTCGTCCTCGGTGACCGGATCCACGCTGGCCCCGTGGCGCACGAGCAGGTCGATCGCCTCCACGTCGTCCTTGAACCCGGCCGCCCACAGGCAGTACTCCGGGGTCGAGCCCTGCCGCAGGAGGAAGCGGGCGAGCGGGAGGTTGCGCCCCCGCGAGATGGCGTACCAGAGCGGGGTGGCCCGGAACGCGCCCTCGACGAAGGCGGGCGCGTCGATGTCGATGCCCAGGCCGAGCAGGTGGCGCGCGAGCTTGATCGACCGCTCGCCGGTCCGGGCACTCGCGAGCAGGCTGCACAGGAAGTGGAGCGGGTTGCGGCGCCGGTCGTCGGTGGCGCGAAGCAGCTCGGGCTGGGCGGCGAGCACGGCCGCGACCGCCTCCAGGTCGAGGCCCTTGAGGGAGCGGAAGAGGCGCGCCCGGCTCATGGCCGCGTCGGGTCAGCCGCCCCGCTTGAAGAACTGCACCGCGCGCTCGTGCCGGAGGGCGGCGGCGCGGGTCCGGAACGTTCCGAGGTTGCGGCGCCGGCCGGTGCGCGAGTCCTTCTTGCGCGAGTAGAGGCGGTACCGCCCGGAGGGAAGCTTCCTGATCATGTGGGCCTCCGGGTCAGGGGCCCTTGTGGAGCGCGCCGTCCTTCATGATCACGCGCAGCGCGGGGCGGTCCTGGAGGATCGCGATGTCGGCGAGGGGATCACCGTCGACCAGCAGGAGATCGGCGAGGGCGCCCGGCGCCACGACACCCAGCTCGCCGGGCCGCCCCATGATCTCGCCCCCCAGCCGGGTGGCCGCGACCAGGGTCTCCATCGGAGAGAAGCAGAGGATCTTCACGAAGAGCCAGAGGTCGCGCGCGTAGGTGCCGTGCGGGGTGTAGACGAAGCCGTAGTCGCCGCCCGGCAGCACCCGGATGCCGCGCTCGCGCATGCGGCCGATGGTCTCGACCGAGGCCGCGAGCTCCCGCTCGAAGCCCCGCGCGCGCTCGGGGGTGACGCCCCACTGGCCGTTGGCCTGGCTCAGGTTGTAGGTGATGCCGAGGGCCGGCGCGACGAAGACGCGGGCGCGCGCGGCCTCGAGCGCGTCGAGCGCGCGCTCGTCGCAGTAGTTGGCGTGGTAGATGATCTCGATGCCGTGGCGCACCGCCATGAGCACCGAGTCGCCGCTGCGGCAGTGGGCGCAGACGCGCAGGCCGCGGGCGCGGGCCACCTCCATCGCGGCGGCCACCTCGGCCTCCGACATCGGGGTGAGCTCGGAGGACCAGGCCGACGTGCCGAGATCGCCGGAGAGGTTCAGCTTGAGGAGATCCACGCCCTCGCGCGCGAGCAGGCGGCAGGCGCGGCGGATCGCGTCGGGCCCGTCGGCCACCCAGCAGAAGGTCGGCGTCTCGTGGTAAGGCAGGTGCAGCAGGTTGCTGTCGCCGAGCCCGCCGGTCACCGTGATCTCGGGGCCGTTGGCGAGCATGCGCGGCCCCGGCAGCCGCCCCGCGTCGATCTCGCGCTTCACCACCACGTCGAGCCGCGGCTTGGCGGCCGCCGCGGAGAGCGCGCTCGTGTAGCCCGAGTCGAGCATGGTGCGCGCGTTGCGGATGGTGGCGAGCAGGTGCTCCTCGGGCGGCAGGCGGGTGAGCTCGTAGGAGACGACGTCGGCGAAGCTCAGGTGCGCGTGCGGCTCGATCAAGCCCGGCATCAGGGTCGCGCCGCGTCCGTCGATGACGTGCTCGCCCGGGCGCGGCGCGAGCGTCGCGTCCGTCGCGACCTCCACGATGCGGGAGCCCTCCACGCGCACCGCGCCCGAGAAGGGCGCGCGACCCGTGCCGTCGAGGATGCGCGCGTTGGTGATCAGGCAGCCGGTCATGATCGGCGCGATTCTAGCACCGCGGTGGGGCGCCGGCGATGGCATCCCTCTTGCTGACTACCCGTGTTTCAAGAGGAGGAGAACGCCATGCCGAGCTACACGATGACCTGCACGCACTGTGGCTACGAGATGGTCTTTCGCACCGAGCCGGACGCGAAAACCGAAGGCGTTCGCCATCTTCGGCAGCAGCCGACTCACGGGGTGAAGGTGACGCCGAGCGAGGACGCCCTGATGCGGGAGGCTGAAAAAGTTACCAGGTAACTTCCGCCCGCGGGCGCGCGACGGGCGGGCTCGCGCTGGGCGGCTAGAGATACTGGCCGGGCTCGCCGCCGGGAGGGGGCGGCAGCCCGCGGCGTCGGCGCATCTCCTCGATCTCGGCGCGGGCCTGCATGTGCTGCGTCCACAGCGCGGCCTGGATCCCCTGGAAGAGGCCCTCGAGCCAGCCCAGCAGCTGGGCCTGGGCGAGCCGGACCTCGGACTCGCTGGGCGTGTTCTCGAGCGGTAGGGTGAGCGTCTCGAGCTCATCCTGCAGCTCCTTGGAGACGCCTTCCTTGAGCGCGGTGAGGGCGCGCTCGTAGACCTCGCGAAGCCGCTTCCGTCCGGCCTCGTCGGGCTTCGACTGGCGCACGTCCTCCAGGAGCTCGCGAATCATGGACGCGATGCGGATCAGCTTGGCCGGCTGCTCGACGGTCGGACCCGACGCGGAGCCGGGCAGGATCATCGGCATCGGCTGCTGGTTCTCGGCCGGCGGATCGTCGTCGTTCCTGGTGGGCATGAATGGATGCTACCACGCCGCGACGCGAGCGGAAGCGGTGCGGCGGGTCCGACGCCGACCGGGACGTGGAGCGCTCGAGCCTCGAGAGTGCGGGGTCGCGGCTCTAGGACTTCTTGCTCGGCCGCTCCGCCACCGGGTAGCCCTTGCTCTTCCACCCCGCGAAGCCGCCGTCCATCTCGACGACGGCCTCGAGGCCCATCTGCTGGGCGACGTCGGCGGCGAGGGCGGAGCGCCAGGCCCCGTTGCAGTAGAAGACGAACTCCTTGTCGGCCGCGAAGACGTCCTTGTGATAGGGGCTGTCCGGGTCGATCCAGAACTCGAGCATGCCGCGGGGGCAGTGGAAGGCCCCCGGGATCATGCCCTCACGCTCGAGCTCGCGCACGTCACGCAGGTCGACGAAGACCACGCGGTCGCTCCCGAGGCGCTGCTTGGCCTCGTCGAGGCTGATGGTCTTGATGCGGGACTTGGCCTCGTCGACCATCTGGCGGAATCCCTTGCGGGGTGTCTTCATACCTCGAGGTTCTCCTTTCGCACCGCCGCGTTCGCGGCCAGGGCCGCCGGGGTGCCCTCGAACACGATGCGGCCGTGCCCCATGACGTACACGCGGTGCGAGATCTTGAGGGCGATGGTGAGCTTCTGCTCGACGAGGAGAATCGAGACGCCGCGACGGGCGATCTCGTCGAGGAAGCGTCCCACCTGGGCCACCAGCATGGGGGCGAGGCCCTCGGTGGGCTCGTCGATGATCACGAGCTCGGGGTCGCCCATCAGGGTGCGACCCATGGTCAGCATCTGCTGCTCGCCCCCCGAGAGCACGCCCGCGATGTTGTGCTGGCGTTCGCGAAGGTGGGGGAAGAGGTCGAACATGTCGTCGAAGGACCAGCGACCGAAGCGCCCGGCCTGCTTGAGCCCGAGCTCGAGGTTCTGGCGCACGGTCAGGGTGGGGAAGACCTGGCGGTCCTCCGGCACGTACCCGATGCCGGCGTGGGCGATGACGTCGGCGCGGCGGCCGGCCAGGCTCTGGCCCTTCCAGATCACCTCGCCCACCGGCTCCACCAGGCCCATGATCGCCTTGCACGTGGTCGAGCGGCCGACCCCGTTGCGCCCGAGCAGGCTCACGATCTCGCCCCCGCGCACCTCGAGGTTCACGCCCTGGAGGATGTGGCTCTTGCCGTAGTAGGCGTGCAGGTCGCGCACCGACAGCATCAGGCGATCCCGGTCTCGACGGGCGCGCCGAGGTAGGCGTCCTGCACCGCGCGGCTGGCCCGGATCTCAGCGGGCGGCCCGGAGGCGATGACCTGGCCGTAGACCAGCACCGTCACCACGTCGGCGAGGTCGAAGACCACGCTCATGTCGTGCTCGACCATGACCAGGGTCTTGCCCGCGGTGATGCGACGGATGAGGGCCACCGCGTGGTCGGCCTCGCTCCGGCTCATGCCGGCGGTCGGCTCGTCGAGCAGGATGGTGTCCGCCCCACCCGCGATCGTGATGCCGATCTCGAGCGCGCGCTGCTCGGCGTAGGAGAGGAGCCCGGCGGGAAGGTCGCGCCGCGCCTCGAGGTTGACGTCGGCGAGCAGCCGCTCGGCCGCCTCGTTGAGCGCGCGCTCGCGGGCCAGGAGGTGCCAGAAGGAGTAGCGGTAGCCGCGCGACCAGAGGAGCCCGCAGCGGACGTTCTCGAACACGCTCATGCGGGAGAAGATCGACGTGACCTGGAAGCTGCGCGAGAGGCCGCGCCGGGTGATCTCGTGCGGGGCCAGGCCGTCGATGCGGCGCCCGTGGAGCTCGATGTGACCGCTCGTGAGCGGAAAGCGCCCGCTGACCAGGTTGAAGAGGGTGGTCTTGCCCGCTCCGTTGGGCCCGATGATCGCGTGGCGCGAGCCGGCCGCCACGTCGAGGCTCACCCCCATGATGACCGCGGTGGGGCCGAAGCTCTTCTCCACGTCGGTGAGGCGGAGGGCGGGAGCGGTCACGCGCGGGTCCCCGCCGCCTTGATCTCGTCGGTGACCGCGTGCCAGGCCACCGCGAAGCGGGCGCCCGCGGCGCGCAGCCAGAGCCCGCCGCCGACCAGGAGCGTCGTCGCCACCGCCCACGGCAGGGGGGTGCGGGGCTCGATGGTGATCCGCGATAGGGTGAAGGTCTTGCCCTGCGAGGCCCCGATGGTGAGGAAGGAGCAGAGCTCGACGACGAGCACGAAACCCACCGCCACCACCAGCCCGGGGAGGAGCAGCCGGAGGTAGGGCCCGGCGAGGCGCCCGAGCCGGCGGGCCCGCCAGATGGGCTGGTGCATCATCACGAGGCCGCCGATGCCGCCGGGGGCGAACGTGACCATGAGGATGAAGAGCACGCCCGCGTAGACGAGCCAGGAGTTGGAGAGCAGGCTCACCCAGCTCTGCAGCAGCACGATCAGCACCGCGCCGACCACCGGCCCCGCGAAGACGCCCACGCCGCCGATGTAGGTCATGAGCAGGGCGTTGGCGGACATGGACGCGGCGACCGTGTCGTAGGTGACGATCTCGTAGGTGAGCGTGTACAGCGCGCCCGCGATGCCGGCGAAGAAGCCGGAGAGCGCGAACTGGAAGAAGCGGACGAGCCGCGGGTCGTAGCCCACGAACTGGGCGCGCTCGAAGTTGTCGCGGCAGGCGTTGGCCATCCGCCCGAGCGGGGTCCGGGTGAGGAGGAGCATCAGGACGATGGAGATCGCGGTCCACCCCACGATCAGGTAGTAGACCTGGATGGACCCGCCGTAGCCGAGCCCGAAGAGACTGTGACCGGTCATCCGGTTGGTGCTCACCCCGCCCTCGCCGCCGAAGAAGGTCTGGAACATGAGGGCGCAGGCGGTGATCAGCTCCCCGATGCCGAGCGTGATCATCGCGAAGGCGGTGGCGCGCTGCTTGGTCGCGAAGTAGCCGAGGACGATCGCGAAAAAGAGGCCGCCGAGCCCGCCGACGAGCGGGGTCACTTCGAGGGGCAGGGGGAGAGTGCCGGCCTTGGTGGCGGTGACCGCGTGCGCGGTGACGTAGCCGCCCAGCCCGAGCAGCACCGCGTGGCCGAAGGAGAGGAGCCCGGCCTGGCCCATCAGCATGTTGTAGCTGAGCGCGAAGATGACCATGATGCCGATCTGGCTCAGCATCGCGACGACGAAGCCGGAGTGCCGGCCGATGGTCCAGTCGAAGAAGAACCAGGGGACGACGAGGGCGAAGGCGAGCGTCGCGAGCCACGGCCACTGCCGCCGCAGGAGACCGCCGGTGCGGCCGGCCGCGAGGGGCGGGGCGGTGGTGCCGACGAGGCCCTCGCTCATGTGTCGCGGGTGCCCATGAGTCCGCGCGGCTTGATCAGCAGGACAAGGATCAGCATCAGGTACGGGAGGAGGGCGCCCACCCGTGGCAGGGGGATCGTGAGGATCTCGGCGAGCGGGGTCGTCGGGCCGACCGTGACGCCCACCCGGGCGAGGAGGTCGGCGAAGGAGACGTCGAGCACCACCGCGAAGGTCTGCACCAGCCCCATGATCAGCGAGGCGATGAAGCAGCCGGCCAGGGAGCCCAGCCCCCCGAACACGACCACCACGAACACGATCGGGCCCATGGTGGCGGCCATCGACGGCTCGGTCACCAGGTAGTTGCCGCCGATGACCCCGGCGAGGCCGGCCAGCGTCGAGCCGCCCGCGAAGACGATGGTGAACACCCGGGGCACGTTGTGGCCGAGCGCGCCGACCATCTCCGGGTGGGTCAGCGCGGCCTGGATGACGAGCCCGATCCGGGTGCGGGTGAGGAGCAGCCAGATCGCGAGGAACATCAGCACCGAGATCAGCAGCATGAAGGCACGATAGGCGTGGAAGTTCGAGCCGTAGACATGGAACAGGGCCCGGTCGAGCACCGGAGGGACCCGGTAGGGAACGGGCAGGAGCCCCCACGCCATCTGCGTCACCTTCTCGATGATGAAGGCGAGGCCGACCGTGAACAGCAGCTCTGCGATGTGGCCGTTCCGGTGCACGCGGCGGAGCGCGTACATCTCGATGAGGGCGCCGAGCGCCCCGCACAGGGCCGGGGCCACCACCAGCGCGGGCCAGAAGCCGATGAGGCGACTCACCGAGTACGCGAAGTAGGCCCCCAGCATGTACATGCTGGCGTGGGCGAAGTTGAGGACGCCCATCATCGAGAAGATGAGGGTGAGCCCGCTCGCCAGCATGAAGAGGAGCATGCCGTAGACGAGGCCGTTGAGGAGCGAGACGAGCAGGACTTCCATATGAAAGAGCCGTCCCGCACCTGCCCCCTCGCCCCCTCACCCTGCCCTCTCCCCGGAGGGGAGAGGGTTGGGGGAGAGGGGAGAGGTCCGGGGTGAGGGGGTGTTTTTCCCGGTCGCTACGACGTCGGCCGCTTCATGTTGCAGGTGTTGGGCTGGTCGAGGTCCTTGGGCAGGACGGTGGTCTCGGTCTTCCAGCCGAGCCCGGTCTTCTCGGAATCGTACTTCACGCCCTTGGTGAACACGCCCACGAAGTACTCGCTCAGGATCTGGTGATCGGGCTTCCGCATCGTGACCTGGTGGCCGAGCATGTCGGTGATGGTCAGGCCCTCGAGGGCCTGGGCGAACTTGAGCGGGTCGGCGGAGCCGGCCTTGTTCATGGCGGCCTGGAGGAACTCGAAGATGGTCCGGAAGCCGCCCGCGTAGAAGTCGAAGTCGTGCTGGGAGCGGAACTGCCTGGTCCAGCCCTCGGTGTCGGTCTTGCCGGTCTCCACCGCGATGTTCTCGTGGAAGGACATCACCGAGCGCACCTTGCCGTTGCCGGCGGGCCCGATCGCGGTGGCCCCGCCGCCCAGGTGCGCGTACATCGTGTAGTAGCGGATGTCGAGGCCGGTGTCCATGCCCGCCTTGATCAGCAGCGTCATGTCCGGGCCCCAGTTGCCGGTGATGAGGGCCTGGGCGCCGGAGGCCTTCACCTTGGTGATGTAGGGCGAGAAGTCCTTCACCTTGCCGAGCGGGATGAGCTCGTCGCCCACGATCTTGACGTCCGGTCGGACCTTGCCCAGGAAGGTCTTGATGTCACGCTGCACGGACTGGCCGAACAGGTAGTCCTGGTTGAGCAGGTACACCTTGGTGACGTCCTTGGGCAGGGCGCGCACCATGGTCTCCGCCTTCATGCCCACGTGCGCGTCCATGCGGAAGTGCCAGAAGCTGCACTTCTCGTTGGTCAGCTCGGTGGCCACCGCGCCGCAGTTGACGTAGACGATGCGATTGGTCGGGTTGCGCTCGTTGTGCTTGTCGACGCCCTCGATGAGGGCGGCCGCGATGTTGGAGCCCGAGCACTGCATGATGACCGGGATGTTCTGGTCGGTGGCGGACTTGAGCGCGAGCAGGGCCTCGGACGGCTGCGACTTGTTGTCGAACGAGACCAGCTCGAACTTCTTCCCGAGGGCCCCGCCCCGGCCGTTGATGTAGTCGATGATGTACTTGAACTGCTGGAGGTTCTGGTCGCCGACCTGGGCGAAGGGACCCGAGAGCGGGTCGGTGTACATGATCTTGATCGTGTCCTGGGCGTAGGCGGCCCCGGTGCTGAGCGTGAAGGCGAGGGCCAGGAGCGTGCAGCCGATTCGCTTGATCCAGTGAAGCATGGGGCCTCCTCTTTGAGTGGCGCGGCGCGCCTTCGACCGGTGTCTGGGCAGGGCGAGGGTATCCCGACTGTGCCGGGCAAGTCAAAGGGGGCGGGGGCTCGCCCGCCGGTCGCGGAGAGGCTAGGATGGCGGGCATGCTCAACGTGCTCGTGACCATGCGCTTCGACCAGAAACAGCTCGACCGGCTGCGGGCGGTCTCCCCCGAGATCTCGGTCTCGCAGGCCGATCCGGACGCCGCCGACTACTCGAGGACCCACGTCCTCTACGCGGGGGCGCCCCCGCGCGACCTCTCCCGCGCGCCCGCGCTGCGCTGGGTGCAGGTGCACATGGCGGGGGTGAACGCCCTCGTCGATCACCCGCTCTACACCGATACCACGCTGCCGCTCACCACCACCAGCGGGGTGCACGCGGCGACCATCGCGGAGTACGCGGTGACGATGCTGCTGGCGCTGGCCCACCGGGTCCCGCGCATGGTCGAGTGGCAGGCCCGCGGCGCGTGGCCGCCGGACGAGCAGCGCTGGCCGCTCTTCGTGCCGTCGGAGGTGCGCGGCGCCACGCTCGGCATCATCGGCTACGGCAGCATCGGCCGCGAGCTGGCCCGCATCGCCAAGTCGGCCTTCGGCATGACCGTGCTCGCCGGCAAGCGCGATCCCGGGCGCCGGGCCGACGACGGCTACTGCCTGCCGGGCACCGGGGATCCCGAGGGCCGCCTGCCCGACGAGTGGCTGGGGCACGCCCAGCTCGACTCGCTGCTGGCCCGCTCGGACGTGGTCGTGCTGTGCGCGCCGCTGACCCCGGAGACCCGCGGGCTGATCGGGGACGCCGCGCTCGGGCGCATGAAGGCCTCCGCCTACTTCATCAACGTGGGGCGGGGCGCGAGCGTGGACGAGGCCGCGCTGGCCCGGGCGCTGCGCGAGCGGCGGATCGCGGGCGCCGCCGTCGACGTCTTCGCCCAGGAGCCGCCGCCCGCCGGGCACCCGCTCTACGGGCTCGACAACGTCATCCTCTCGCCCCACGTCTCCGGGTTCCTGCCGAGCTACGACGAGAAGTGCTCGGTGCTCTTCGCGGAGAACCTGCGCCGCCACCTGGCCGGCGAGGCGCTGCTGAACCTGGTGGACCGGGCTCGGGGCTACTAGACGCCACCGAGCCTCCACCGCCCCCGGCGCCGTGTCGGGCCGCCGGGGGAGAAAGCGCGTCGCGTGGCGGAAGCGCTCACCGGTGACGTGGTCGGCGCATGATGAGCCTCTGCTATGCCCGCTAGGGCGCGGCCGCCGGGATGGGCAGGATGGTGGCGACCTTCCATCCATTGCCCGTCCTCACCAGGACCTGGTTCATGAGGAACCTCGTCTTCTGCGGCTCCTGACCGGCCGGCCCGATCGAAAACACGATCGGGACGTGGATCTCGGCCACGCTCTCGGCCAAGTGCGTGATCCTCAGGTCGGCCAGCTCGGGTTCCAGGCGCCACGTGCCCTGATACAGGCTGTCGAAACGCGTGAGGGCCGCGGGGCGACCCCAGATCGCGGTGCCCCGGGTGATCCAGAGGAACTGGGGCGAGTCCCAGAGCAGGTCGGCGACGAGGCGCACGTCGTGAGCGTTCTGGGCCGCCACGAAGCGCTCCAGCGCCGCGCGGATCTCGTCATCGGCTCCGGCCTCGGCGGACGTGACCGCCATCAGCAACAGCACGAGCCCCATCACGGCCGATCGCATTCCGGACATTGAGATCCTCCCTGGGCGGCCGGGCCGCCGCGCCATCCGTCGCTGCGCTATACTGCGCACCGAGTCGGCCGCGCGCACGATCGCGACGCGTGACGGCTCAGTCCATGCGCACTGTACCGACGCAGCCGTTTGCGGGGGCGTTAGCGCGACCGGGTGGGCCCATGCTCGGACTGCTGGGGCCGCCTGTGCTCGTCGGCCGCGATCGCGTGGAGCCTCTGAGGCTCCGACCCAAGGCGATCGCTCTGGTCGCGTATCTCGCGTTGGCCGACCGCGAGGTCGAGCGTCAAGAGGTCGCGCGGCTCCTCTTCCCGGAGGCCGAGGGCCCGCTCGCCGCGCTCCGCTGGCATCTGGCCCACGTCCGCTCGGCGGGGCCACCGCTCGTCGCCCGCGGTCTTCGAGCGACGCGGAGCACCCTCTCCCTCCGCGTGCCCACCGACGTCGCGTGGTTTCGCCGGGGCGCCGACGTGGTGGTACGACGGCCGGGAGTCGCCGGCGCCGCCGGTGTCCTCGCGCTGTATCGCGGCGACCTGGTGGCGGGGCTCAGCGTGTCGACCACGGCCGAGTTCGACAACTGGCTCTACGTGGAGCAGGAGGGTCTGCGGCGCCGCTTTCGACAAGCCGCAGTGGCCTTCGCGCGCTGGGCCCTCGCCTCGCGTCGAGCGCATGGTGCCGTCGCCTCGCTGGCGCGCCTGGTGACCGTCGATCCGTACTACGAGGAGGGTCATGTCCTCCTGATCGAGACCTACGAGGCGCTGGGCGAGGCCGGGCACGCCGCCTCCGCCTACGATCGCTACCAGCGGATCGTGCGCCGCGAGCTCGCGGCCGAGCCACAACCGGCGGTCGCGCGCCGGTTCGAGACCACGGTGGCGCGTCGCCCGACGCTGCCGCGCGAGGATCTCATCCCCCTCCGAGAGGTGACGCTGCACGTCGTGGACTGGTCTGGCGCCGGGCCGACGATCCTCGCCCTGCACGGCTCCGCCGGGATGGCGCACAGCTTCGGGGCCCTGGCCGAGCGGCTCACGCCCGGCCACCGCTTCGTCGGCGCGGATCTCCGCGGTCACGTCTTCAGTGACAAGCCCCCGTCGGGGTACGACCTCGAGCGCCACGTGGACGACATCTCCGAGCTCGTCGCGGCGCTCCACCTGCGTCGGCCGGTGTTGCTCGGTCACTCGGCCGGGGGGGCGATCGCGACGTTCCTCGCCACGAGAATCGACGTCGCCGGCCTCATCCTGCTCGAAGCGATGATCGGTGACCGCGCCTTCGCGGAGAATGCCGCGGCGCAGGCCGCGCCGCTCGCGGGGAGCCTCGGCCAGCCGGTCGCCGCCTTCGACACCTATCTGGCGACGTGGCGCGCGCGCTGGGGCCCGCTCACGGACGAAGCCGAGCGCCTGGCGGAGCGCTGGGCCCGCTTCGCGCTGGCCCCGTTACCGGACGGCCGCTATCGCGAGCGCGCGATACGCACCGCGGTGGAGGCCGAGTGGGCGTCGATCATCGCCGCCGACGGCCTCGCCGCGCTCGCGCGGGTGACCTGTCCGATACTCATCGTCCAGGCGCTCAGGCCGTGGATCGGTGGTCGACCCTACTTCACGGAGGCGATCGTGGAGGCCCAGCGGCGCGCCGCGAGAGCTGCCGAGGTGTTCGTCGCGCGGGAGGCCGACCACGCCACGCTGGTCCGCGATCCGGATCCCGGACTGATCGCGACGATCACGAGGTTCGTCGATGCATGCGGGCGGAAGCTCTCGGTTCGTCGCCCTCGGCGGTGAGGGCGAGGAGGTCGTCACGGAGCCGCCGGCTCGGGCGCGCGGAGGACTCCCGAGTGCACCGCGCGCACCTCGACGAGCCCCGTGTCGCCGCGCGAGAGCATGGCCAGGGCCCCCGGGGAGATCTCGGCGCGCCCGCCGTTGCCCGGCAGGAGCGCGGTGACCCAGGCGCGCAGCGGGGCGCCGCGCGGGTTGACCAGCTCCACGATGCTCCCCGGGCCGACCCCGAGCCGGCCGGCGGTCTCGGTGTCGAGCCGCACGAGGCGCCCGCGCTCCGCGTCGAGATCGCCGACCGGCGTCAGCCGCACGCGTGATCGGGCCGCGCGCAGGGTCTCGCGCCGGGCGCGGGTGGCGGCCTCGTCCACCTGGCCGGCGCGGCACACCACGCCGTAGTCGCGCTGGGCGCCGGCGGGGGTCACGTAGCCCTCGGCCAGGTCGGCGGCCACCCGCGCCGGATCGCGCTCGAGCGGATCGCCGAAGCCGCCGCCACCCGAGCTCTCCATCAGGACGACGTCGCCGGGCTCGATCGGGAAGCCGCCGACCTTGCCCGGCAGCGGCGAGGGCTGGATCGGCCGGTCGCCGCGGCGGACCCAGAAGCGGTTGGTCGCGCCGGCGGCGCCGCCGCAGACCCCGAAGGGCGGCAGCACCGCCTTCTCGGCCAGCACCGAGAGGCGGCTCGACGGGACCAGCACGCGGACCTCGCGGGTGAGGCCCAGGCCGCCGCGCCAGCGGCCGGGCCCGCCCGAATCTTCGCGGAGGCGGGTGGACTCGATGCGCACCGGGTAGAGCTGCTCGACCGCCTCGATGGGCTGGAGGGTGGTCATGTCGCTCTCGGTCCACGTGCGGACCGTGTTGCTGCCGTCGCCGCCGTCGAAGCCGCCGGTGCCGCCGGCGGGGTACTCGTAGAAGATGAAGGTCTCGCCGGTGCGCGGGTCGGGCCCGCCCACGTAGCAGTGATTGCCGCCGCCCTTGAGATCGCCGGCCACCCGGCCGTCGAGCGCCTGGGCCAGCGCGCCCATCACCGCGGTCTCCACGCAGTACTTCACCTCCACCATGCCCCCGCAGGGCGCGGGCGGATCCGCGTTCACCACGGTGCCGCGCGGGGTGATCACGGTGAGCGGTCGGAACGCGCCCGAGTTGACGTCGGTGCCGGGGTCGAGGAAGGACTTGATGATGGTGAACGCGCCGGTCGGCGCCATCGCGGGGCCCACGTTGGTGGGAGCGGCGGCCTGGGGCGAGGTGCCGGTGAGGTCCACGGTGATGGTCTCGCCCTGGACGGTCACGCGGGCCCGGATGCTGAGCGGCTCGAGCCGGACGCGACCGCTCTCGAGGTGCGACTCGTACGAGTACTCGCCGTCGGGGAGGGCGCCGATCGCGCGGCGCATGCGCTGCTCGGCGCGGTCCATCAGCTCGACCACCGCGGCGCGGACCACCCGGGCCCCGTACCGGGCGGCCAGCGCCTCCACGCGCTCGGCCGCCTTGCGGCAGGTGCCGATCATCGCGTCGAAGTCGCCCATGCGCTCGCGCGTGCCGCGCATGTTGGCGAAGATCAGGTCGAGGGCGGCCTGGTTCGGGCTCCCGCGGTCCACGATCCGGATGGGCGGGATGCGCACGCCCTCCTGGAAGATCTCGGTGGCCTCCCCGGTGAGGCTGCCCGGGCTCATGCCGCCCACGTCGCCCCAGTGCGCGCGCACGACCGGGAACACGAAGAGCGGGCCGTCCGCGAACAGCGGGTAGATCATGGCGACGTCGTTGAGGTGGGTGCCGCCGGTGTAGGGGTCGTTGTGCAGGAAGATGTCGCCGGGGTGGATGTCGTCGCCGAACTTCTCCCGCACCGCCCGCATCGACCAGCTGATCGGCACGATGTGCAGGGGGTGGTCCTGTCCCTTGGACATCGAGACGATCTGGGCGTCGCCGTCCATCAGCACGCAGGAGAAGTCCTCGCCCTCGTAGAGGACGGAGGAGTACGCGGTCCGCACGAGGGTCACGCGCATCTCGCGCACGATCGACGAGAACGTCTCGCGCAGGACCTCGAGCGTGATCGGATCCACCGCGATCGCGCTCACGCGCGGCGCTCCCGCTCGAAGCGGAGGTTGCCGTGGGCGTCCAGGCGGCCCCGCCAGCCGGGCGGCGCCACGGTGGTCGCGCCGAACTCCTCCACGATGGCCGGGCCCTGCAGCTCGATGCCCTGGGGCAGCCGGTCGCGGTCCCACACCGGGCAGTCGTGGGCGCGGCCCTCGAACCACACCGGCCGCCGCTCCACCAGGGCGGCCTCGCGGCTTGCGCCGGCGGCGGCGTGGCGCTCCGGGGCCGGCTTCGGCACGAGCCCGTAGGCGGTGAGCCGCACGTTGACCAGCTCGACGGTGGCCTGCGGGTTCGAGTGCCCGTAGACCTCTCGATGGTGGCGATGGAAGTCCGCCTCGATCTGCTCGACGGGCGGCAGGGCCCCGTCGCTGGGCGGCGCGCCGAGCCCGAGGTTGAGCTCGAAGGCCTGCCCCCGGTAGCGCAGGTCGAGCGAGCGGAGCAGCTTCTGCTGCTCGGGCGCGAAGCCCTCGCGGTCGAGCTGCAGCCGGGCCGCGGCCTCCATCTCGGCGAAGGCGTCGCGCAGCGCGGGGAGGCGCTCGCGCAGGGGGCCCACGCGGGTGCGGACGTCGTCGTGCTTGATGTCGGCGGCGAGCAGGCCGAGCGCGGAGAAGTTGCCCGGGTGGCGCGGGACGAGCACCCGGGGGATGCCGATCTCGTCGGCCATCGCCAGGGCGTGCATGGGTCCGGCTCCGCCGAAGGCGATCAGGGTGAAGTCGCGCGGGTCGTGGCCGCGCTGGATCGAGATCTCGCGGATGGCCGAGGTCATCCGGGCCACCGCGATGGTCACGATGCCCTCCGCGAGGGTCTCCACCCCGAGGGAGCGCTCCATGCGCGCGGCCAGCGCGGCCACCGCGGCCCGCGCCCGCTCCGCGTCGATCGCGATGCTGCCGCCGAGGCGCCGGCGGGTGCCGATGCGGCCCAGCACCACGTTGGCGTCGGTCACCGTGGGCTCGGTGCCGCCCAGCCCGTAGGCGGCGGGGCCGGGGGAGGCGCCCGCGCTGCGCGGGCCGACGGCGAGGCTGCCGTCCACGTCGAGCCACGCGATCGACCCGCCGCCCGCGCCGACGGTGTGCATGTCGATCTGCGAGACCTTGACCGGGAACGCGCCCACCATCGCGTCCGCGGTCATGAGCGGCTGCAGGTTCCGCACCAGGCACACGTCGGTGGAGGTGCCGCCCATGTCGTAGGTGATGAAGTCGGGGATGCCCGCGGCCGCGCCCACGAAGCACGCCTGGCTGACCCCGCCCGCGGGCCCCGAGAAGATGGTCTTGATCGGCAGGCGCCGCGCGGTGTCGGTGGTCATCATGCCACCGCTCGAGGCCACCGTGAGCACGCCGTGGACGTAGCCGGTGGCGAGCAGGCGCTCCTCGAGCGAGGTGAGGTAGCCCTCCATCAGCGGCTGGAGGTAGGCGTTCAGCACGGTGGTGGAGAAGCGCTCGAACTCGCGGTACTCCGCCACCACGTCCGCCGAGCAGGAGACGGGCAGGCCGGGGGCCCGGCCCTTGACCGCGTCGGCCACCGCGTGCTCGTGCGCGGGGTTGAGGTAGGCGTGCAGCAGGCAGACCGCCACCGCCTCCGCGGGCGCGGCCAGGGCCGCGTCGAGCGCGCGCTCGATCGAAGCGGGGTCGAGTGGCACCAGCACCACGCCGTCCGGGCCGAGGCGCTCGGTCACCTCGAAGCGGTCCTTGCGCTCGACCACCGGCTTGGGACGCACGAAGGTCGGGATGAAGAGGGCGGGAATGTTCCGCTTGGTGCGGCCGATCTCGATCAGGTCGCGGAACCCGGCGGTGGTCAGCAGCGCCACCCGCGCCCCGCGCCGCTCGAGCACCGCGTTGGTGCCCACCGTGGTGCCGTGCACGAGGCGCCGCACGTCGGCGCTCGCGATGGTGAGCGCCTCGAGGCCGGCCAGGACCGCGGCGGCCTCGTTGCGGGGCCGCGAGGGCACCTTGGTCACGACCACGCGCCCGGTCTCCACGTCCACCGCGGTGAGATCGGTGAAGGTGCCGCCCACGTCGATGCCGACGATGTACACGGCTAGAGCCCCGCCTGGTCGAGCACGAGCTGCGCGGCGGTCACCAGCGAGGGGGCGCGGTCCGCGATGTGGGCCATCCGCGGGTCGGTCGACTCGCCGCGCACCCAGCGGCGGTGGAGCTGCACCACGACCACCACCGTCTTCCAGAGCGCGAAGGCCTCCCACCAGCGGGCCGCCGCCGGATCGGTGCCGGTGAGGCGCGCGTAGCGCGCGGTGATCTCGGCGCGCGCGGGCAGGCCCATGCGGGCCAGGCCGGGGCGCGTGCCGCGCTCGGTGGCGGCGGTGTCGGTGGCGTCGGGCCAGTAGTTCAGCAGGGTGCCGAGGTCCACGAGGGGATCGCCCAGGGTGGTCATGTCCCAGTCGAAGATGGCGCTCACGCGGTCGGGGTACTCCGGGGCGAACTGGCAGTTGTCGAGCTTGAGGTCGTTGTGGACGATCGAGGCCCGGCCGGGCGCCGGCTTGCCGCGCGCGAGCCGCTCGTGGATGCGCTCCATGGTGTGGTCGGCGCCCTCGGGGCGGGCGAGCGCCCAGCGCTTGGCCCAGCCGTCGAGCTGGCGATCGACGAAGCCGTCGGGGCGCCCCAGGTCGCCGAGCCCGCACGCCGCCGGATCGAGGGCGTGCAGCTCGGCCATCGCCTCGACCAGGGCGAAGGCGACGCGGCGTCCGACGTCCGGATGCGCGCGGAGGGCCGGCGGCATGCTGTCGCGGATCACCTCGCCCCGGCGCCGCTCCATGACGAAGAAGTCGGCGCCCAGCACCGCGCGGTCGTCGCAGAAGAGGTAGCCGCGGGGCGCGCGGTCGAAGTGGCGCCAGAGCCGCGAGAGCACCCGGAACTCGCGCTTCATGTCGTGC
>JBGQHJ010000080.1:0-22661 GCA_041497895.1 Methylomirabilia bacterium
CGCCGAGGTCCCGCTCGAGGAGCGCGCGCTCCCAGTCGTCGACCGCCGGGTCGCCGTTGCCGGCCCCGTAGCAGCGCTCGAAGGGCCCGGTGGCGCGGTCGCGGAGGAATCGCGCCACCGGCGAGCCCGCGTCCCGCCGACGAGGGTGGCCGGTGTGGGGCACGGTCGGCACGTTGCCCCAGACCGCCTCCGCGATCTCGGCCACGATGCGCGCACCGCGGGCCCGCGCGGCCTCCCGCTCCTCGAGCACGAGAAACGTGGCGCCCTCGCCGAGCACCGGGCCGTTGTGGTCGGCCGCGAACGGCCGGCAGCCCTCGGGCGCGCGGCTCCGCATCGGCGAGAGGGCGCCCATCTGGGAGAGGCGCCGGTACACGTCCTCGAACAGCTCGTCGACGCCGCCCGCGACCACCGCCGCGGCCCGGCCGTCGGCCACCAGGCGCGCCCCGCGCGCCAGCGCCAGGTCGCCCGCGAGGGTCGCCTGATTCACGGTGACCGAGGGCGCCTTCGCCCCGATCGCGATCGCCGCGATCGAGGCCATCGTGTTCATCACCGTGTTGGGGAAGATCATCGGCGAGAGGCCGGTCGGCCCGCGGCGCAGGAAGCCCTGCGCGAAGTCGCGGCTCGAGGTGAAGTCGCCGTGCTCGGTGCCCACCACGATCCCGAGCCTCGGCCCGCCCGCCACGCCGGCGTCGCGCACCGCGAGCACGCACGCCCCGAGCGCCAGGCGGCAGATGCGCGAGAGCCGGCGGGCCGCGTCGCGGTCCACCAGCGAGGCCAGCGTGGCCTCGTCGACCTCGGCGGCGAGACGGCTCGCGCAATCCGCGACCGCGAAGGTCCGCACCGGGCCGATGGCGGAGCGACCGAGGGCGAGCGCCCCGGCCAGCGCCTCCCGCCCGCCCGAGGTGGAGGCGTTGACGGTGCCGACGCCGGTGACGACGACCCGGTGCCGGGAAACTGGCCGCGGCTCAGCCACGGGCGGCCTTCTCGAAGACGAGGCTCACGTTCTGACCGCCGAACCCGAAGGAGTTCGACAGCGCCGCACCGACGTCGGCGGGCCGCGCGGTGCCGGGCAGGCAGTCGAACGGCACCTCGGGATCGAGGTGCTCGAGGTTCGCAGTGGGCGGCAGCAGGGCGTGCTGGAGGGCCAGGATCGTGGCCGCCGCCTCCACGCTGCCCGCCGCGGCCATGGTGTGGCCCACCAGCGACTTCGTGGAGCTCACCAGCACCCCGCGCTCGCCGAAGACGCGCCGCAGGGCCAGGGCCTCGGCGCGATCGTTCTGCGGGGTGCCGGTGCCGTGGGCGTTGACGTAGCCGACCGCGGAGGATCCGAGGCCCGCGTCCGCGAGGGCCTGCTCCATGGCGTGGATCATCCCCTCGCCTTCCGGGTGGGGGGCGGTGACGTGATGCGCGTCGGTGGTCATCCCGTAGCCGGCGAGCCGCGCGTGCACGCGCCCGCCGCGGGCCCGGCAGTGCATGGCGTCCTCGATCACCAGGAAGGCGGCGGCCTCGCCGATCGACATGCCCCGCCGGTCACGGTCGAAGGGGCGGCACGGGGTGGGATCGAGCAGCTTGAGCGCGTTGAAGCCCATGAAGCAGATGTGGGTCAGCGCGTCCACCCCGCCCACCAGCGCGGTGGGGGTAACGCCCGCCCGCACCAGGTCCGCGCCGAGCGCGATGGAGGCCGCGCCCGAGGCGCAGGCCATGACCACGGTCTCCTTCGGCCCGGTCAGGCCGAGCCGCCAGCCGAGCGTCTCGGCGTGCGAGTGCGGCAGGATCGAGCGCAGGGCGCGCATGTTCCCGGACGGCCGTCCGCGCGCCTCGCCCCAGTACCAGTCCTCACCCTCGAGCATGCCGCCGCCGACCGCGCCGATGAGCAGCGCCGATTGACGCCGCGCCGGCCCCTCGAGACCCGCGTCGGCCAGCGCCTCGCGCGCCGCGGCGAGGGCGAGGCGATCGGCGCGCGAGCGGCGACGCGAGACCCCGAGCGCGGCCACCGTCTCGGCGGGCACCTCGGCGGCGATGCGGGAGCGGAAACCCTCGGTGTCGATGAGGGTGATGGGCCTGATCGCGCAGGTGCCGGCGGCGAGACCGGTCCAGAAGCTCTTGACCCCCGCGCCGTAGGGGCTCACGACGCCGAGCCCGCTCACCACGACCTCGGGCCGGCCGCGAGGGGAACGGCCGCCGGGGCTCCAGGGCCGGCTCATCGCGCGTCCATCGGCGTCGGGACCGCGCGCTCCCGCGCTCAGACCTGGCCGGTCTTCGCCAGGATGAACCGCGAGAGGGAATCCAGCGAGAGGAACTCGTCCGTGAGGTCGCGACCCTCGTCGATGACGATGCCGAAGCGCTCCTCGAGAGCCACCGAGAGCTCGATGAAGTCGAGCGAGTCCAGGCCGAGCGAGCCCTCGACGCCCTTGGGCAGGGTCGTCTCCAGGGTCATCTCGGCCGCCCGGCGCGGGTCGAACTTCAGCCGCTCGACGACGAGCCCCTTCAGCTCGTCCAGGACTTCCTTCTGCGTCATCACCAGGACCTCCCTGTCACGCCGCGCTCCCGCGCGCGTGGGATCTCACCGTGCTCCAGCCGAGGCGCGCGTGCTCGTCGCGCCAGCGCCCCGACAGCTCGAGGGGCCCGGTCGCCCCGCGATCCAGCCACTCGCGCAGGTCGGCCAGCGGGCCCGCCGCGAACCGCTCGCCGCCGCCGCGCGCGGGCCCGACCCGCTTCCCGCGCCGCGACGACCGAAACTGCAGCTCGCCCGCGCCGCGCTCGAGCCACAGGCACGCGGCGGTCTCCACCAGCGGCCACCTCGTGTAACGCCGATGGCGCGCGTACAGATCCCCGCACTCCTCGAAGATCTCCACCGCCAGCAGCAGCGCCCGATCGCAGCGGTCCTCGTCCAGTAGCCGCGCCGCCTGCTCGATCGCCCGCAGCGTCGACGGCGCTCCCCCGAGCAGGATGCCGTACGCGCCGGTCACGCCGAACTCGATGGCCACCTCCGCGGGCACCACCGCGGGGGCGGTATACGCGAAGTGCATCACGCCGCCCCGCCGCTCGATGAACTCGCGGTTGGACGCGCCGTAGGCGGCGGCGGTCACGTAGAGCAGCGCCGTCCGCTCACCCGCGATCGCCTCCCGCGGGGCCTTCCCATCTTCAAGCATCGCGTCGACGGCCGCAAGGGCCAGCAAGCATTCCCGGGTGGCCCGCCGGAAGCGGTCGCCGGGCCGCTCCGGGCGCGGCAGCGTCCAGATCGGGGCCGGCCCGGAGCCCGGCCCCTGCCCGCTCAGGACGCCCAGGCCGCGGACCGCGGGGGCGCGCATCAGGCGGCCTCGAGCACGAGCGCGCCGTTGCAGCCGCCGAAGCCCATCGAGGTGCTCAGCATGATGCGCGGGCGCGCGGCGCGCGCGCCGCCCGGCACGTAGTCGAGATCGCACTCCGGATCCGGCTCCTCCAGGTGCAGGGTGGGCGGGATGAGGCCCCGCTGCGCCGACAGCAGGCACATGAAGGCCTCCAGCGCGGCGGCGGCTCCCATGGTGTGCCCGAGGCCGCCCTTGATCGAGTTCACCGGCACCTCGTACGCGCGCGGCCCGAGGGCCCGCTTGAGCGCGGCGGTCTCGATGCGATCGTTCAGCAGCGTGGCGGTCCCGTGCGCGCTGACCAGGTCGACGTCCCGCGGCGACACGCGGGCATCCGCGAGCGCGGCCCGGATCGCCCGCTCCAGGCCGCGGCCCTCCGGCTCGGGCGCCGCGATGTGAAACCCGTCGCTCGCGCTGCCGTAGCCCAGCACGGTGCCGAGCCGCGGCCCGCGGAGGTCGCGCTCACGCACCAGCAGGGCCAGCGCGCCCGCCTCGCCCAGCAGCAGCCCGCTGCGCCGGCGATCGAAGGGCCGCACCTCGTCCCGGGTGAGCGAGCGGAGGGCGTTGAAGCCGCGCAGCACGAAGCGGCAGAGCGCGTCGTAACCGCCCGCCACCACCGCGTCGGCCTCGTCGTGGCGGAGGAGATCCGCGCCGGTCGCCAGCGCGTTCGCGCCGGACGCGCACGCGGTGGACACCGTGATGACCGGGCCCCGCGCCCCGAGCCAGCGCGCGAGACGATCGCCCGGCCCGTCGTAGAGGGCGTCGCGGAACCGGCGGCGGGGCCGATCGCCCGCGAGCGCCTTCTCGCCCTCCTCGACCCCACCGAGCGCGGTACCCACCACCACCGCGACCCGCGTCGGATCGAGCGGGAGCGGGCGGAATCCGGCCTGGGCGCACAGGTCGTCGGCGGCCGCGATCAGGAGCCGCGTGGCCCGGCAGTCGGAGACCCCGCACCAGTCCTTGATGCGCCCGAGCTTCTTGACCTCGCCCCCGCGCTGCACCTTGAGATCCGCCACCGGGAATCGCTCGATCTGCGAGATACCCGAGACCCCGGTGACCAGCGCGGACCAGAACGCCTCGAGATCCGGCCCGACCGGCGTGACGACGCCGGCCGCCGCGATCGCGACCCGCTCAGGCGTGGCCATGCGGCGGGCTCCAGGCGTCGAAGAAATTGAACCACTGCGTGGGGTACGTGCGGATCACGCGCTCGAGCGCGGCCACCGTGGTGGCGAGCCCGGCCGCCTCCTCGCCCGGCTTCACCCAGATCGGCGCGTCGATCTCGAGCCGGTAGCGGCCGCCCGGGACCATCGCGCAGAAGGCCGGCACCACCGCGGCCCCCGCGGCCCGCGCCAGGACGAAGGGCCCGATCGGGAACGCGGCCGGCTCGCCGAAGAAGGGCACGATCGCGTCGCCCCGCCCGCCGGTGGGCCGGTCGGCCTGCATCGCCACCAGCTCCGCGCGGCGGAGCGCGGCGAGGAGCCCGAGGGTGGAGGTGGCGTGGCGCCGGGTCACGAAGCGGAGCTGCGGGCTGTCGAGACGGAGATAGCGCTCGAGGGCCTGGTCCTGCTCGGCGGAGAGGACGACGTGGGCGGTGCGCCGGCCGCGCGAGGAGAGCAGCCGGCCCGCGAACTCCCAGTTGCCGAGATGCGCGGTGAGCAGGACCACCCCGCGGCCCGCCCCGAGGGCCGCGTCGAGGTGATGCTCGCCCTCGGCGCTCGCCACGTACGCGCCGAGATCGGCGGCGGGGTGGCGATTGAGCGTGAGGAGATCGGCGAAGAACGCCCCGAAGTTGGCGAAGGTCTCGGCCACGCGGGCGTCGAGCTCGCGCGGCCTGGCGCCGGGCAGCACCCGCGCCAGGTTCGACCGGACCGCGCGCCGCTCCGCGGGCACCGCGCGCGACAGCAGGCGGCCGAGGCCGCGCGCGAGCGCCAGGCGGGCCGGCCGCGGCAGCGCGGAGGCGGCGGCCTGGGCGAGACGGTAGTAGACGAGCCGGTTGAGGCCGTGCGAGTACCAGCCGGGCGGGGCGGCCGCGTGCGACGCGTCCGCGGCGGGATCGGGCCGGGCCATCGGCTAGAGCAGCGCCCAGTAGTACATGCGGAAGGCGCGGATGGGCCCGGGGTTCGTGTCGTAGAGCCGGCTCGCCTCGAACCGCCGCTCCGCTCGATCGAAGGTCACGCGCCCGGGCTCGAGCGGATCGTTGGGATCGTAGACCGTGAAGAGCACGTTGCCGGAGGGATCGAGCCTGTAGGAGTAGGCGATCACGGTGTGGTTCAGCTCCCAGGTCGGGAAGTTCGTCACCAGGAGCTGGACCGGCCGCCCCTCCTGGAGCTCGGTCATCGCCTCGCGTGCCACCCGCTCCTGGTGCCAGCGCGGGAACGGAAACACCACCCGCCAGTTCGTCCAGTGCACGAGCGTCCAGAAGCGGCCGACGAGCCCCTCCTTCACCGCCGCCTCCTGCTCGCGCGAGAACTCGTAGAGCGACGCGTAGCCGGGGATCACCACCCGGGCGGCGGCGGGCAGCGGATCCTCCCACGGAGCGTGGCTCGCCACCCGCCTGATCCGCGCCACGTACTCCTCCCGGGCCACCCGCGGCGCGGCGGGATCGAAGCGGGCGAAGCGCTGGAACTGGGTGACGCCGCGGGCCATCACGAAGCAGTAGTTGGCGTAGAGGTCGGGCTTGCCGGGATTGTTGCTGCGGCTCTCGTTGGGGAACGCGAAGGTGTCCACCCCGAAGCGAAGCGAGGCGGGCGCCGATGGACGCTCCAGCACCACGTCCATCGGCGCGACCGACGCGCAGCCGGAGACCCCGAGGGCCAGCAGGACCGCCAGCACGAAGAGTCGCGACGACGCCCGCATCACGCGTCGTGCAGTGTACCGCACCTAGCCCTGGATCGAATAGCCCCCGTCCACCGGGATCGCGGTGCCGGTCACGAAATCGGAGGCGGGGCCGCCGAGAAAGACCGCGATCCCGGACAGATCGTCGGGCTCGCCCCAGCGGTCCGCCGGCGTGCGCGCGAGCACCCGGTCGTGGAGCCCCTGCACCTCACGACGGGCGTTCCGGGTCAGCTCGGTGTCGATCCAGCCCGGGAGCACCGCGTTGACCTGGATATTGTCGCGGGCCCACGCGCTCGCCATCGCCTTCGTGAGCTGCACGATCCCGCCCTTCGAGGCCGCGTAGGCCGGCGCGAACGAGGTGCCGAAGATCGACATCATCGAGCCGATGTTGATGATCTTGCCCCCACCGCCGCGCTTCATGACCGGGTAGGCGGCGCGGCACGAGAGGAACGCGCTGGTGAGGTTGGTGTCGAGGACCCGGCGCCACTCCGCGAGCGTGAGATCCTGGACCGGCTTGCGGATGTTCATGCCCGCGTTGTTGACGAGCACGTCCAGGCGCCCGAAGCGGTCGACCGTCTTGCGGATCAGCGCCTCGACCGCGGCCTCGTCGGCCACGTCGGCCTCGATGGCCACCGCCTCCGCCCCGAGCGACGCCAGCTCGGCCACCGCGCGTCGGCTCTTCTCCGCGTTGCGCCCCGAGACCACCACCGCGGCGCCGGCCCCCGCGAGCCCGCGCGCCATGCCGAGCCCGATCCCCCCATTGCCGCCCGTCACCACCGCCACCCGCCCCTTCAACTCTCCGTCGGCCACCCTCGCCTCCTGGTCAGCACGCTCTCGTCCACCCAGACGCGTCGTGAGTCGTGGCAGAAGTCTACCCGGTCTCGAAGGTCCAGAAAAGCCTGGCCGGGCGCCCGGGAACGGGCCGAGGACGAGCTGAGAGGTGTGCGAAGTCCGAGAACTGGACGGGTGATCGGCCGGACCCGGGCGGCGGGGTGGCCCGGCCGGCTCGGCCGGAGTGGGCCCGCCCGGGTCCGACCGCCTCGCGCGCGCGGCCTCGGGCTCCGCAAGCGCCCGCGCGCTACCGCCGCGCGTGCAGGAACTCGAGCCAGGTCACCCGATGCTCGCGGAAGAAGAACCCCAGCATGACCGTCGCGGCCAGCAGGTTCCCGGCGAGGATGGTCCACCACGGCACCGCGTCGAGGAGCCAATCCGCGAGGATGGCCACCAGCGCGGCGAAGAAGACCTCGAAGCAGCAGAAGAGCATGAAGAACGCGAAGAGCAGCCGCGGGTCGCGATCGGCCAGCGTGAGCAAGCCCGCGGTCAAGAGCCCGAAGGCCACGAACGCGACGCCGTGGACGATCGTGTACTGCAGGACCAGCGGGGCCGTGACGACGACGGCGCCCGGATCCCGCAGCCCGTGGAAGAGCGCGGCGCCCAGCAGCGCGGGGGTGCGCAGCGGCACGCCCGCCACCGCGTCGTAGGCCAGGAACCAGATCGCGACCGCGGCGGCGCCCAGCAGGCCGGCCCAGATGCCCTCGCGCACCGTGCGGGTCCAGAGCGGGCCCAGCAGCGCACGACCGACCGCGCGCTGGCCGATCAGCAGGTAGAGCAGCATCCCGGCGGCGGCGAGCGCGTTGGCGACGAGGATGGCCCACCACGCGAGCTCGTCGAGCACCGGGTGCGCGAGCCAGGTCACCACCGCGAGGAACGCGATCTCGAAGCACATCAGCGCGATGAACAGCATCATCACCCGGCTCGGCTCGCGCTGGGCCGAGACGATCAGGTAGGCGATCAGCACTCCGATCATGGCGAACACCACGCCGTGCAGCACGGTGTACGGCAGGACCAGGTGCGCCGCGGTGGGAACCGTGGAGGGATTCGTGACGCCCTCGAAGGTGGCGGCGCCCAGCAGCGCTGGAGTGCGGAACGGCCGCCCGCGGGCGGCGTCGTAGATGAGGAACCACACGGCGACCAGGGCGGCCCCGATGAGGCCGGCGATGACGCCTTCGCGGAAGTACCGGGAGTGGGAGGCCATGGGGACCCTCCTTGCCGAACCGATCCGGTCAGACGGCGTAGGTTCACGCGTACCACCATCGCCCGGCCACGGCAAGCCGCGAGCAGCGCGGCGGGTCAGGCGGTGGCGAGCACCTCGAGGACCGCGGCGCCGAGCAGGCCGACCCGCCAGCCGTGCACGCCCTCGACCTGGCGCAGCGCGGCCAGGTCCGCGGGCGGGGCGGCGGCCAGGCGGTCGATGAGCCGCTGCGGGAAGAGCACGCCGGGCTCGAGGCCGATCTCCTTGGATGCCTTCGTCCGCCACGCCCGCAGGGCCTCGGCCCGGCGGCGCATCGCCGCCGGCAGGTGAGGTCGCGGCATCGGACGGTAGACCGGCAGGTCGGCCTCGGGGAGCGCGAGCCCGCGCGCCACCGCGTCCAGGATGACCGGTCCCATGCGCCGCAGCACCGGCTGGGTGCAGCCCGGGACCGACAGGATGGCCTCGTTGTCGGCGGGCAGGCGCTTGGCCAGGGCCACCAGGCTCTCGTTGCCCACGATCATGAACGGCGGGCGATCGAGCCGGAGCGCCATGGCCTCGCGGGCAGAGTAGAGCTCGCGCAGCACCGCGAGCCCGCGCGCGTCGAGCTCGCGCGCGCCTTTGAGCTTCATGTAGGCGTCGGGATCCACCGGCTTCTCGGGCACCGTCAGGGCGGCCAGCGCCGCGCACTCCTCCTCCACCCACTGCTCACGGCCGATCGCGCGCAGCTCCTCGAGCAGGCGCTGCCGGAGCGGGATGAGGTGCAGCACGTCGTCGAGCGCGTAGGCCTCCTGCGGGCCGCTGAGCGGGCGCCGCGACCAGTCGTCCTTCTGGCGCGACTTCACCGCGGTCACGCCGAGGTACTGGGTCAGCAGCCCCTCGAGGCCGAGCGAGGTCGCCCCCAGGAAGCGCGCGGCCACCGCGGTGTCGAACAGCGAGGTCACCGTGACGCCGTAGAGGCGCTTGAGATAGGCGAGGTCGTTGTCGGCCGCGTGCAGGACCTTGATCGTGCCCGGAGCGGCCAGCGCCGCGCCCAGCGGAGAGAGGTCGCGGAGGACCAGGGGATCGACCAGGTGTCCACGGCCCCGGGCGTCGGCCACCTGGACGAGGCAGAGCTTGCCCGGGTAGTGGTGCAGGCTGTCGGCCTCGGTGTCGATCGCCAGGGCCGGGGTGCCCACGAGCTCCGAGGCCAGCGCGGCGAGCTCGTCGGCGGTCCGGATCCAGAGGGGGAGCGTCATGGCGGCTCGGTTATACTACACCGTCGGCGACACTCCCCTCCCAGGAGGACGGCAATGCAGATCGCGGGCTCGACGACGGTGATCACGGGTGGCGCCTCCGGCCTCGGCCGGGCCACCGCGGAGCGGCTTCACGCGGCGGGCGGCTCCGTGGTGCTGGTGGACCTCGCGCGGTCGGCCGGCAAGGACGTGGCGGCGGGCCTCGGGGACCGGGCGCTCTTCGCTCCCGCGGACGTGACCAGCCCCGACGAGGTCGGCGCGGCCCTGGAGGCGGCGGTGGCGCGCTTCGGGAGCGTGCAGGGCCTCGTGTGCTGCGCGGGCATCGGCACCGCCGAGAAGACGTTCGGCAAGCGCGGCCCGGCCGATCTGGCCGCCTTCTCCCGCACCGTCCAGATCAACCTGATCGGCACCTTCAACTGCATCCGGCTGGCCGCGGCCCACATGGCCAGGAACGCGCCCAACGCGGAGGGCGAGCGCGGGGTCGTGATCAACACCGCGTCGGTCGCGGCCTTCGACGGCCAGATCGGCCAGGCCGCCTACTCCGCGTCCAAGGGCGGCGTGGTGGGCATGACCCTGCCGATCGCGCGCGATCTCGCCGAGCTCGGCATCCGCGTCTGCACCATCGCGCCCGGCATCTTCGAGACCCCGATGCTGGCCGGCCTGCCCGAGGCCGCGCGCGCCTCCCTCGGCAAGCAGGTGCCCTTCCCGCCCCGGCTCGGCCGCCCGTCCGAGTACGCGGCCCTCGCCGCTCACATCTTCGAGAACGTGATGCTCAACGGCGAGACCATCCGGCTCGACGGGGCCATCCGCATGCAGCCACGCTGACGACAGGAGCGACCATGTACCATCCCACGATCTTCTTCGACCCGCAGTTCACCATCGGCGTGATGGCCGGCTGGGTGCTGACCCTGGCCGGCGTCGGCGTCCTGCTGCTGGCCGCGGTGTGGTACTCGTGCGCGGGCGAGTGGCGCCGGGGGACTCCACCGCCGGGCGCGTTCCGCGCCCTGATCGTCCTCGGCCTGATCGGCTGGCTCGGCGGGCTGCTCTGGCAGTTCGTCGGCTACTTCGGGACCGGCACCCTCAGCTGGTGAGAGCGGACGCCCGCGCGCGATCTCGACTGATCGCGTGAGGCGTCAGCCCGCGAGGCACTCGCGCACCTTCGCGATCAGCCCGTCCGGGCTGAACGGCTTCTGCAGCCAGGCCGTCCACGGCTCCGCGCCGGCCACCCGGCGGTCCGCGCTCTCCGGATAGCCCGACATGCAGAGCACGCGCAGCTCGGGGCGGCGCGCGCGCAGCTGGCGCGCCAGCTCGGGGCCGCTCATGCGCGGCATGACCACGTCGGTGATCAGCAGATCGAGCCGGCCGGAATGGGTCTCGGCGAGCCGCAGCGCGTCGGCCGCGTCCAGCGCCTCCAGCACCGCGTAGCCGTGCATCTCGAGGACGTCGCGGGTGAGATCCCGCACGTCCTCCTCGTCCTCGACGATGAGGACCGTCGGACGAGAATCCGAGTCAGCCACCGAGATCCCGCCGGAGCCCCTCGGTCACCACTGACCGCGACCATGCACGGGACACACCTCGCCCGTCTATTCGTAGCCTTACGTAATTTCGGTCAACCGTCGACGGTGAGGATGCCGCGGCCGAGCGCGTAGCGGACCAGATCCCCCTGCCCGCGGAGGCCGAGCTTGCGCATCAGATTGGCCCGGTGCACCTCGACGGTGCGCGGGCTGATGTTGAGCCGGGCGCCGATCTGGGCGCTGGTCTGGCCCTCCGCGGCGAGGTGCAGCACCTCGCGCTCCCGCTGGGTCAGGGTGCGGTAGAGATCGAGGCCGGTCGGTACCGCGCGCTGCGCGTAGGACTCCACCATCTCCTCGGACAGGGGCGGGCTCAGGTGACGCGATCCGCCCGCGACCGCGCGGATCGCGCGCACCAGCTCGGCCGCGCTCGAGCCCTTGAGCACGTAGCCGGCCGCCCCGCTCTGCATCGCCTCCACCACGTAGGCGGGGTTGGCGTGCATGGACAGCACGAGGGCCCGCGTGTGCGGCGAGAGCCGCGTGGCCCGCCGCACGATGTCGGGCGCGTTGAGCCCCGGCATCACGAAATCGACGACGAGCACGTCGGGCTTCACGCGCTCGACCAGCGGCGCCACCTCGAGCCCGCTCGCCGCCTCGCCCACCACCTCGAAGTCGGGCTCGGCGGCCAGCAGGGCGCGCAGCCCCTGCCGGACCACGTGGTGGTCCTCGGCGAGGACGATCCGGATGCTCACTCGGCCACCCGCCGGAGCGAGCCGTCGATCGGCACCTCCGCGGTCAGTCGCACGCCGCCGCCCGGCTTGGTCTCCACCGTCAGGTGCCCGCTCAGGAGCGCGGCGCGCTCGCGCAGCCCGGCCAGGCCGCCGCTCCCGCCGTTGCCCAGCACCGTGTCCGGGTCGAAGCCCTGGCCGTGGTCCTCGACCTGCACCCCCACGACGTCGTGGGTGGCCCAGAGCCGCACCGTCACCTCGTCGACCCCGCTGTGGCGGGCCACGTTGGTGAGGGCCTCCTGCACGATGCGATACACGCCGGTCTCGGTCTCGGGATCGAATCGCTGGTCGAGCCCGTGGTGCTCGAGGCGCACGTGCACCTTGGTCTGGCTCGTGTAGCGCTCGACGTGCCCGAGCAGGGCCGGCAGGAGACCCAGGTCGTCGAGGATGCTCGGGCGCAGATCGAGCGACAGCGCGCGGACCCGGTCCAGCAGCTCCTCGACCAGGCTGCGCGCCTGCTCGAGACGCTCGCCCATCGCGGAGGACGGCGGCTCGGGCAGGTCGAGGGTCAGGCGCAGGCCGGTGAGGAGCTGGCCGATCTCGTCGTGCAGCTCGCGCGCGAGGTGCCGGCGCTCCGCCTCCTGGACCTCCATCAGCCGCCCGGAGAGACCATGGAGCCGCTGGTAGAGCGTGGCGTTCTGGATCGCCACCGCGGCGTGATCGGCCAGGCGCATCAGGATCGCCTCGTCGCGATCGGTGAAGGCGCGCGCGGTCCGGTTCTCCACGTAGAGCAGCCCCTCGACCTGGCCGCTGATCCAGATCGGCACCACCAGGGTGGTGACGACGCCCTCCCGCGCCACCGTCTCCGCGTAGTGGGCACTCACCCGCGGATCGGTCGGGCGGTTCTCGGTCCGGAACGGCCGCCCGGTGCTCCACGCGGTGCCGCCCGCCCCCTTGCCCCGCTCGATGCGCGTCGTGTAGGCGGCGTTGTGTCCCACCCCGTACTGCGCCGACATGGTGTCGGTCTCCGCGTCGCGGAGCAGGATGTGGGCGATGTCGCTGCCGCAGAGCTCCCGGGCCGCCGCGGCCACGTGGCGCATGACCGCGGCGAGATCGAGGGTCGCGCTGATCGTGCGCACCAGGCCCGAGAGGGTCTCGCCCTCCAGGCGACGCTGCTCGGCGTCGGCGTAGAGGCGCGCGTTCTCGAGCGCGACCGACGCCTGGTCGGCCAGGGCCCGGGCGAGCTGCACGTCCTCCACGCTGAAGATGCGGCCCGCCACGTCCACCAGGCCGAGCGCGCCGACCACCTGCTCCTTGACGGTCAGGGGCACCGCCATCACCGCGCGCAGCGTCGTCTCCTCGACGTGCGCGCGCACCTCCGGGGCCAGCTGGAGCCGTGGGTCCAGCAGCACGTCGTTGGACACGACGGCGCGCCGCTCCATCGCCGCGAGCCCCACCGCGCCGGTGCCGCGCGGGTGGCGCAACGGCCGATCGCGTCCGGCCGGGCCGCCCGCGCGCGCGGTCTCCTCGAGCGCCCCGGTGGCCGGGTCCAGGTGGTAGAGGGCCGCGGACACCACGCCGAGCAGGTCACGCGCGGAGTCCACCACCCGCTGGGCCACCCCGACCGGGTGCAGCGACTCGGCGAGGGTCTGGCTCACCGCGCCGAGGGCGAGGCTCTGCCACCGTCTCCGCTCGGCCTCCTCGAAGAGGCGCGCGTTCTCGAGCGCCACCGCCGCCTGGTCGGCGAAGGTCTGGGCCAGCCGCAGGTCGTCGTCCGAATAGGTGCGGCCGAGCGTGTCTCCGACCGTGAAGCCGCCCACCACCTGCCCCTTCACCACGAGCGGCAGCGACAGCACCGAGGGGCAGACCGCGTGCCCCGGGCGCATGTCCGGCGTGCACCTCACCCGGGTGTCCACGCGGATGTCGGGGGTGATCACCGGCTGGCGGCGGTTGACCGCGAGGCCGACCATCCCGTGGCCGGCCGGGATGACGAAGCCCGGGTCGAGGAAACGCTCCGCCTCGCCGGAGCGCCCGATCACTTCGAGGTCGCCCGAGGCCGGCACCAGCCGGTAAAGGGCGGCGGCGCGGACCTGGAGCGCGCGCAGCACCACGTCGGCGATGCGCTGCCCGAGCGCGCCCACGTCGAAGGTCTCGGACAGGAAGCGCCAGACCTCGGACAGCGCCTCGGCGGCGCGGCGCCGCGTCTCGCTCTCCGCGAAGAGCCGCGCGTTGCCGATCGCGACCGCGGCGTGGCTCGCGAGCATGTCGACGATCTCGCGCTCCTCCGCGGTCGGCTGCTCGCGATCCGTGAGCGCCACGCTCAGCACGCCCATCAGCTCGCCGCCCGCCCTGATCGGGACCCCGTAGTAGACCTTGAGCGCCGGGTCCTCGCGCCACATCGGCGACACGAGCCGCGGATCGCCCACCGCGTCGGGCAGGAGCATCGGGCGGCCGCTCTGGGCCACCGCGTGGGTGATCCCGTGGCCGAACGGGATGACCGAGGCCACCCGGTGGCCCTCGCCTCCACTCATCGCGGCGAGCCGGTAGCCGCCCCGCTCCAGGTCCACCAGCCTGACCACGCAGGACGCGCCGGGGCGCAGGGCCCGCACCGCCTCCACGACCTGGCGGAGCACCGCGTCCGTGTCGAGGGTGCCCGCGACCGAGCGTGCGAGGCTCGCCACCTGGCGCAGCCGGGCGAGCGAGACATCCGGCAAGGCCGGCACCTCCTTCAGGATCGAAAATGACGCTCCGCTCCGTCCGGGCGCGACGGGGGAAGCCGGAACCGTGACGTTAGCGGTCGGGTTGCGCGGTGTCAAGCCGCGGGAACCGGTCGAGCCGGAGGTCCGAGAGATCGACCGCGGTCCGCCCGTCCAGCAGCAGCCCGGCCACCGTCTCCCCCACCGCGGGCGAGTGCTGGAAGCCGTGGCCGCAGAAGCCCACCGCGAGATAGAGCCCGTCGACGCCCGGGGCCCAGTCGAGGATGGCCCGGCCGTC
Source organism: Methylomirabilia bacterium (assembly GCA_041497895.1). Lineage (GTDB taxonomy): Bacteria > Methylomirabilota > Methylomirabilia > Rokubacteriales > CSP1-6 > CAMLFJ01. The sequence goes on from JBGQHJ010000080.1 coordinate 14,680, forward strand.
CGGGGTGAGCGGGCGCAGGCCGGCCCACGCGTGGCGCACCCGCGCCCGCTCGAGCGCCGGGATACGCCGTACCGCCTTCTCGACCGCGGCCTCGAGCACGCTCCAGTCCACCTGCGGATCGTAGGAGGTGGACTCCCCGATGTCGCCCGGGCTCATCAGCACCGCGCCCTGCTCGCTCCGGCAGTAGAAGCCACTGCCGCAATCGGTGACGAGCGGCAGCGGATGCCGGATGCCGTCGAAGGCGTCGGTCACGAAGATGTGGCGGCGCCGGGGGTCCACCGGCAGGTCGAGGCCGGCCATGCGGCCGACCAGCGGGGCCCAGGGCCCGGCCGCGTTGACGACCAGGCGCGTGGCGATGGCGCCCCCGGGCGTGTCGACCGCGGCCACGCGGCCGCCCTCCACCCGGATACCGGTCACCGGCGTGCCTTCGAGGATGCGCACGCCGCGCGCCCGGGCCTGCGCCGCGTAGGCCTGGACCACGTCGTTCGGTGACGCGTAGCCGTCGGCCGGGCCCCACACCGCGGCGAGCGCGTCGTCCACCACCAGCGAGGGCACGAGCGCGCGGGCGTCGTCGGGCCCGATGATGCGCACGTCCGCTCCGAGGCTCCGCTGGAGCGCCACGTTGGTCCGGAAGCGGGCCAGCGTGGCCTCGTCGGTGACCACGAAGAGGTAGCCCTCCTGGTGGAAATCGCACGGCGCCCCCATCTCGTCCTCGAAGCGCTCGAAGAACGCGATGCCCCGCTGCGAGAACTCGATCTCCACCCGCGTCGCGAACTGCACCCGGATGCCGCCCGCCGCCTTGCTGGTGGAGCCCGCGCCGACCAGGTCGCGCTCCAACACCACCACGTCGCGGGCCCCGCGCCGGGCCAGGTGGTACGCGATGCTCGCGCCGATGGCGCCGGCCCCGATCACGACGATGTCGGCCGCGCGCGGAAGGGCCGGGCTCACGCGTTCGCCTCTGCGGGAACGCGCCGCGGCCGCGCGCGCTCGGGCATCACCGGGTCGAGGTCAATAGAGGCCCTTGCGGAGGCGGTCTTCCATGTCGCGCTCGTAGTCGTCGGCGCTGCACTGGGCGGTCGCCTTGAGGTCGATCTGGTCCCACAGGATCTTGGCCATCGAGGGCAGGCCCGCCACGTCGGGCCAGCGCTCCCGGTCCCAGAGGCCGGAGCGCTTGAAGGCCTTCGCGCAGTGGAGGAAGCACTCCTCGACCTCGACTCCGATCGCCACCTTGGGCTGCTTGCCCTGCACCTCCAGCCGGCCCAGGATCTCCCCGTCGCGGAGGATGCACGCGCGACCGTTCACGCGTAGGGTGTCCTCCCGGCCCGGGATCAGGAAGATCATCCCGAGGTGCGGGTTCTCCACGATGTTGGTCAGCCCGTCGATGCGGTTGTTGCCGACCCGGTCCGGGATGACGAGGTGGGTGTCGTCGAGCACCATCACGAAGCCGGGCGCGTCCCCCTTCGGAGAGACGTCACAGCGGCCCGCGCGGTTGGACGTGGCGAGCAGCACGAAGGGCGAGCGGGCGATGAACTCGCGGGTGTGCACGTCGAGGTGCGCGCGCTCCTTGAGCACCGCGCGCTCGCCGGGCGCTCCGTAGATGGCCCGCAGCTCCTCGCGGGACGTCACGATGTCCTTGAACATGCGATCTCCTAGCCGCGGGTGAGCGGCTTGTAGCGGATCCGGTGCGGGGTGTCGGCGGCCGCGCCCAGGCGCTTGTGCCGGTCGGCCTCGTAGTCCTCGTAGTTGCCCTCGAACCACACCACCCGGCTGTCGCCCTCGAAGGCGAGCATGTGGGTGGCCACCCGGTTGAGGAACCACCGGTCGTGGCTGATCACCACCGCGCAGCCCGCGAACGAGAGCAGCGCGTCTTCCAGCGCGCGCAGGGTGTCGACGTCCAGGTCGTTGGTGGGCTCGTCGAGCAGCAGCAGGTTACCGCCGCTCTTGAGCATGGTGGCCAGGTGCACGCGGTTGCGCTCGCCGCCGGAGAGATCGCCCACCCGCTTCTGCTGGTCGGAGCCCTTGAAGTTGAACGAGGCCACGTAGGCGCGCGAGGCGATCTGCCGGGTGCCGAGCTGGAGCTGCTCGGCCCCGCCCGAGATCTCCTCCCACACGTTCTTGCCCGGATCGAGCGCGTCGCGGCTCTGGTCCACGTAGGCCAGCCGGACGGTCTCGCCCACCTGCAGGGCGCCCCGGTCCGGCTTCTCTTGCCCGGTGATCATGCGGAACAGCGTGGTCTTGCCCGCTCCGTTGGGGCCGACGACGCCCACGATGCCGCCGCGGGGCAGGCTGAACGTGAGGTCCTCGATCAGGAGCCGGTCGCCGTAGCCCTTGGCCAGGTGCTCGGCCTGCACCACCAGGTCGCCCAGGCGCGGCGGGGTGGGGATGATGATCTCGGCCTGGCCCTCGCGGTCGCGCCCGCCCTCGGCGAGCAGCTCCTCGTAGGCCTGCAGTCGCGACTTGGACTTGGCCTGCCGGGCCCGCGGGGACATGCGCACCCACTCGAGCTCGCGCTCGAGCGTGCGCTGCCGCGCCGTCTCCTGCTTCTCCTCGACGGCCAGGCGCTGCCTCTTCTGCTCGAGCCAGGAGGAGTAGTTTCCCTCCCACGGGATGCCGGCTCCGCGGTCGAGCTCGAGGATCCAGCCCGCGACGTTGTCGAGGAAGTAGCGGTCGTGGGTGATGGCCACGACCGTGCCGGGGTAGTCCTTCAGGAACCGCTCGAGCCAGGCCACCGACTCCGCGTCCAGGTGATTGGTGGGCTCGTCGAGGAGAAGCAGATCGGGCTTCTGGAGCAGGAGCCGGCAGAGGGCCACCCGCCGCACCTCCCCGCCCGAGAGGGTTCCCACCTCCGCGTCGCCCGGCGGGCAGCGCAGGGCGTCCATCGCGATCTCGACCGTCCGGTCCAGATCCCAGCCGTTCGCGGCTTCGATGGCGTCCTGCACCCGGGACTGGTCGGCCAGAAGCTTCTCCATCACATCGTCGGCGAGGGGCTCCCCCAGCTTGGCGTTGATCTCGTCGAAGCGGGTGAGCAGGGAGCGGACCTCCGCCACCCCGTCCTCGACGTTACCGCGCACATCCTTCGTGGGGTCGAGGTGGGGCTCCTGCGGCAGGTAGCCCACCCGGACGCCGTCGGCCGGCCAGGCCTCGCCGAGGAACTCCTTGTCGACGCCGGCCATGATGCGGAGGAGCGTGCTCTTGCCCGCGCCGTTGCCGCCGATGACCCCGATCTTGGCCCCGGGATAGAACGACAGCCAGATACCCTTCAGGATCTCCCGCTTGGGCGGAACGATCTTCTTGAGATCCTTCATGACGAAGATGTATTGATGCGCCATAGACCGGGAATTATACCGGCGAAGTGGCGTTTAGGATTGACAAAAGCACGACCGGCCCCTATAAGTACGAACCGTGACGCCGGCCGTGGGTGCCGACCTCCTGTCCGTTCGAAACATCTCGATGCGTTTCGGGGGTATCGTCGCCCTCGACGACGTCTCCTTCGACATGGCCCCGGGCCACATCGTCGGGCTCATCGGTCCGAACGGGGCGGGCAAGACCACGCTCTTCAACTGCGTGAGCCGCCTCTACACCCCGAACAGCGGCGACCTCGTCTTCGAGGGCAAGTCCATCATCAAGAACACGCCGCACCACGTGGCCGCGCTCGGCATCGGGCGCACGTTCCAGAACCTCGCCCTGTTCCCGACCATGACCGTGCTGCAGAACGTGATGGTGGGCGTGCACGCGCGCACCGGCAGCGACTTCCTCAGCAACGCGCTGCGGCTGCCGTCGGTCAAGCGCGAGGAGCGGATGATGCACGAGGCGGCGATGGAGGTCATCGCCTTCCTCGGCCTCGACCCGGTCGTCGGGCATCCCGCAGCCGGCCTGTCGTTCGGCACGCTCAAGCGGGTGGAGCTGGCGCGGGCCCTGGCCGGCAATCCCAAGCTGCTCCTGGTGGACGAGCCGGCGGGCGGCCTGAACCACGAGGAGGTCGCGGCGCTCGGCGACGTCCTGCGCTCGATCCGCGATCGCCGCGGGGTGACCGTCCTCCTCGTCGAGCATCACATGAGCCTGGTCATGCAGGTGTCCGATCGGGTGGTCGTGCTCGACTTCGGTCGCAAGATCGCGGAGGGCCCGCCGGCGGTGGTGCAGCGCGATCCGGACGTCATCCGGGCGTACCTGGGAAGCGAGAACTGATGCCGGCCCTGCTGGAGGCGGAGGACCTGGCGGCGCAGTACGGCTGGACCAAGGTGCTCCACGGACTCTCGTTCGCGGTGGAGACCGGCGGGATCACCACGATCCTGGGCGCCAACGGGGCCGGCAAGACCACGACGCTTCGGGCGGTCTGCAGCATGGTGAAGACCAGCGGCCAGGTACGCTTCGACGGCCAGCGGATCGACGGCAAGGCCACCGAGGACATCGTGCGCCTCGGCATCGCCCACACCCCGGAGGGCCGCGGGACCTTCGTGGACCTGACCGTCGAGGAGAACCTCCGCCTCGGCGCCTACGCGCGGCGCGAGAAGTCGAGCCTCGGCCAGGACTACGACAAGGTCTACGCCTACTTCCCGGTCCTCGCGCAGCGGCGGCGGCAGCAGGCGGGTACGCTGTCGGGCGGCGAGCAGCAGATGCTGGCGGTCGCGCGGGCGCTCATGTCTCGCCCCCGCCTGCTGCTGCTGGACGAGCCCTCGCTCGGCCTGGCCCCGCTGGTGGTGCGGGAGATCTTCCGCATCGTCCGGACAGTCAATCAGCAGGAGGGAGTGAGCGTCCTGCTCGTGGAGCAGAACGCAGCGATGGCCCTCGATCTGGCCGACCACGCCTACCTCCTCGAGACCGGCCGCGTCGTCATGTCGGGCCCGGCCGCCGAGCTCAAGAAGAACGACGCCATCCGTCGCTCCTACCTCGGCTACTGACCCGGACACAAACCGACAACGGATACCGACCGAGAGCAAGAGCGACCAAGGACAACCAAGGACCACCGACAACAGCATGACCAACCCACGAACCGACGGATGAACCACCAAGAGACCGGCCGATGAACCAACCAGCGCGCGTCTCGAAGCGGTGGGGGGGCTTGGGGGAGGAGCGGCGCTCGCTCCCCCCCAACTGAAATGGACATCCTGATCCAGCAGATCGTCTCCGGACTCGCCACCGGGGGCATCTACGCGAGCCTGGCCCTCGCCCTCGTGATGATCTACCAGGCCACCGAAGTGGTGAACTTCGCCCAGGGCAACATGGCCATGTTCAGCACCTACGTCGCCTGGTCGCTCCTGCAGGCGGGCCTGCCCTACTGGGTCACCTTCGCGATCACGGTGATCGTCGCCTTCGTGGGTGGCCTCGTGATCGAGCGCCTGGTGATCCGCCCGGTGGAGGGCGCGCCCATCCTCACCATCGTGATCGTGACCCTGGGCCTGCTCGTGATCTTCACCAGCGTGGCGGGCTGGATCTACTCCTATATTCAGAAGCCGTTCCCGAGCCCGTTCCCGGACAAGCCCATCCGTATCGGCCAGATCGTCTTCGGCGCGCACGACCTGGGCGCGATCGGCGTGACCCTCGTCATGCTGGTCCTGCTCTTCCTGTTCTTCCGCTTCACCACCCTCGGCCTGGCCATGCGCGCCGCCGCCCAGAACCCGGTCTCGAGCCGGCTCTGCGGCATCCGCGTGAGCTGGATGCTCGGTCTCGGGTGGGGCCTGGCCGCCGCCTTCGGCGCGGTGGCGGGCATGATGGTCGCCCCGGTGGTCTTCCTCGATCCGAACATGATGGGCGGCATCCAGCTCTACGCCTTCGCGGCGGCGACGGTGGGTGGCTTCACGAGCCCGCTCGGCGCGGTGGTGGGCGGTCTCCTGGTGGGAGTCACCGAGAACCTGGTCGGGACCTACGTCTCCTTCATCGGCACCGAGCTCAAGCTCACCGTCGCCCTCGCCATGATCATCATCGTCCTGCTCGTCCGACCGGCCGGCCTCTTCGGCCGCACCACCATCCGGCGCGTCTAGGCATGGCGGCGGACTCCGGGACCGGAGCGGCGGCGAAGACGGGGGCAGCCCGCGCGGAAGCCGTCGCCGCCCCGCGGACGACCGCCCGCGGGCGGTCCCTGCGCGTGGCGGCCCTGCTGGTCGTCGTGGTGGGCGCCGCCGCCCTGCCGCTGTTCGTGAGCGGCTTCCGGCTGTTCCAGTTCACCCAGGTCCTGATCTATGCGATCGCCCTCCTCGGGCTAAATCTATTGACCGGCTACAACGGGCAGTTCTCGCTCGGTCACGGGGCCTTCTACGGGATCGGGGCCTACACCACCGCCATCATGATCGACCGGTGGGGCATCGGCTACGGGTGGACGATCCCCGCGGCCGGGATCGTGTGCCTGGTCGTCGGCTTCCTGTTCGGCCGTCCCGCCCTGCGGCTCGAGGGGCTCTACCTCGCCCTGGCCACTTTCTCCCTGGCCCTGGCCGTGCCGCAGGTCCTCAAGTACTTCGAGGACTGGACCGGCGGCTCCCAGGGCATCGTGCTCAGCAAGCCCAAGGCCCCTCTTCACCTGCCCCTCACCGAGGACCAGTGGCTCTACTTCCTGACCCTGGCGGTCGCGATCGTGCTCTTCGTCCTGGCCGCGAACCTGCTCGGGGGGCGCACCGGGCGCGCCATCGTCGCCATCCGCGACAACCACATCGCCGCCGAGGCGATGGGCATCAACAACGCGCTCTACAAGTCGGTCATCTTCGGGGTCAGCGCGGCCTACACCGGGATCGCGGGCGCCCTCAGCGCCATCGTCATCGCCTTCGTGGCCCCCGACTCGTTCGACGTCTTCCTGTCGATCACGCTCCTGACCGGGATCGTCATCGGCGGCTTCGGCACCATCTCCGGCGCCATCTACGGTGCCCTGTTCATCCAGTTCGTGCCCAATTGGGCCCAGGACATCTCAAAGGCCGCGCCCTGGGCCATCTTCGGGCTGTTCCTGATCGGCTTCATGTACGTGATGCCGCGCGGCATCGCCGGATTTCTCCACCTGGTGTGGATCCGGGCGACCAGGCAGGGAGTTACCAGGGGAGAGGGCCGGTGACCCCTGCGGCCTTCGCGCGACCTGAGTGCTCCACACTCAACCTGAACGGGAGGAGCTCATGAGTCTGTCGAAGCGATTCACTGCAGGTCTTCTACTGGCGACCCTGGCGGGGCTGGCGCCCGCGGGGGCGGCCTCGGCCCAGACGGTGGTGGGCGTCACCGCCACCGAGATCAAGGTCGGCCACACCAATCCCTACAGCGGCAACGCCTCCGCCTACGGCACCATCGGCAAGACCATCGCGGCCTACTTCAAGAAGGTCAACGACGAGGGCGGGGTCAACGGCCGCAAGATCAACTTCATCAGCTACGACGACGGTTACAGCCCGCCCAAGACCGTCGAGATGGTGCGCAAGCTCGTCGAGCAGGACCAGGTGGCGCTCCTCTTCCAGACCCTGGGGACGCCTTCCAACAGTGCCATCCACAAGTACATGAACCAGCAGAAGGTGCCGCACCTCTTCGTCGCCACCGGGGCCACCAAGTGGAACGACCCGCAGAACTTCCCGTGGACGATGGGCTACCAGCCCAACTACCAGACGGAAGGGCGCGTCTACGCGGCGTACGCGCTGAGCCACGTCAAGGACGCGAAGATCGCCATCCTGTACCAGAACGACGACTACGGGAAGGACTACCTGAAGGGCTTCGAGGACGGCCTCGGCGAGGCCAAGAAGCTCATCGTGATGAAGCAGACCTACGAGGTGACCGATCCCACCATCGACTCCCAGATCGTCAACCTCAAGAACAGCGGCGCCAACGTGTTCTTCAACATCACCACGCCGAAGTTCGCGGCCCAGGCCATCAAGAAGGCTCATGAGATCGGCTGGAAGCCGCTGCACTTCCTGAACAACGTGTCGAGCTCGCTGGGGACGGTGCTGAAGCCGGCCGGCCTCGACGCCTCCCGCGACCTGATCACCGCGCTCTACATGAAGGAAGTCACCGACCCCCAGTGGAAG
>JBGQHJ010000081.1:0-22452 GCA_041497895.1 Methylomirabilia bacterium
CGGTGGAGGCGCTGCCCCGGATCCTCGCGCTGCTGCGGGCCAACGAGATCCGCGCGTCCTTCTTCATCCCCGCGTGGGTGGCCGAGCACCACTCGGACGCGGTGCGCGCCATCGCGGACGGCGGCCACGAGATCGGCTGTCACGGCGACGAGCACGAGCGCGTCAGCGAATTGCCCGCCGAGCGCGAGGAGGCGATCCTGGTCAAGAGCCTCGAGGTGCTGACGCGCATCGGCGGGAAGCGACCGCTCGGCTACCGGGCCCCCGCCTGGCAGCTCTCGGCCGAGACCCTCGCGCTGCTCGGGCGCCACGGCTTCGACTACTCGTCGAACATGATGGACCGGCTGTCGCCCTACCTGCACGAGCCGGCGGGCGGGCGCGCGCTGGTGGAGCTTCCGGTCTCGTGGGTCCTCGACGACGCACCCTACTTCATGTTCACCGGGCAGCGCTCGATGCAGCCGCCGGGCCCGGTGCTGCAGGGCTGGCTCACCGAGTTCGAGGGGATCACCGAGGCGCGCGGGATGACCAACTTCACCTTCCATCCCCAGATCATCGGACGGCCCTCGCGCCTGGCGTGCCTGCGCGAGCTGATCGACCACGTGCGCCACACCCCGCGCATCTGGATCGCCTCGCTCGGCGAGATCAGCGCCCACTACCGCGCGACCGCGTCCGCCGCCGCGCGCTAGCGGCCGGCTAGGAGCGGAACGAAGGAGCGATCTCGGCCATGAACCGATCGAGCGCGCCGAGCCGATCGGTGGGGAGCAGGAACGTGGGGATGAAGAGCATGCCCACCCCGGCGGCCTGGAGCTTGGCGAGCTTGTCGCGGATCTCGCTCACGCTGCCCGCCAGCACCGTGTCGCGGGCCTTGGTCTCGTCGGCGCCCATGCGCTTCATGTAGGACTGCTGGATGCGCTCCACTCCGGCCCGGTCGTCCGCGAAGCCCAGCACCATCACCGCCGAGCGCAGGATCTGCTTCGGATCGCGGCCGACCTTGGCGCAGTGCTCGTCGAGGATCCGTCCTTTGTGGGTGAGCGTGGCGGGCCCGCCCCACACGTTCCAGTGATCGGCGTGCTGGGCCGCGATGCGCAGCGTGACCTTCTCGCCGCCCCCGCCGATCATCAGCTCCGGATGCGGCCTCTGCAGCGGCTTGGGCATCAGCGGCGCGTCGTCGAGGCGATAGAAGCGGCCCTTGTAGCTCGCCCGCGCCTCGGTCCAGAGCGCCTTCAGCACCCGGCACGCCTCGTCCAGCCGCTCGAGCCGCTCGCGGGTGGTGTAGAAGTCCATCCCGTAGGCGCGATGCTCGTTCTCCTGCCAGCCCGCGCCCATGCCGCAGATGAGGCGGCCGCGCGAGATGATGTCGACGTTGGCCGCCATCTTGGCGAGGAGGGCGGGATGCCGGTACGTGTTGCCGCTCACGATCGTGCCGACGCGCATCCGCTCGGTCCGCGCGGCGAGGGCCGCGAGCGCGGTCCAGCACTCGAGCGTGTCGCCGACCCGGTCCGCGGTGTTCGGCATGAAGTGATCGGTGACGCAGGCCGCGTCCCAGCCGGTCCGGTCCCCGTGCTGCCAGAGGCCCAGCACCTCGTCCCACGTGGTTCCACTCATGCCGGTGAAGAGGGCGAATTTCATGGTGGCTGGATGCTACGAGTGGCCGCGCGGGAGGTCAAGTGGAATCCCGGATCCTGATCATCCATCCGGGCGCGCTCGGCGACGTGCTCCAGGCGGTGCCCGCGCTGCGCGGCCTGCGCGCGCAGGGACGGCTCACCTTCGCGGGCCAGCCGCGACTCGGCCGCCTGCTGGTGGCCCTCGGGGTGGCCGACGAGGCGCGCGCCTTCGACGGGCTCGGGCTCGAGGCGCTCTTCACCGACGCGCCCGCCCCGCCCGCGCTGACCGCGTTCCTGGGCGGCTTCGCGCGCGTCGTCTCGTGGTTCGGCTCGCGCGACGCGACCTATCGCGCGCGCCTCGCCGCGCTCGTCGCCGACCCGGTGGTGGCCCCGCCGGTGCCCGACGACGACACGCCGGTGTGGCGGCATCTCCTCGCGACGCTCGGCGCCGACGCCCGACCGGAGGGTCCGGCCGTCGCGCCGATCCGGCTCGACGCGCCGGCGACCGGCGCCCCCGGGCTGCTGGTGCACCCGGGCAGCGGCGGAGCGTGGAAGCGGTGGCCCGCGGAGCGCTTCGCGGAGGTGATCGCGGCGCTCGCCGCGCGGCACACCCTGACCGTCACGGTCCATGAGGGGCCGGCCGATCGCGCGGCGGTCGAGGCGCTGCTCGCCCGGCTGGATCGGCCCGTCGAGCGGCTCGTGGAGCCCGAGCTGCCCGCGCTCGCCGTCGCGCTCGGCGGCTCGCGCGCCTACCTCGGCGGCGACTCCGGCATCAGCCACCTGGCCGCCGCGGTCGGCGCGCCGAGCGTCATCCTGTTCCCGCCCGCCCACCTGCCGCGCTGGACCCCGTGGAGCCCCGCGGCGCGGCCGGTCGCGATGACCGGCGGGGTGGACGAGGTCCAGCGGGTGGTGGCGGAGCTGGAGCGCGCGCTCAGTTCTGCTTGGCGATGACGTGGTCCTTGATCTTGTCGTAGGTCGCCTTCGGCAGCACCTTCTTCTGCACCAGCTCGTCCTTCCGCTTGTAGGGCCGGTTCTGGACGATCTTCTTGGCGTAGGCGTCGCCGATGCCCGGGATCGTCTTGAGGTCGGCTTCGCTGGCCGAGTTCAGGTCCAGCGGCTCGTGCGCCATCTTGTCGTCCTTGGCCGCGGGCTTGGTGTCGCTCTTGGCCGGGGCCGGCGCGGCCTTCGGCGCCTGAGCCCAGACGGTGGGAGCCGCCAGCATGCCGGCCGAGAACAGCACCCCGACGAGCAGAGCAATCAATCGCTTCATGACGGGCCTCCTGGATGACGTGGACTTGACGCCACCGGGATTAGACCACGGTGACCCCGGGCGCGCCCAGGAAAGGTGCGGACTCAGCGGATCCCCAGCAGCTCCACCTCGAAGATGAGCGTGGCGCCCGGCGGGATGACTCCGCCGGCTCCGCGGTCGCCGTAGCCCAGGTGCGCGGGGATGATCAGCTTCCGCTTGCCGCCCACCTTCATCGAGATGACGCCCTCGTCCCAGCCCTTGATGACGCGCCCCTTGCCGACCGGGAACTCGAACGGGCTGCCGCGGTCCAACGAGCTGTCGAACTTCGTCCCGCTCTTGAGCCAGCCGGTGTAGTGCACGCTCACGGTGTCGCCGGTCTTCGGGTGGGCTCCGGTGCCCTCGACCAGGTCCACGTAGCCGAGCCCGGTTGCCGTCTGCACGACCTGGTCTTCGGTGTGATCGCTCATGGGTGTTGACTCTCCTTTGGCGGTCCATAGTACCAGCGGTGCAGACGCGCGGGGGCCACCCCGCAGAAGTACAGCAGCCGGAGTGTCCACATGAGGCCGATGGTGCGGAGCGGGCCTTCCCGCTCCCACTTGCGGGCCGAGGTGGTCACGCGGGCGCGGAGGGCGGCCAGGCGGCCGCGCGCCTTGAGGCGTCGGCAGAGCTCGATGTCCTCCATCAGCGCGATGTCGGGATAGCCGCCGACCGCGTCGAAAGCGGCGCGCCGCACGAAGATGGCCTGGTCGCCGGTGCAGATGGAGGTCGCGCGCGAGCGCGCGTTCATGAGCCAGGCGACGATTCCGAGCACGCGGCGGCGGCTGTCGAAGCGCACGTCGAAGCGGCCGCCGACCACCGCCGGATCCGCCAGCGCCACCGCGATCGCGCCGGCGGCGCCGTCGGGCAGCCAGGTGTCGGCGTGCAGGAACAGCAGCACGTCGCCGCCCGCCTGTCGCGCTCCCGCGTTCATCTGGCGGGCGCGCCCGCGCGCGCCCTCGAGGAGCCGGACGCCGGCCTGGCCCCGCACGACGTCGGTGGTCCCGTCACGGCTGCCGCCGTCCGCCACGATGATCTCGGCGTCCGGGCACGCGCGCCGGAGATCGGGCAGGAGCCGCGCCAGGTTGGCGGCCTCGTCGAGCGCGGGGATCACGATGCCGAGTCTCATTCGCGGGGACCCGGCCCGAGCGTGATCGCGTCGTAGTAGGCCACCGCCCGCTCGCCGGTGTCGTCGGTGTCGGTCATGAGCGCGATGCCCTCGATGCGGGGCGGCTCACCGCCGCCTCCGACGATCCGGCGGTAGTCCGCGTAGATATCGCGGGTCTCGCTGACCCACGTCCCGGCCAGGGCGGCGCCGCTCTGCACCACCACGATCTTGGCGCGCGCGGAGTAGGCGTTGTCGAGCACGGTGCCCACCGGCAACCGGCTCTCCCACACGTAGTTCAGCGCGAACCCGGGCGGGTAGCGGCCGTAGAGGAGGCGGAAGGCGCGGTAGCGCGCGCGCTCCCACGCGCCGACGCCCGCGGGGTCGTAGCGGAAGGCCACGTACACGCGCGCCGCGTAGTCGTCGCCGGCCTTGCGGCGCGGATCGGAGCGGGCGAGCACGCCCTCCACCTTCCAGCGCCACGACAGCACGCGGTGGACGCGCGGATCCAGGTCGAGGGGCCGGTAGAGCCCGGAGGCGGACGCGTCGCTCTCCGCGCGAAGCACGAAGCCCGGCCCGTCGCGCACCACCGTGTACCGGGTGTGGCGCGGCACCCGCGGGAACGTGAGCGCCTCCCAGCCCGCCGGCGGCGCCGCCGGATCCGCGGGTGGGGTGAAGTCGCCCAGCCGGAGGGGCTCGGCCACGCGCGCGGCCGCCCCGATCGCGCCCAGCCCGAGCAGCACCACGGCCAGGCGCGCGAGCCCGGCGCCCCGCATCAGCCCGTCCGCAGCAGGTCGTCGAGCGCGGCGCTGCGCCCGCGCAGCCAGCGCGGCAGCAACGACAGCACGACCAGGAGGACGCCGGCCGCGCCCAGCAGCAACACCATGCGCCGCACGTCCCAGGCGCCCGCCACCAGCGCGCCCGCCGCCACCGTGTAGGCCACCGTCGCGGGCAGCATGCAGACGAACGAGGTCGCCAGGTAGGCGCGGAACGTGATCGAGGTGAGCCCGTACGCGTAGTTCTGGAGGTTGAACGGGAAGATCGGGACCAGCCGCGTGATCATCACGATGCGCCAGCCGTGGCGGGCCACCGCGCGGTCCATCCGGGCGAGGGCCGGATACGGGGCCATCCAGCGCTCCACCGCGTCGCGCGCGGCGTAGCGCGCGATGAGAAACGCCAGCGTCGCCCCGGTGGTGGCCGCGATCGAGGCGTACACGGTGCCGCCGACCGGCCCGAACACGAGCCCGCCCAGGATGGTGAGCGGCAGGGCCGGGACGAACGCGACCACCGCGACCACGTAGCCGCCCACGAAGACCGCGGGCGCCCAGGGGCCGAATCCGGCGATCCACTCGCGGAGGCGGGCCACGTTCTCGAGCCGGACCAGATCGGTGAGCCCGAGCGCGCGGACGATCCCCACCAGGGCGACCGCGATCAGCCCGACCAGGAGCAGGCGCCGGCTCAGTACTTGCCCCGGGCCCGCTCGCGGGCGGGCAGGTTCTCGAGGCAGGTGGTCCACCACCCGGTGCGGATGGTCTCCGCGAACCCGGCGGGCAGCCCCTCGCGCTCCATCTCGCGGGCGAGCGTCTCGTGATCGTAGGCGACGGGGACGAACTCGACGGTGAGATCGGGCCCCGCGGTGAGCACGGTGTACCAGACGTTGGGGCGGCCGTCGTTCTCGGGCCGGCCGATCACGCCGACGTTGACCGCGTGGCGGGCCTCCGGCAGCGCGCGGTGCCACTTGATCCCGGTGTGCGTGCACAGCATGACGTCGGCGTCGGCCCGCTCCATCAGGTGGCGCAGAAGCCCGTTCGGGGTGGCCGACTCCCACAGGAACTCGTTGATCACCCGCGGCGAGCCGTGGCACATCAGCACGCGGTGCGGACCCAGCTTGAGGCGGCGGTGCCGCGGCAGCGCGCCGAGCCAGGCTCGGTTCTCGGTCGACGTGCCCTCGAACGTGTACCGGTAGCTGATCGCCGCGTAGTGGTTGTCGCGCGGGTCGGTGTAGCCGCAGCCGCAGTCGGGGCGCCCGGAGGCGAGCGACTCGTCGTAGTTGCCCTGGATGGCCAGCACCCCGTGCTCGCGCAGCAGCGGGAACACCCGGTCCGGGTGCGGGCCGAACCCGCCCATGTCGCCCAGGCAGAACACCGCCTCCACCCCGCGCGCCCGCGCGTCGGCCAGGGTAGCCTCGAGCGCGAGCGCGTTGCTGTACACGCCCCCGAGGACCGCGATGCGCCGATACTCGCCTAGCTGTTCCGACATGTCATCCCGGTTTGGTGGCAGGTCACGCACGCCGGGTGGTAGAGCGGCGCGGGCCGGAAGGACTCGGCGAGGCTCCCCGTCGAGAGGCGCGCCCCCGGCAGCCCGGCCAGGATCGGGCACGCGTAGACGCCGCCCGCGGCCACCACGCGCGCGTCCGCGCACTGGAACCGCGAGCGGTCGAATCCCTCGAGGTCCTCCTCGGTGAGCGGCGGCTCGCCGCTCGCGGGCTGCCGGCCCAGGGCGAAGACCGGCAGGATCTTGAGCCGCGGCCGGTCGACACCCTGCTCGCGCAGGAAGTCGCGGAACCGCGCGTGCAGGCCACCCGGTCCCCGATGCGCGTCGCGCGTGATCTCGGTGGCGGTCACGATGGGCAAGAGCCCGCGCGTCTTCAGGAGGCGCACCGCCTCCACCGCCTTCTCCCACGCCCCCTCGCCGCGGACCGCGTCGTTGCGCGCCCGGTCGGGATCGTCGAGGCTCACCCGGATCTCGAGCGAGTACGGCGCGCGGGCGGCCAGCGCGGCGAGCGCGTCGGCCTGCCCGGGGCCGATGAGGGTGCCGTTGGTGAGCACGGTGGTGGGAGCGACCTCGAGCGCGCGCTCGAGCAGGGGCAGGATCTCGCGGTGCAGGAAGGGCTCGCCCCCCGTGAAGTAGATCTCCTTGACGCCCAGCTCCTCCGCCTCGCGGATGGCGCGCCGGATCGTCTCGCCGTCGAGCGGCCTGAGCCACGGCGCGCGCGGCCCGCTCGCGTTGATGCAGTGGCGGCACTCGAGGTTGCACCAGGTTCCGGTGATCTGCACCCAGAGCGTGGAGAGCCCGAGGAACGGGGCGAGCGGGGCCGCGGCCACCGGCGCGTGCACGAGGACGGGCGTGCTCATTCGGCCGGCCGGTGCTGCAGCGCCCAGTCGTACGCGCGATAGGCGTCGCAGGGCCGGGCGCGCCCGCCGATCGCGGCGCGCAGCGGGCCGTCGTCGAGGTGGCGGAGCAGGAGGGCGCCGATCCCGCCCGCGGCCGCGAAGTCCTCCGCGTACCACTGGAGGATGCGGGAGCAGGTCACGCACCCGCGCGCGTCGAGCGCGACCTCCTGGTTCAGGAAGTTCCTCGCGGCCAGATCGAGCTGCTGCTCCAGCGCGGCCGCCCGGTACACCCCGATGGGCGGGCAGGACTGGGCCCCGCACGTGATCGCGAAGTGGATGCGCGGATCGACCGGCTCCACCGCCAGGGCCTGGCGCGGGTCGCCCGCCGCGAAGGGCCGGCGCCGCAGGAGGCCGTGGCGCGCGTTGCCGCGGAGGACGCCGTGCTCGACGTCGTCCGCGGTCAGCACGACGCCACCGACGCGATAGGCCACGCGGGCGAAGAAGCCGCGCACCTCGCGCACCGTGCGCCGGACGCCCAGGGCCACCACCCCGTGGAAGACCAGCGCGTTGTAGACATTGATCCAGAACGCGAGCCGGGCCGGGCGCCCGGCGAGGCCACCGAGGTCGACCGCGGGCAGCGCGGCCGCCGCGGCGGCCGCCGCGGCCCACTCCGGGGAGGCACGCAGCGCGCGGTAGTCGAGCCGCCCGTCCGCGCGGGTGAACGCCCCGATCGCGCCCAGCACCGCGCGCTGCAGGCGCTCGGCGACCTCGGCGGCGCCCGCGGCCGCGGCGCCGGCTTCGGGGGCGCCCGGGTTCAGCACGATCCGCCCGAACCGCGGTCTCATCCGGCTCAGCATGCCCGCGTCACGACGGGGGATGTCACAGCGGCGTGAAATCAGACGAACACGCCCTCGGGCAGGAACGCGGAGACGATCCAGTTGGGCGCGTCCACGATCTCGCTGATCTTGAGATCCACCGTCACGCTGCACAGGATGTAGGCCTCTTCCCGGGAGAGCCCACGCTCGCGCACGAGGTGGTCGATCATGTAGCGTACCGCCTGCTGGGAGGCCGCGAAGAGGTCGGGCCCGTGCGCGGTGGTGGCGAACCAGGGGCCGGGCGCGGTCGACGAGGGCGATCGCGTGGTGCGCAGCTGCGGCTCGGCGAGGCCCCGGTCGCGCTCGAGGCCGAAGCGCGCGGTCACCCGGCCGCTCATCTCCACCGCGGTGACGCAGACCTCGCCGTCGCCCTGGATCGCGTGGGTGTCGCCCACGCAGAACAGCCCGCCCTCCACCCACACCGGCAGGTAGAGGGTGGATCCGGCGGTGAGCTGCTTGATGTCCATGTTGCCGCCGTTCTTGCGGGGCGGCATCGTGCTGTGCCCTCCCGGCACGTCGAGCGCGGTGCCCATGACGCCGGGGAACGGATCGATCGGCACCGCGAGGCGGCGGCCCGCGCGCGCGTGGGTGCCGTCGCTCAGGTCCCAGATCTGGAGATAGGGCTTGGCGAAGTCCGACTCCGGCAGCAGGCCGCGGCCCGGCCGGATCGCGGTCCAGCCGAAGTCGGCCGGCTTCACCTCCAGGATGTCCACCACCAGCACGTCACCCGGCCGCGCGTCCCGGACCCGCACCGGCCCGGTCAGGGGATGCCCGCGGAAGGGGCCGCGCGCCAGCACGTCGGCGTGGGTGGAGGCGCGCGAGTAGTACCGGTCGGCCGCGTCCCGGGTCTCGAAGACCACCGTGTCGCCGGGGTCGATCTCGAGCCGCGCGGGGATCGCGTTGTTCCACTCGTACTGGACCTGGCCGGCGTCGAGGTGGTGGACCATGGCAGCCCTCGAAGTATACACGCCGGCGCAGGCCCTTGTTGACGTGCGGAGGGCGGGGTATGCTCCCCGCCACGATGTCGACCCGCCTGGAGACGCCGACCCCCGGGCCGCGTGTTCGCCAGGAGGCCAACGGGACCCGGCCCGCGCCCGTCCCGCCCCTGCCCGACCTGCCCGAGCCGCCGGCCGATGGCGTCTTCCCGGCCATCTTCGTCATCTCGGCCGCGACCCTGCTCCTCGAGCTGACGCTGACCCGCATCTTCGACGTGGTGCTCTGGACCAACCTGGCGAGCTTCATCGTGAGCAGCGCCATCTTCGGGCTCGGGCTCGGCGGCATCGTGGTCATGCTGCGACCCGCGCTCTCGCAGTCGGAGCGGCCGCTGTTCTGGGCCGCGCTCGCGTTCGCGGGCACGGTCCTGGTCCTGCTGCCCGCGATCATCCTGCTGCCCTTCGACTTCGGGGCCGTGCTCATGCACCCGGCGCGCCAGCTCGCGAGCTTCGCCGCGCTCTACGCCGCGCTGCTCGCCCCGTTCTTCGCCTCCGGGGTGGTCATCGCGGCGATCCTGACGCGTCACTCCCACCGCGTCGACCGCCTCTACTTCTGGGACCTGCTGGGCGCGGGGCTCGGCACGCTCGGCATCGTGTGGCTCCCCGGCCTGATCGGACCCGCCGCGATGCTCGTGCTCATCGCGGCGGCCGGGGCGGTGGTGGCCGGGCTGCTCGCGGCCGGACACCGTCGGGCCCGCATGCTCGCGCTCGCCGCGGGGGGCGTCGTGGCGCTCGTCGGTCTCGTCACCGCGGAGCGGATCGATTTCGAGACCCACGTGCTGAAGGGAGACATGAAGGCCGGCGAGGCCATCCAGCGGGCCGAGTACTCCCGCTGGGATCCCGCCGCGAAGATCGACGTGCTGCCCTGGGAGGTGCCGTTCCTGCGGCGCATCGTCTACGACGGCGGCTCGCAGCGCTCCTTCTACTATCGGTTCGACGGCGACCTGGCCCAGGCCCGCGCGCACTACTTCGACCTGGTGGACGGCCACACCCGCTACAACATCGGGCGCTACGTGGCCTTCGCCTACTGGCTCAAGCGGGATACTCCGATGCACGCGCTGGTGATCGGCAGCGCGGGCGGACAGGAGGTCCTGGCCGCG
Organism: Methylomirabilia bacterium; assembly: GCA_041497895.1. Lineage (GTDB taxonomy): Bacteria > Methylomirabilota > Methylomirabilia > Rokubacteriales > CSP1-6 > CAMLFJ01. The sequence continues at coordinate 10,072 of JBGQHJ010000081.1, forward strand.
CTGACCTTCGGCGCCGCGCGGGTCGACGCGGTGGAGATGGTGTGCGCGGTGATCCAGGCCGCGCGGGGCCCCTACGCGGAGTTCACCGGCCACCTCTACGACCACCCGCGCGTCCGGCCCGTCTGCGACGAGGGCCGGAGCTACCTGCGCCACTCCCGCGAGCGCTACGACGTGATCCAGATCCACAGCAACCACACCACCTCGAGCGTGGCGCAGGGCGCGGGGGCCATGGACCCCATCTACCTCCAGACGGTGGAGGCCTATCGCGAGTACCTGAGTCATCTCGCCGACGACGGCATCCTCCAGATCAACTACTACGTCTACCCCCGTATGCTCACCACCGCCGCGCAGGCGTGGCACGATCTCTTCCCCGACCGCGACTTCGCCCGGCACGTGATCATCGAGGGCAGCGGCTGGTCCGAGTTCATGATGCCGACCCTACTCGTGAAGCGGTCGCCGTGGACTCCGCAGGAGATCGCGGGGGCCCGGGGCTTCGTCAGCCCGCAGTTCGCGTCGGAGCCGGACCGTACCTACAGCCTCGTCTACGCCCCCGGCCAGCCGGAGGCGGCCAACGTGCCGGAGGCATTCTTCCGCGTGCCGCTCGACCCCGCGCTCGTGGCTCGCCTGCCGTACCAGGTGGCGCCCACCACCGACTCACGGCCCTTCTTCCGCGACCTGCGCAAGCACCTTCACCGGATCGAGCCCGACGCGGCCGGTTACGTGCCCACCACCACCGCCGGGTTCATCAACGCGAGCCTGATGGGCCCGATCCCGCGCGATCGCATCCACCTCTACCTGCTCGGCGGGCTCTCCGTCGCGATGGCCGGCCTCTTCCTCTGGTACCCGATCCGCTGGATGCGGCGGCGCGGGCTCCGGAGCGCGGGCACGCTGGCCACCGCGGTGTACTTCGGCTGCCTCGGGGTCGGCTTCATCGTCGTCGAGGTCGTGCTGATCTCGAAGTTCGTGGTGCTGATCGGCTTCCCGATCTACGCGATGGCCGCGGTGCTCTGCACGCTGCTCATCGCGGCCGGCGTGGGCAGCCGCCTTTCCGGCTGGCTGTCGCGCCGTCACCCCGCCTGGGCGATCGGCGTCTTCCCCGCGGTGGCGCTCCTGATCGGCGCGGTGGTGGCCGCCTTCCCCTACGCGCGGGACCTCGCGCTCGGCCTGGGCCAGCCCGGGCGCATCGCGCTTTCCGCCGCCCTGCTGCTGCCCCTCGGGGTCGGCCTCGGCATCCCGTTCCCGCTCGGCATCGCCGCGCTCAGCCGGCTGGCCCCGCGCCTGGTGCCGTGGGCGTGGGGGGTCAACGGCTTCATGACGGTGGTGGGCTCGCTGTTCGCGGCGCTCCTGTCGATCCGGTTCGGCTTCGACGTGACCCTGCTCGCGGCGGCCGCCGTCTACCTGGTCGCGATGGGAGCCTGGCGCTCGCTCGACGCATGAGCACCACCGGCGCGCTCTGGCGGGCCATCGAGCCCATCTACGCGGCCATCCTCGCGCACCCGTTCCTGCGCGGCCTGACCGACGGCTCCCTGCCCGGCGAGACCTTCCGCTTCTACGCGGTGCAGGACGCGCTCTACCTGCGGGACTTCGCCCGGGCTCTCTCGCTGGCCGCCGCCCATGCGCCGCGCGAGGAGTGGATCATCATGCTGAACGAGCACGCGGCGGGCGCGCTCACGGTGGAGCGCACGCTGCACGAGTCCTTCTTCGAGGACTGGGGCCTCACCCCCGAGGCGGTGACGGCCACGCCGCTGGCCCCGACCAACCTCGCCTACACCTCGTACCTGCTCGCGGTCGCCTCCGGCCGGCCGTTCCACGAGGCGATCGCCGCGCTGCTGCCCTGCTACTGGATCTACTGGGAGGTGGGCAAGACCCTCGAGCGCGCGAGCTCGCGGGACCCGCTCTACGCGCGCTGGATCGGCACCTACGCCTCCGAGGAGTTCGGGGCGGTGGTGCGGGCGGTGCTCGCGTGCACCGACACCCTCGCGGCCCCGCTCGGCGACGACGACCGCCTCGCGATGCAGCGCCACTTCGTGACCACCAGCCGGTACGAGTGGATGTTCTGGGACATGGGCTGGCGCCGCGAGGCCTGGCCCGTCTAGTCCTCCCTCTCCCCTCAGGGGAGAGGGCCGGGTGAGGGGCAGGGTGAGGGGCGTGCTAGACTACGGCCGCGTCCCCACCATCGCGCTTCCGGAGGACTACACGATGATCCGACCGAGCCGCTACGCCGCCGGCGCCCTGGCCGTCGTCCTGGCCGTCCTGCTGGCGATCGCGCTGCCGGCCGCCGCCGCCGAGACGGTGAAGCTCGGCGACCTGCCCGCGATCTCCAACGCCGGCATCTACATCGCCATCGAGAAGGGCTTCTTCCAGGAGCACGGCGTCACGGTGGACATCGAGCGCTTCGCCTCGGCGGGCAAGATGACCGCGCCGCTCGCCACCGGGCAGATCGACGTGTCGGTGGGCTCGCCCTCCGCCGGCCTGTTCAACGCCATCGCCTCCGGCATGGACTTCAGGATCGTGGCCGACAAGGGCCAGGTGCGACCGGGCTACAATTTCACCCCGCTCATCGTCCGCAAGGATCTCGTCGACTCGGGCAAGGTGAAGACGTTGAAGGACCTCAAAGGCCTCAAGGTCGCCAACGGGGCCAAGGGCATCAACTTCGACTTCTTCCTCGCCAAGATGATGGAGCACGTGGGGCTCACCTACGACGTGCTCGACGTGGTCTACATGTCCTATCCGGACGGGGTCAAGGCGCTCGCCAGCAAAGCGGTCGACGCCGCCTTCGCGCCGGAGCCGTGGGGCGCCCGGGCCGAGCAGGAGAAGGTCGGCACGCGCCTCTTCCTGACCGAGCAGGTGCCCGCGCTCGCCACCTTCCAGGTGGCGGTGATCATGTACAGCGGCAAGTTCATGAAGGAGCGGCCCAAGGTGGCCCGCGCGTTCATGCAGGGCTACGTGCAGGGGCTCAAGCTCTACGACCGCAAGGGCGGCCTCAAGGACCCGGAGATCGCGGCCATCCTGGCCAAGCACCTCAAGCTGCCGGTCGAGACCATCCAGGCCACCCTGCCGGTCTATCTCGATCCGAGCGGCAAGCCGCGGGTCCAGGACCTGGCCGCCTTCCAGGACTGGTTTCACCAGATGGGCTGGGTGAAGGAGAAGGTGCCGATGGACCGGGTGGTGGACCTCTCCTTCCTCGAATAGCCGGGGACCCGCGCGTCCCGCCGTGCTGCTCACCCTTCGCGATATCGGCAAGGCGTGGCACATCGCGCGCACCGGCGAGCGCGTGAGCGCGCTCGAGGCCATCACGCTCGACGTCACGCCGGGCGAGTTCCTGATCCTGCTGGGCCCGTCGGGCTGCGGCAAGTCCACCCTGCTGCAGATCATGGCCGGCCTCGAGGCCCCGTCCTCGGGCGCGATCGACTTCCCGGCCGGGGCGGGTGGGCGCGGCAAGCTCACCAGCATGGTGTTCCAGGACTACGCGCTCTTCCCGTGGCGCACCGTGCTCGCCAACGTGACCTTCGGCCCCGAGGTGCGCGGGATCCCGCGCCGCGAGCGCGAGGCGCGGGCGCGGCAGCTGATCGAGCTGGTCAACCTGCGCGGCGCCGAGCACCGCTACCCGCACGAGCTCTCCGGCGGCATGCGCCAGCGCGTGGCCCTGGCCCGCGCCCTCGCCAACGACCCCCAGGTCCTCCTCTTCGACGAGCCGCTCGCCGCGCTCGACTCGCAGACGCGGCGGGTGATGCAGGACGAGCTGCTGCGCATCTGGGCCGAGACCGGCAAGACCTTCGTCTACGTCACCCACAGCCTGCAGGAGGCGGTCCTGCTCGGCACCCGCATCGTCCTGATGACCGCGGGCCCCGGGCGCATCAAGCAGGTGGAGGAGGTGACGCTGTCCCGGCCGCGGCACCTGACCGGGCGGGCGGAGGCCGCGATGCTGGATCGTCTCGACGCGCTCCTGGGCGAAGAGGTCAAGCGCGCGATGGCCTCGTGACCGCGTCGCACTGGCGGCAGATCGCGTCGGTCGCCGGGCTGCTGCTCGCCTGGCAGATCCTGGTGCAGGCCGGCCGGATCAACCCGCTCTTCCTCCCCACCCCGCTCGCGGTACTCGGGTCCATGTGGGAGATGACGCGCTCCGGCGAGCTGCCCTGGGCGGTGCTCGCGAGCCTGAACCGGGTGATCCAGGGCTTCGTCTACGGGTCCCTCGCCGGCGTGCTCCTGGGCCTCCTCGCCGGCGCCATCCGCTGGGTCGAGGACCTCCTCGATCCCTGGGTCGCGGCGGTGTACCCGATCCCCAAGTCGGCCCTCTTCCCGCTCTTCATGCTGTGGTTCGGGCTCGGCAACCCGTCGAAGATCGTGACCATCGCGGTCGGCGTGCTCTTCCTGGTGCTGGTCAACACCATGACCGGGGTGCGCGCGATCAACCCGACCCTGCTCAAGGCCGCGCGCGACCTCGGCGCGAGCCGCCCGCAGATCTTCGTCAAGGTGATCCTGCCCGGCGCCCTGCCCAACATCTTCACCGGCTTCCGGCTGGGCGCGGGCATGGCCCTCATCCTCGTCTTCATCACCGAGATCGAGGCCACCAAGACCGGCCTGGGCTTCCTCCTGTGGGAGGCCTTCCAGCTCATGGACACCCGGCACGTGTTCGTGGGTGTGGTAACGTTCGGCCTGCTGGGCGTGGCGACCACCTGGCTGCTGCAGTGGCTGGAGCGGGTCGCCTGCCCGTGGATCCAAGGCTCGAACTAGACCCCACGCAGAGAGGCGCGACATGGCACAGGACCTCCCCGGATACCTCGATCAGATCAAGCGCAGCCGGCCCGACGACCTGCTGGTCGTCTCGAAGGAGCTCGACCCCGCCTTCGAGATCACCGCGCTGGTGGTGAAGCTCGAGCGCGAGGCCCGCCGGCGCCCGGTGGTCATCTGCGAGCGCGTGCGCGGCACGAGGTTCCCGGTGCTGACCAACCTCCACGCGAGCCGCTCGCGCCTGGCGCTGGCCATGGGCTCGGCGCCCGACGAGATGCTGGCCACCTATCTCCGTGCGATGGACAAGCCCATCGCGCCCCGCGTGGTCCCGAGCGGCCCGTGCAAGGACGTGGTGCTGACCGGCGACCGGATCAACCTGTACGACCTGCCCCAGATCCTCCACCACGAGGGCGACGCGGGCGCCTACCTCACCGCCGCGATCTCGTTCGCCAAGGACCCGACCAGCGAGACCTGGAACTGCGCCTACAACCGGCTGATGATCCAGGGCCGCGACCGTACCTCGATCCACCTGACCCTGGGCAAGCATCTCTGGGAGTTCCAGCGCATCGCGGAGTCGCTCGGCCGGCCCCTGCCGGTGGCCTTCGCGATCGGGGTGCACCCCGCCATCGCGCTCGGCGCGCTCGCGATCGGCTCCATCGACGAGGACGAGCGCGCGATCATGGGCGCGCTGCTGCGGGAGCCGCTCGAGCTGGTGAAGTGCGAGACCTCCGACGTGCTGGCCCCGGCGCACGCCGAGATGATCATCGAGGCGGAGATCCAGCCCGGGGCGCGCACGCCCGAGGGCCCGTTCGGCGAGTTCACCGGCTATAGCCTGGGCGAGCGGCAGCGCGAGGTGGTGCAGGTCAAGGCCATCACCCACCGGCGGGGCGCCTACTTCCAGGACATCACGGTGGCGCACCTCGACCACATGCTGCTCTCGACGATCCCGATGGAGGCCAACCTCTATCGCGCGGTCCGGGCCATGGTGCCGTCGGTGAAGGCGGTGCGGGTGCCCGCGCCCTTCACGTGCTACGTCTCGCTCGAGCAGCGGCTGATCGGCCAGGCCAAGAACGCGATCCTGGCCGTGCTGGGCGCCGACCTGTACATGAAGCGCGTGGTGGTGGTCGACCAGGACGTGAACATCTTCGACGACCGCCAGGTGACGTGGGCCATCGCCACCCGCTGCCAGCCCGATCGCGACATCACGATCATCACCCACGCGCGCGGCTCGGACCTCGACCCCTCCACCAAGGAAGACGGCTACTCCGCCAAGTGGGGCGTGGACGCGACGGCCAAGCCGTCGCTCGCGGGCTACACCCCGCGGCACCGCGTGCCGCCCGAGGTGTGGAAGCGCCTGAACCTGAAGGACTACGCGGAGTAGGCATCGGGGATCGCCCGGGCTCGCTCACCTCGTGACGACCGAGCGAAGTCCCAACCTCGCCGCGCGCCTCGCCGACGCCGCGCGCCGGCGACCCGATCACCCCGCGCTGGTCTGGGACGGCGGCGCGCTCTCCTGGCGCGACCTCGAGGCGCGCGCGGCCGGCATGGCGCGGCGGCTCGCGCGCGAGAAGGTGGGCGCGGGCGACGTCGTCGCGCTCCTCCTGCCCAACACGTGGGGACTGGCCGCCGCGCTCTGGGGCGGGCTCGCCCTCGGCGCGACGGTGGTGCCGCTCAACCCGCTGCTGGCCGCCGACGAGCGCGAGCGGATCCTCGGTCACCTGGGCCCGAGGGCGGTGGTCGACACCGCGCCCGCCGAGGAGACCGCCGAGACGCTGCCGATCGCGCCCGCCGTCGCCCCCGGCATCATCCTCTACACGTCCGGCAGCACCGGGCAGCCGAAGGGCGCGGTGCTCTCCCACGCCGCGCTCGCGGCGGCCAACGGGTCCTGGGCCGGCCCGGTGATGGGCCTCACCGCGGCCGACCGGGTGCTGGCCGTCCTGCCGCTCGCGCACTCGTTCGGCCTCAACGGCGCGCTGCTGGCCCCGCTCCTCGCCGGCGTCACCGTGGTGCTGCAGGAGCGCTTCACGCCGGAGGACACGCTGCGCGCGCTCGCCCGGCACCGGGCGACGGTGTTCCCCGGCGTCGCCACCATGTTCGCGCGCATCCTCGAGTCACCCGCGCTCGAGGGGGCCGACCTGTCGAGCCTGCGCCTCGCCGTCTCGGGCGCCGCGCCCTGCCCATGGGCGCTGGCCAGCGAGTGGCGCCGGCGCACCGGGGTGCGCATCGTGCGCGGCTACGGGATGACCGAGCTGTTCCGTCCGATCTCGTATCTCGCGGAGGAGGCGACGGACCGGCCGGACTCGATCGGCCGCGCGGTGCCCGGCGTCGAGCTGCGCGTCGTCGAGGACGAGCTGTGGATCCGCTCGCCCGCGGCGATGGACGGCTACCTGCACGCCCCCGAGGAGACCGCGGCGGTGCTCGCCGGCGACGGCTGGTTCCGGACCGGCGACCTCGCCACCATCGCCGACGACGGCTTCGTCAGCATCGTGGGACGCAAGCGCGAGCTCATCCTCCGCGGCGGCTACTCGGTGGTCCCGGGCGAGGTGGAGCAGGCCCTGCTCGGCCACCCCGCGGTGGCGGAGGCGGCGGTGATCGGTGTCGCGCACCCGGAGCTGGGCGAGGAGGTGGCCGCGTTCGTGACGCTGCGGGCGGGCGCGCGCGTCGAGCCGGAGGACCTGATCGCGTTCTGCCGGGAGCGGCTGGCCGGCTACAAGTATCCCCGGCGCGTGACGGTCGTGGAGACGATGCCCAGGAGCGCGACCGGCAAGATCCTGAAGGCGAAGCTCGGATAGGGAGGCGAGCGGCGTGGAGGTGCTCCCCCCACGCCGCCCCTATGTGAACGCGCGGCTCTCGTCGCGCGGCTGGTTGGCCCGCCTACTTCTTCGGCTGCTCGGGCGCCTTGGTGTCGGGCGCCTTGGTCTCGGGGGTCTTCTCGGCCGCCGCCTTCTCGGTCTTCTTGGACGAGGCGTGGCGCTTCTTGGTGCCGTGCTTGGCCGCCGCGTTGCCGTCCTTCTTGTCCATCTTGTCCATCTGGGTGTCACCCTTCGACGGAGCGGCCGGCGCGGGCGTCGTGGTCGGAGCCGGGGTGCTCGGCGTCTGCGCGAGCGCGGGACCGGCCACCCCGATGGCGAACGCCGTCGCGGCCACGAGGGACATCACGTGAGTCGTCTTCATGGGGAAACTCCTCTCTCTTCGTTGAGTGTCTTGGTGAGTGCTGGTTGGTTGAGTGCGCAGTGGTTGCGCTAGTTGAACAGATTCGTGAAGAAGCTCTTCACGCTGTGGCCGAACGATACGGCCCCCTCCTTCGTCCTGGTCCAGGCCGACTTGGCCTCGGGCTCCGCTGCCCGTCCCGCCTCCTTCATCTTCTCGCCCGCGGTCTCGGCGCCACCGACCACCGTCTTGCCGATGCCCTTCGCGGTGTCCTCGACGCCTCGACCGATCTGCTTGGCGCCGCTCTCGACCTGCGCGGCGCCCTCCCGCGCCTTCGTGTCGTCCGCCGCCCCGACCGGCGCCGCGACCCCGACCAGCGCCACCAGTGCGACGAATCCCGTGAGCGCGTTCTCCACTGCCCTCCTCATCACCGTCCTCCTTGTCTCGTGGGTGTAACTTTGTGACCCGCGAGAAAGTTCACCGGCAACCCACATGCCAGCAAAGACCGGGAGCGGGCGACAAGAATCGGGCGCCTTTACGCCGGTTGGCGTGGCGCCGCGGCGGGCGCCAGGGAGGAATTACACGCCGGGCGTGTAAGGATTACCAGGAGAAGACGTGCGTGGGCGTGAGCTCGACGATGACGGAATCGGACTCGCCGAGCGCGGCCTCGCGCGGGTACTGCGGATACTTCGCGTAGAGGCGGCGGCGGAGCCGGCGAAAGCGCGGGCCGCGCTCGATCACGCGTCCGGTGCCCTGCACCATCACCCCGGTGATCTGCGACCAGTCGTCCGAGTAGACGTCGACGGTCAGGGCGAGGCGCGCGTTCGCGCGCACGTTGCGAACCTTGCGGCCGCGGCGGCCCGAGCCGAAGTAGATCTTCCCGCCCACCACCACGTGGCAGACCGGCACGAGATGCGGCATCCCGCCGCCGACGGTGGCGACGCGCGCCACCCGCTCCCACTCCAGCATCTTCGCCTGCGCCTTCGTCAGTCGCATGGGTCGCCTCCGTGAAGATCGAGTGTACTGCACGGACGCATTGACCCCCGGTGAAGCCTTGTTGTAGATTCCACCGCATGAAAAGCAAGGCCTCGACCAAGAAGTCCAAGACGTCGTCCGCTCGCGCCAAGGCCAAACCCCAGCCGAAGCCGGCGGCCCGGAAGGCGGCGGCCAAGGCCCCCGCGGCCCGGGCCACCGTCGCCACGGCTCCCAAGGCCATGGCCTACACCCCGAAGCCGATCGAGGGGATCGGCTGGGCGCCCTTCCGGTACAGCCGGTAGCTCCTCCCTCGCGCGCCCGGATCTCCGGGCGCGCCCGGGTCGGGCGCGTGGCCGTGCTGGGCGTCCTCCTGCTCCTGCCGCTGGGCGGCGGCTGCGCGCCCTTGGAGCGCCTCGGGCAGAACTGGTGGGAGCTCCGCCGCGACTCGTCCGGCCAGGCCCCGGACCCGACCACCGCCCCCGACGCGGTCATCCAGGTCTATGCGGCCCGGGCCGTGGGCTGGCGCGGGGTGATGGCGGTGCACACCTGGGTGGCCGTCAAGCCGACCGGGGCGCCCGCCTACACCCGTTACGAGGTCATGGGCTGGGGCGTTGGCCGTGGTGCGCCGGCCATCCGGGTGAACCGCGCCGGGCCGGACGACTACTGGTTCGGTAGCCGCCCCGAGCTGCTCGTGGACCGGCGTGGCGAGGGTGTCGACGCGCTGATCGCCCGCGTCCGGGCCGCGGTGGAGGCCTACCCCTACCCGGTCAGCTACTGGACCTGGCCCGGCCCCAACAGCAACACGTTCATCGCCTACCTGGGACGGGCCGTCCCCGAGCTACGCCTGGACCTGCCCGCCACCGCCATCGGCAAGGACTTCATTCCGGGGGGGCTCCCGGTCGCCATGAGCCCCTCCGGCACCGGGGTGCAGCTCTCGCTGTTCGGGCTGCTGGGCGTGATGGCGGGCGCGGAGGAGGGCCTCGAGCTGAACGTGCTGAGCCTGACCTTCGGGGTCGACGTGAAGCGACCGGCGCTCAAGCTACCGGTCGTGGGCCGGCTCGGCTTCAGCCAGGGACCTCCGCCCCCGGCCCCCGAGTGATCGTCTCCCAGCCCGCCTCGGCCAGGGGTCGCGCCCGCTCCCCGCGCGCGCGGGCGTTGACGTCGTTGGCGGTGCCCGCGATCACCCGCCCCATGATGCCCTGGGCGATGGCGGCCAGCCGGAACATCGCGAAGGCCAGGTAGAACTCCCAGTCCGGGATGCCGGAGCGACCGGTTCGCCGGCAGTAGGCGGCGACGTAGTCGGTCTCCGAGGGCAGGCCCATCTCGGCGAGCGGCGCGCCCAGCACGCCGCCCAGGGTGCTGGGCCCGAGCCGGTAGGGCATGCAGTTGTAGGCCAGGTCGGCGAGCGGGCTACCGAGGGTGGAGAGCTCCCAGTCGAGCACCGCCACCACCCGGGGCTCGGTCGGGTGCAGGATCAGGTTGCCGGGCCGGAAGTCGCCGTGGACCACGGTGGCCCGCTCCTCGGCCGGCACGTGCTCGGGCAGCCAGGCGATGAGCTGCTCCATGGCCTCGATGCGCTCGGTCTCGGAGGCGCGGTACTGCGTGGTCCAGCGGTGGATCTGCCGCGCGAAGTAGGAGCCCGGCCGGCCGTAGTCGGTGAGCCCGGTCGCCTCGAGGTCCACGCGGTGGAGCGTCGCGAGCACCTCGTTCATGGAATCGTAGACCCGGCCGCGGTCGGACGGGCTCATCCCGGGCAGCAGCGGGTCGGCGACCACCCGCCCCCGCACCCACTCCATGATGAAGAACGCGGTACCGATGACCGCGTCGTCCTCGCAGAGTGCGTAGGTGCGCGGCACCGGCACCTGCGTGGGAGCCAGCGCGGTCATGATCCGGTACTCGCGGTCGACCGCGTGGGCGGAGGGCAGGAGCTTGCCGGGCGGCTTGCGGCGCAGCACGTACTCGCCGCCGGGCGAGGAGAGCCGGTAGGTCGGGTTGGACTGGCCACCCTGGAACTGGGTCACCTCGACCGGCCCCTCGAAGCCCGCGACGTGCGCGGCCATGTACCGCTCGAGCGCGGACACGTCGAAGCGGTGGGTCTCGCGTACCGGGATCGTATCGGTGGTCGAGCTCACCTCGGCGGCGCTGCGCGGGGCGTGATCCGTGGTCATGGGCGGCGGGTTCCGATTATGCTGCGCGCGCCGGGTGGGGGCAACCGCAAGTTTGCGTCGTACCAGGAGCTTCACTCGATCAGGTGATCCGCCCGCACGAGCAGGGACGGCGGGACCGTGAGGCCGAGCGCCCGGGCGGTCCTCATGTTGATGACCAGCTCGAACGCGGTGGGCTCCTCGACGGGGAGGTCGGCCGGCCGCGCCCCCTTGAAGATCTTGTGCGCGAACCGCGCGGCCCGACGATACATCTCGGGGTAGTTCACTCCGTAGGTGACCAGTCCGCGGGCGAACTCGGTGGACGCGTAGATCGCCGGCAGCCGGTGCCGGGCCGCGAGATCGACGATGACCAGCTGATTCGCCTGGGTGAGGGTGTCGAGCCCGACGATCAGCGCGTCGGAGCGCAGCCGGGTGGCGGCGTTGAACGCCGGCTCCAGCTCCTCGGGCCTGCGCACGTCGAGCAGATGGGGCTCGATGTCCAGGGATCGGGCCGCCCGCTCGATCTCTCTCCACTGGGCCGGGAGCGCCGGGTTGCTCATGTTGAAGAGGCCCGAGATGCGGGCCGCGCGAGGAACCAGCTCCCGGAGCAGCTGCACGCGCTTCGGGTAGATCTCGGTCACCGCGGCGCTCAGGCCCGTGACGTTGCCGCCCGGGTGGGCGAGGCTGGCGACGAGACCCTGTCCGACCGGATCGCCGACCCCGATGATCACGACCGGAATCGTCGCGGTCGCATTCTTGACCGCCAGCGCGGCGGGCGTGCCCCTCGTCAGGATCAGGTCCACCTTCATCCGGACCAGCTCACCGGCCAGGCCCGGGAATCGCCCGTCCTGGCCGTCAGCCGATCGGTACTCGATGGCGAAGCTCTCCCCCTCGACGTACCCGAGCTGCCGCAGCCCCTGCCGAAAGCCCTGCACGTTGGCGGCGTTGATCTCGATCGACGTCCTCTCGACCATGCCGATGCGATAGAGCCGCTCCGGCTGCTGCGCCTCGGCGGCGAACGGCGCGGCGAGGCCGGCACCAGCCAAGCTACCCAGGAACGCACGCCGGCTGATGGCCGCCGTCACCCTGCCCGGCGCGGGCGATCGAGGCCTCGATCCGCTCGTACTCACGATCCTCCGAATCAACGCGTCCTCCTCACCACCGCGATCGGTGTGCGCGACCTCCTCCGGCTGCCGCGGGGAACCGCAGGCAAGCGAGATGCCATGGGCAGCCCCTCGCAAATGCGCCAGGTTGGACGGTGGCCTCGACATCGGCTTCCGGGCAAAGATGGTTCTCGTCCGGGAGTTGTGCCCGAGCGGGCCGAGTGACGAGAACGGCGGGCGGGTGTCGTGCGCTTACTGGGTGCTCTGGACGCAGATCC
>JBGQHJ010000082.1:0-22205 GCA_041497895.1 Methylomirabilia bacterium
CCCACCCGACGCCTCGCGTCGCGCCGATCGCCTGGAAGGCCGCCATCCACTGGTCGACCGATCCGAACGACTCGGCCAGGGCGGTGGCCAGGCCCGACCCGCCCGACGGCTTCGGCTCGGCCCCCGCACAGAGGTTCGAGAAATAGTGCTCGTGGAGACGCATCCCGTTGTACTCGAAGCCCAGATGGCGGGTCAGGTCCATGAACTCGGGATTCTTGACCGCGGACTGGCCCCGGCCCGTCATCGCCGCGAGCTCCCCGTTCAGCAGGTTCACCTGCTTCACGTATCCCGCGTAGAGGGTCAGGTGCTCCTGGATCTGGGCGTCGGAGATTCCCTCGAGACCCTGCAGGAGGAAGGGCTGCTCGGGATAGACCTTCGGAGCGAAGGTCCTGGGTGTCGCGCTCGTGGGCATGCTGGCTCCTCTCACAGATTCCCGTGACTCTTGAGTCGCCGGACCAGCTCGGAGTACGAGGCCGTCCGGATCACGCGGTCGAACTGGGAGCGGTAGCTCGCGATCAGGCTGATGTTCTCGATGAGGATGTCGTAGATGAGCCATCGATCGGCCTTCTGGAGCAGCCGGGACTCGACCGGCACCTCCGTCCCGTTCCTGGTCACGATCACCGCCCGAACGATGGCTCGATCGCCGTCGATCCGCTCGTTCACGTACCTGATCCGCTCCCCGCCAAACTCGCCGATCCTCGACAGGTACGTCTGCTCGAGGAGCCCGCGAAAGATCTGGACGAACTCCTGCTTCTCGGCCGGCGTGCGCTGCTGCCAGTGGAGCCCGAGGGCGCGCTGGGCGGTTTCCGACACGTCGAAGGCCTCGCTGGCGACCGCCCGCACCGCCTCCACCCGCTCCGGCGGCGTCATCGTCCGGTTCTCCAGCACCTGCATGACGCGGTCGGTGTAGGCCCGGAGCTGCTCGGTCGGCGAGCTCGCCCAGGCCGGGCTCCCGAGCCCGAGCACGAGGACAACCGCCAGCGCCGTGAGTTCCGCTATCCTGCCCGGCATCACCCGCATCACCGCCTCCTACTTCTTGTAGAGGTCATAGATCACCCCGGCCACCGCCGCGTCGGCCCCGTCCCGGAGGCCGCGACTCGTCCTCGGGATCGCGTGCGCCTCGATCTGGTTGCTTCGCAGCTTCACCAGGAGGTCGGCGAAGGAAGACGTCCGGATGATCGTGTTGAACTGGCTACGGTAGTTCGAGACCAGGCTCACGCCGTCCAGGATCACGTCGTACACGGCCCACCGCGCACCACTTTCGAGCAATCGGTACTCGATCGAGATCTCCACCCGCCGCTCGGTGGAGATCCGGGACCGTACCTGCGCATAGGGGCCGGTGACCGACTCCCCGAGGAAGGTGATCTTCTCGCCCGCGTAGTTCTCGATGGTCGTCAGGTACGAGCGCTCCAGCAAGTCCGTGAACAGCCGGACGAACTCCTCCTGTTCCTGGGGGGAGCGATCCTTCCAGTGTCGGGCCAGGCTCAGGCGAGCCATCTCGTCGAAGTCGAACAATCCCCGGGCGACCCGACGGATCTCCGCCCGCCGCTGACCGCCGTCACTTGCCGCCACGCGTGGAGCCTGCACGATCGCCAGCACCCGGACCACCGACGTCCGGACGAGATCGAGGGGTCCGGCCTGGTCCGCTACCACCTTCGGCTGCGAACCGGCGGGATGCGTGCCAATCGTGAGCGCGGCCATCAAGGTCGCGAGTGCTACGAGATGAGCGCGCCTCATGCTCGTCACTCTAGCGGACGCGGGCCGGGTCGCCTATTGGACCTTGGTCCGACCCACCCCACGGGGCGTCGAGATTGGACCAAGGTCCCATAGGCAGGGCGCCGGCCTCCGGCTAGATTCGACTTCATGAAATCCGCCGACCGGGACTCGCCTCGAAGCGGGAGAGACTCCGAGCACGCTGGTCCCAAGGCCGATCGCCCACGCGCGATCGACCGCTACATCGCCTACTTCGGCGACCGGACCACGACGCGCGGCCGGATCGAGCCTTCCGGCGACCAGACCCTGCCCTCGTCGCCCGGCCGCCGCTCGCCCCAATAGACGGACACGCGGCCCGGCCGGGTTCCGCGCCGGCTCAAGCCGCCCCGCTCACCCGACGGATCTCGTCAAGCAGGGCTTCGGGGTCGAACGGCTTGCTCAGGTACCCGGCGGCCCCGGACTTTCTGATGCGCTCGCGCGTCGCGGAGTCGTCATGGGCGGTGATGAAGATGATCGGAACCGAGCATCGATCCGAGGCCAGCCGCTCCTGAAGCTCGAAGCCGTTCATGCCCTCCATGTGGATGTCCAGGACCAGGCAACCGCCGCGGGCCCGCGGGGTCGCGGCGAGATACTCGTGCGCCGAGGCGAACGTCTCGACGGGGTACCCGGCGGACTGGACGAGTCGGCGGAGTGCCCGCCGCATCGAGAGATCGTCGTCCACGATGGAGATCGTCGGCGGCGCGAGCTCGGCCGCCGACGCGCACGATCCAGGACGCTCAGGATCTGGCTGCAATGACCCCTCCCACGCCGGCGAGTCGGACGAGCTGCGCGAGCGAGCTGGCCCGCATCTTCTCCATGACGCGGGCTCGATGCACCTTGACCGTCTTCTCGGTTATCCCGAGCTCGGACCCGATCTGCTTGTTCAGCAAGCCGGTGACCACGAGGGCGAAGACCTCGGCCTCTCGCGGGGTCAATGCGGTGATGCAGCTCCGGACCTCGGCCAGGCGGGCTTGTTCCCTTCGATCTTCGAGCGTCCGCTCGACCGCCTTCTGGATCGCGGTCAGGAGCGTCCCCTCGTCCAGCGGCTTGGTCAGGAAATCGACCGCTCCGCCCTTCATCGCCTTGACACTTCCCCGGACATCGCCGTGGCCCGTGATGAAGACGATCGCCAGCCGATCTCCGGTCGCCCGGAGCGCCTCCTGCAGATCGAGGCCCGTCCCGCCGGGCATGCGCACGTCCAGCACCAGACAGCACCGGCCGTCGTAGGGAGAGCGAGCCAGGAAGTCGCGCACCGAGCCGAAGGTCTCGACCTCGTACCCGGCGGTCCTGACGAGCCTCGCCAGACTCTTCCGCACGGAGGCGTCATCGTCCACCACGAACACGAGCGCCGTGGCCAGGATGGTCACTGCCCGTCCTCGCCGGCCGGCAGCGCGAATGAGAACGTGGCCCCACCCTCCGGATTGTTCCGGGCCTCCACCCGGCCTCCGTGCGCCTCCACGATGGATCTCACGATCGCCAGCCCCATCCCCAGGCCCTCGGCTTTCGTGGTGTAGAAAGCGTCGAAGACATGGTCGATGTCGGTGCCTTCGATGCCGGCCCCGGAGTCCCGGACCTCCACCTCGACTCGCGCCGGGCCACCGACCGTCCGAAGCACGAGGGTATGATTCCCTGCCGAATCGCGCATCGCGTCCAGCCCGTTCAGGATGAGGTTGAGAACCACCTGCTGGAGCTGCACACGGTCGCCGGTCACCGGAGGGAGGTCGGGGGCCAGCTCGAGCCGGATCACCACGTTGCGAAGGATCGCATCGCTCGCGACCAGCCGGGCCACCTGGCCCACCAGCTCGCTCATGTCGACGATCGAGCGCTCGAAGGGGCCCTTCTTGAGCAGTCCCCGCAGCCGGGCGATCACCGCGGCCGCGCGCTTGTCGTCCTCCACGATGTCCTCCACGATGGCGCGCACCTCCACGAGATCGCCCCGGTCGGACACGAGGATGCGTCGAATCGCCTGAGCATTGGCCAGGATCGCGGTCAGGGGCTGGTTGAGCTCGTGCGCCAGCGATGCGGTCAGCTCCCCGACCGTCGAGACGCGCCCGATGTGGGCGAGGTCCTGTCGGAGCCGCTGCCCCTCGATCTCCGATCGTCGACGCGACAAGGTATTGGCGAAGACCTCCCCGAGAAGCTGGAGGCGCTGAACGAACTCGTCCCGCCAGGCGCGCTCGGTCGCCACCGCGCGGAACGCCAGGGCCCCGATCACCACTCCCTCCACCGTCAACGGGATCGTGACCTGTGACTTGACCCCCAATCGGCGATAGGTCTGCCGATCCACTCCGGCTTCGATCTCCGGTAGCTCTTCGATCCGCGTGAACCGGACCGTCTCTCCCCGTCGCAGCTGGGCCACGCTCCAGGGAATCTCGTCGAATCCGAGCGTCACCGGTTTCAGATCCAGCCCCTCGGCCATCCACCGGTGCGTGACCCGCGCGGTCTGGGTGTCCTCCGAGTATTCCGTCAGGCTGCTCCAGTCCACGGCGAGAAAGTCGGCGATCCGGCGGAGCGCCCGCTCGATCTCTCGATCGACGTCGGTCCCGGACACGCGGCTGAACGTGGCCGCCTGCTCCGCCAGCAGGGTCTCGAAGCGCAGTCGCTCCCCGAGCGACAGCTCCGCCCGCCGTCGGCCGGCACGCTCGATCAGGAGCCCGGTGCTGAGAGTCGCCAGGGCCACGACCAGGGCCCCCGCGCCGACGATGTTCCATCCGTACAGGACCCACAGCGAGGCCTCCTGGTATCGCAGGATGCTGCCCGGCGGGAGCCGGCTCGGGTCGAGCCCCCATCGCCGCAGCTGCCGCTCGTCGAACATGTACGCGGTCCCGCCCCCGTCGACGACGGGAAGCGCGGCCGGCGGCTCTCCGCGGAGCACCCGCACCGCGAGCTCCGCCGCCCGGGTCCCCTGGCTCTCGAAGCTGGCCAGGCGCCCGCCCACGATCCCATGCCCGAGGTGGGTCTCCGACCAGCTGTACACCGGCACGCTCGAAGCGCGAGCGATGAGGGAGACCGCTTCCGGGTCCGTGAAGAGGCGGCCCGCCTGGTCGCGAAGGAACGACACGAACAGCACGATGCTGTCCTTCGGCAGGACCGCCACGTCGTCCAGCAGGCGCGCGATCGACCGGCCCGCGAGATAGGTCACCTCGACGCGATCGCGGTACCGCGCGAGATCGTGAGCCGCGGCCGCCTGCAAGTTCTGATCGATCTCCGAGGTCCCGGTGATCACCACCGCGCGCCGCGTCCCCGGTTGGAGAGCGAGCGCAGCTTCGAGCGTCGCCCCCCACTCCGAGGGCAGCCGGACGCCCGTGATGTCGGGCCCCAGCTCGAGCCCGGTGACCCCATCCAGACTCGCCGCGCAGAAGACGGCCGGCACTCCGGGAAAGAGCTCCGAGCGGTGCTTCAGGAAGAACCGCAGCGTCGGAAACGCGACCGGCATGATCAGATCGATCTTTCGACTCGCGTACTTCTCACGTAGAGCGTCGATCACCTCGCGCTCGTAGTGGCGATCCGACACCCGGGCGAGATCGAGATACTCGGTGTACAGGCTCACCGCTCCTTCCGGGTCGAGCGCCGGGCGGATCGCCTCTTCCACCGCGAGGATCTCCGGCAGCAGTCGCGCCTCCGGATACAGGAGCACCACGATCCTCCTCTGCTTCATCTCGAGAGCGGGACTCGAAGGGGCACCGCAGAGCAGCGCGAGCAGTGCCACCAGGAGCACCCTCCCTCCCGGACGGGCGCGCTTGGGGAGAGACATGAGACTCGACATGTGATCGCGACTGTAGCCCCGCTCGGGCCCCCCGCCAATGCGACCAAAGGCCAATGCGGCGGGGCCCCGGCGTCATTGGACCAACGTCTACTAGGCGACCCACGCCCCGATTGCTACGGTACCGGGCAGAACACCAACCTCGGAGGAATCCATGCATCTACTTCTGTTCATCCTGATCGGGTTGATCGCGGGCGCGCTGGCGGGACGCGTGGTCAGCGGCCACGGCTACGGCGTGGCGGGAGACATCGTGGTCGGCGTCGTCGGCGCATTCCTGGGCGGCTGGATCTTCGCCACCTTTCTGGGGGTCGGGGGCGGAGGCTTCTTCATCAGCCTGTTCATGGCCTTCGTCGGGGCGGTGGCCCTGCTCTGGCTCATCCGCCTGATCGTCCCGGGCCGCGCCTAGCGCCCGCCGCATGAGACCCTAGGCACATGCTTCGATTCCTGGCCGGAGCGATGGCGGGCGCGCTGGCGATGTGGATGTGGGGCGACGAGCTTCATGACTACCTGACCGAGCAGACGCGTCACGCGAGGACCAGGACCGCTGACCAGATCCAGGCGGTCCAGCGGCAGATCACGTCCACCCTCCAGAGTGGGCAGGACGCGATCCGCCCGGCCGCGCGCTGACTCCACGCACCGCCCCCGCTAGAACTCTCGACGGACCGGAAGCGAGAGCACCTCCAGCACTCGGTCCGCGACCCCCCGCGCCCCCCAGGTCTGGGGGTCGATCCTCCGCGCGTAGACCAGGTCGTCCGCAAATATCCGCTCCAGCCGTCGCGCCACGTCGGGGCTATACACGACCAGGTTCACCTCCTCGTTCAGCGCGAACGAGCGCGTGTCCAGGTTGGTGCTCCCGATCGTCGCCCAGACCCCATCGATCGCCATGGTCTTGGCGTGGAGCAGGCCCGCCTGATACTCGTAGACCTCGATCCCCGCCTCGAACAGCTCGCCGAACCCCGCGCGGCTCGCATGACGGACGATCTTGTTGTCGATCGCGCCGGGCAATAGCAGGGCGACGCGGACGCCGCGCCTGGACGCCTCCGTGAGCGCGCGGGTCATGCGGCTGTCGGGCAGGAAGTACGGATTCGTGATGTAGATCGAGTGTCGGGCCGATGACATCGCGAGCAGGAACATCGTGTACATCGAGAAGCTTCCCTCCGCGGGGGAGCTGTGGACCACCTGCGCGGTCACCGACCCGCGCGCGCCCGGGTGCGGGAAGTACGCGTCGCCGCCGAGCACGTTCCCGGTCGCTTCGAGCCAGTTCTCCACGAAGGCGCCCTGGAGGGAGGCAACCACCGGGCCCTCGATCCGGACATCGGTCTGCCGCCACAGCCCCTTGCGCCGCCCATTCCCCAGCCACTTGGGGCTCACGCCGACCCCCCCGGTGAACCCTACCCGGCCGTCCACGACCAGAATCCGACGGTGACTGCGGTTGTTCTCCCTCCCGAGCCCGAAGGGGCTGAGCAAGACCAGCGGACTCAGGGGCCGGAACGTGGTCACCTCGCAGCCCGCGCTCGTCATCATCTCCCGGTACTCCGCCGGCATCAGGAGCGCGCCGAAGCCGTCCAGCAGGATGTGAGCCCGTATCCCGCTCCGGCAGCGATCCGCCAGCGCCGCCGCGATCTGCCGCGGCATTTCGCCCTCCTCGTAGAAGTACTGGGCGTACGTGATCGTGCGCCGAGCCGAGCCAATCGCCTCCAGGATGGCGGGGAAGATCTCATCTCCGTTCAACAGCACGTCCACCCGGTTGCCGTCGGCGACGCGCGTCGCGGTATAGGCCTCGATCGTCGGGCCGAACGCCGGATCTCCCATCGCCAGGTCCGGCAGCGCGAAATGCGACTGCACCCGCGCGCAGGCTCCCGAAGTCAGGCCGAGCGCGGTGGCGGCCATGAGCAGCCCAACCCACCGCCGGAGATGGCGGGTACGTCGCTTCGTGCTCTCGAGCATCCTGTTCGTCCTCTTTCATCGTAGCGATCGGAAGTGCGAGTTCCCTCCAGACTAGATCCCGGCGCACCGCCTGACCATGGGACCTTGGTCCCCACCCTTAGGTCCAATAGGCCGGCGCACTCGCCACCGACTACAGTTGAGAGGCGAAAGGAGAACAGCCATGTACAACATCTTCTACATCGTCGGCGTCATCGTCGTCGTCTTCGCCGTTCTCGGCTATATCGGACTTCGCTAAAGTCCCGCACGAAAGGGTAAAGAACATGTGTCACTTGAGATTCCTCAGCGCATTCGCATTCGCGTCGGTGGCGATCCTGGCCGCCCCGGCGTACGTGACGTCCCAGACCACGACCGAAAAGCTGGAGCGGGACGCCAAGAACGCCGCCCAGGATGTGAAGGCCGAGGTCACCGATTCCTGGCTGACCGCCAAGACCAAGATCGCGCTCTACTCCGATGAGCGGGTCAAGGGCAGGCAGATCAGCGTCGAGACCGTCCACCACACCGTCCGGCTTCGTGGCAAGGTCGATTCGGACGAGGCAAGGACCGCGGCCGCTTCCATCGCGGAAGGCATCGAGCACGTCAAGGCGGTCAAGAACGATCTGGAGGTCGTCGCGATCGAAGACCGCAAGGCGACCGACGTCTCCGACAAGGACATCACGAGCCAGGTCGAAGCCCGCTTCTCCAAGACCACCCAGCTCACCGAGATCGACGTCCGAACCGATGGCGGGCTCGTCACCCTCACCGGAGCCGCACCGAGCATCGGGGCCAGCGCCCGTGCCTCCGAGCTGGCCCGTGGCGTGCCCGGCGTCCGCGCGGTCCGGAACGAGCTGACCTACGACTCGGCCAGGCGTGATCGCTCGAGCAGCCCCGGATCACGATGACCGGCACTCCGAAAGGGGGGAATACTCGATGTATATCATTGGATGGATACTCTTTGGTCTGGCCGCCGGCACCGTTGCCAAGCTCCTCATGCCGGGGCGCGATCCGGGCGGCTTCTTCATCACGGCTCTTCTCGGGATCGTGGGAGCCCTCCTCGGGGGCTTTCTGGGTCGCCTGGCCGGCTGGTACGGCGACGGCGATCCGGTCGGGTTCGTCATGGCGATCATCGGCTCACTCATCCTGCTGGCCGCGTATCGACTGACGATGGGACGGACCGTGCGGGTCTGAGGAGGCCCGATCGCCCTTACCGCACTTCGGCGAAGCTGATCACCACGCCTTGAGGATCTGCGACCTCGAAGTATCGCTCTCCCCACTCGGCATCCATCGGCGCGGTGGGTCGCAGACCCACTTCCACGAAGTGTCGGTGGAGGGCGTCCACGCCGCGAACCCGGAGGATCACGCGACTCCACGGATTGCCGGTCCGGGTGGGCACCCGCCGGAGGTTGATGACGCTCTGTCCGGCCCGCATGGTCGTGAACGGAGCGTCGGGCCCGCCGTACGACACGTCCAGTCCGAGCTTCTTATAGAAGGCCACCGACTCGGGCATCTCGAGCACCGCCACCGTCACCGCGCTGATGTGCTCGATCGACCATTTCGCCTGGTCTCCATTCATGGCTCGTGCGCGGCCAGGAGAGCGGTCAGGGCGTCGCGGTCGACGACCTCCTTCTCGATCAGCACCTTCGCGAGCATCTCGAGCGTGCTCCGCTTCTCCCGGAGCGTCGCCTGCACCCGGAGGTGGGCGGCCTCGAGCAGGCTCCGCACCTCCACGTCGATCATCCGGGCGGTATCCTCGCCGTACTCGCGCTCGCCGGAGCTCGGCCCGGCGAGAAACAGGGCCGATCGCGGGCGCTCGAACGTGCCCAGCCCGAGCTCCTCGCTCATGCCGTACTGGGTCACCATGTGGCGCACCAGATCGCTGGCCCGCTGGAGGTCGTCGTGGGCGCCGGTGGAGACGTCGCCGAAGATGATCTCTTCCGCCACCCGCCCCCCGAGGAGCACGTCCAGTCGGTCCAGCAGCTCCGCGCGCGTCATCAGGTACCGGTCCTCGGTCGGCTGCTGCTGCGTGTACCCGAGCGCGGCCACGCCCCGCGGGATGATCGAGATCTTGGCCACCTTGTCGGCGTGTACGCGGGACTCGGCGACCAGCGCGTGCCCCGCCTCGTGGTGGGCGACGATCTCCTTCTCCTTCGGGCTGATGATCCGGGACTTCCGCTCGAGGCCCCCCACGATGCGATCCAGCGCCTGATCGAAGTCGGCGAGGTCCACCGCCTCCTTCCCCTCCCGCGCCGCGTGGAGGGCGGCTTCGTTGACCAGGTTGGCCAGATCGGCTCCGACGAACCCCGGGGTGCGGGCCGCGATGATCGACAGGTCGAGACCCGGAGCCAGCGTGACGGCGCGGGTGTGCACCCGGAGGATCTTCTCCCGGCCCTTCAGATCGGGCCGGTCGATGACGACCTGCCGGTCGAAGCGACCCGGGCGCAGGAGGGCGGGATCGAGGATCTCCGGCCGGTTGGTGGCCGCCAGGATGATCACGCCGGCCTGGGTGTCGAAGCCGTCCAGCTCCGCGAGGAGCTGATTCAGCGTCTGCTCGTGCTCGTCGTGCCCCCCGAAGCCGGGGTGAATGCCGCGAGCCTTTCCCACCGCGTCCAGCTCGTCGATGAACACGATGCTGGGCGCCTTCGCTTGCGCCTGGGCGAAGAGGTCGCGGACGCGAGCCGCCCCGACCCCCACGAACATCTCCACGAAGTCGGACCCGGTCAGGCTGAAGAAGGGAACCGCGGCCTCCCCGGCGACCGCCTTGGCCAGCAGGGTCTTGCCCGTCCCGGGCGCCCCCACCAGGAGCACCCCCTTCGGGATCTTCCCGCCGAGCCGCCGGTATCGCTCCGGATTCTTCAGGAAATCGACGATCTCCATCAGCTCGCCGCGGGCCTCGTCGATGCCGGCGATGTCGTCGAACGTCACCCCGGTCTTGTTCTCGACGTATACCTTCGCCCGGCTCTTGCCGATTGACATCAGCCCGCTCTGGGGATTCATCCGCTTCATGACGAACATCCAGAGCCCGACGAAGATCACCGCGGGGAGGATCCACGACAACAGCGTCGAGAGCCACGTGCTCGCCGCGTGCCCCGTGAACCGGACGTGCGCCGCCTCGAGCTCGCCCACCAGCCCCGGGTCCTCGACCCGGGTCGTCACGAAGTCGGGCGCGCTCTTTCCGGAACGCTTGATCTCCTCGATCTTCTCTTTCGAGAGAATGCCCTCGAGCCCGGCGGGTGACAGCGTCCCCTGGATCGTGTCCGGGTACAGCGCGAGCTCGCTCACCTTCCCCGCCCGGAGGAGGGCCTTGAACTCGCTGTACGACATGTTCTCCGGATGAGGCATCATCAGGAACGCCTGGACCCCGAAAAGGGCCAGCATCGCCACGACCGCGTACCACACCGAGAACGTCCGCTGCTTCGGCTCCATATCCCCGGACCCGCTTACAGCCCCACGATGAGCATCTGGGCCAGCAGGGCCATGCCCACCGCGGTCGCAAACGCCGCCCACTCTTTCATCGTCGTGATCTCCTCGTCACTCTGCTTGGCTCGCGGGGGAAGGCCGGCATGCCTCCCGACCTCCCCTCGTGAGATACAGTTCAGGGCTTCTCGGTGCTGACCTTCATCCCGAGCTTCGCCCGCGTCTCGCCATCCGCCCGGCCGGTCATGGTCAGGTTCTCCGACTTCTGATACTCCTTCAGCGCCGAGGCCGTCCGAGGCCCCATCACGCCGTCCAGCGGACCCGGATCGAACCCCTTGTCCTTCAGGGCCTGCTGCATCCCCAGCACCTGCCCGTGCGACCGGCTCATCGTCCCGCGCATGCCGCTATGCCGGGCCGCGTCGTAGGTCAGCTCGTTCTTGACCATGCGAACGCCCGGCACTCCCCGCGCCAGCTCGGAGGCGCGGGCGCTGGCACCCACGCTCGCCACCGTACCGGTGAGGATGACCGCCCCGCCGTCGGCCCGCACGTCGACCTTCTTGAGCTGAGCATCCTTCGACAGGCGGCCTTCCACCTGGCTCGTGATGTCCTTGTCGGAGACATCGATGGCCTTCCGGTCCCCGGGCGCCACCACCTCGAGGTCGTTTCGCACGCTCTTCACGCCCTCGACCGCCTGGGCCACCGACGCGGCGGCCGCCTTCGCGTCCTCCGAATCCACCTTGCCACGCAGCGACACCACGCCACCGACCGTCTCGACGCTCACCTGGCCGCCCTTGACCCGGTCATCGCCGTACAGCGCGATCTTGGTCTTGGCGGTCAGCCACGAGTCGCTCATGCCGGTCTTGGCGTCCCGGGCCATCCCCTTCGCCTTCTGCTCCACCTTGCCGGCGGTGCTTTCCGCCATCACGTACGTCGGCGCGGCCACCATCGCCACCGACGTGCATATCAGTACCCCCATCATTCTCGACCCACGCATTGTCCTCGCTCCTCTATCAGGTAGTTGCTGATGGACCTTCTCGACTGCTATCCGAGCCTGAGGTATCCCAGGACCGCGAGCACCACGACCACGACGCCGATGACGTAGAAGATGTTCATACTCCCCCCTTTCCGCTTGTTCCCACTCTAGCCTTCATGGACCCGCCCGCCCATTGGACCTAGGGCCCATGCGCCTACCGGGGCTCTTCGGAGGCGCTCAGGTTGTTGACGACCTTGCCCACTCCCGGAACCGACCGGGTCACCCTCTCCGCCAGAAGCTTCTCCGCGCGGGAGCCCACCGTGCCGCCGAGAAAGACCGATCCATCCTGTGATCGGATCTGTACATCCTTGAGCGCCACCGCCTTTGTCGCGTACAGCTCGAACTCGACGCGACGCGCCAGCCGGTCGTCGGGACTCTCCGGACCGGATGCGGCACTGGAGACGATCAGATTGCTCGTGAGCTCCTGCACCCCGGGCACCAGCAGGGCGATCCGGTCGGCGGCCCGCCGCTGGGTCGGCGAGCCGACCGTGCCGTCCAGGACGACGCGCCCCTTGGTCACCTGGACCGTGATGCGCTCGTCCTTCAGCTCGGCGGCCTGGGCGAGGTGGTCGGTGACGAGGGTCTTGATCTCCAGGTCGGCCACGCGGTCCCCGATGCTCGCCACCTCCGGATTAGCCCCGGTCCCGGGATTGACGGTCAGGTTGTTGCGAACGGTGGTGACCCCGGACGTGTCTTGCGCGATGGCGGCGGCAAGCCGTTTGATCTCCTCGGTGGGAACTTCTCCCGTCAGGGTGACCTCACCGCGAGAGCTGCTCACCATGGTGTCGAACGCCGAGACGTGCTTCGAGAGCAGCAGCGCCGTCTTGACCTTCGTGGTGGTGGCCGAATCCTGGGACGTGTCCTTGACCGACCGGAAAATGTCCCGTATCGATGCCCCGCGGCTGGACGAATAGACCCACATCACCCCGCCGATCAACACGATGAGCACCAGGACCGTGATGGTGCCGACCGTGATTCTCCCCCGCTCGTGCCGCGACGATTTCATTTCGTGCCCCCTCTCAGAGTAGAGGGCACCCCCCCGGCGACATGGATCGCGGAGGGGATGCCCGACGACCTCAGGATCTGACCGCGAGAATCTCGACCCGTCGATTCAGCTCCAGACACGTATCGGTGGTCTGCTTGCACACCGGGCCCTGGCTCCCGTAGGAGCCCACCGCGATGCGGTCGGGCGAGACCCCGAGCCTGATGAGCTCATCCCTGACCGCGGTGACCCGCTTCGCGGCCAGCGCTTGGCTGCGGTCGTCCGCGTCGCTCTGATGGCCATCGAGACTCACCTGAGCTTGCGGATTGTTCTGCATCCACGCGGCGAAGGTCGCGAGCTTCTTCTTGCACTTCTCCTGCAGGCCCGAGCTGCCGTACTTGAAGTTCACGTTCTCCATCGAGGACCATCCACCCACCCCCGGGGCCCCCGCCATCCCGGTCAGGCCGACGGCTCCGACCGGACCCACCGCCCCAACCGGGCCGGCCGGCCCGGCCGGTCCAACGACACCCTCTGGCCCCGCGATTCCGGCCAGGCCGACGGCCCCCGCGGGTCCCGCCGGGCCTTGCGCTCCCACCACGTAGGGCGCGCTCGACCGGCACGTGCCCTTGGCGTAGGGCTCGCCCTTCGCGACCCACGCCCCATCCGGCGCGATGTACCCGCTCTGATAGGCGCACCCCGACAGGGCCGCCACTGCGAGAAGACTTGTGAGAATTTTCATAGCGGTCCTCTTACTGTCCGGGCCGGACGAGCACTTCGACCCGGCGGTCCCGCTGCCAGCACGCCTCGGTCGACTCCGGGCACTTCAGCCGCGTCTCACCGAACGCGCCGGTCTGGATCTTGGCCGACGGGATGCCCGCGCTCACCAGCGCGGCCTTGATCGCGTCCACGCGCCGCTGGCTCAGGGGCTGGTTGTACTGAGTGGTGCCGCGTGGGTCGGCGTAGCCGTCGATGCCGACCTCGATGTTGGGGTTGTCCTTCATGTACTGGCCGAGCTTGGCGACCTTATCGGTCTCCGAGCTGCGGACCACGCTCTGGTCGAAATCGAAGAGAAAGTCAGTGAACGCGACCCACGGCCGCTGAGGGCCCTGGGGGCCGTTCATGCCCTGCGCGCCGGCCGGGCCACCGGGGCCCTCCTTGCCGGCCATTCCCGCCGGACCCTGCGGCCCTTGCGGTCCCTGCGGCCCGGTCATGCCGATCGGACCCACCGGCCCGTAGTTGTGGGGGTCTTCGAATCCACCGCTCGCACAGCCGGCCCCGACGAGCACCGTCAGCGCGAGCGTCGCCATCAACATCACGTGTGTTCTTGCGGATCCTCGATTCATCACTCGTACCTCCTCGGAATAGTGACCAGCGGATTTCTTGGGCTGGACTCTACGCAGAGAGCTCGCACTCACCTATTGGCTCTTGGGTCTACGGCTTTCGGAGTGGGTCCGAGTGCCCTCGGGGGAGGCCAAGGTCCAATAGGCAGGCGGGTTGACATTGACTAGACTCGGGCCGGGATGGAACGGTCGGGATCGACCCCGGTCAGAAAAGGAGCTCCCATGAACCGATTCGGACTACTCATCGTGCTGGTGTTCCCGCTCTCGCTGCTCGCATCCGGACTCGCCCTCGCTGCCGACGACTCGAAGGTGAAGGCCGCCACGGAACAGGTCGAGCGCGGCGCGAAGAAGATCCCCGACGGCAAGATCGGGGAAGGCGTCACCGAGACCGCCAAGGGCATCGGCAACACGGTCACCGAGGGCGCGAAGTACAGCGGCGAGAAGCTGAAGGAGGCGGGGAAGACCGCCGAGCCGCCCGCGAAGTCCGCCTGGGGTAACGCGCGCGATGGCGCCGTGTCCTTCGGGCACAGCGTGAAGGGCTTCTTCACGAGTCTCTTCTCGAAGTGATGTCCGCAACCCGCTGATGGGAGGAACCGTCATGAGTATCGTCGTGATCGTGATGCTGGCTCTCGTGGGAGCGCTCACCGGAGTGCTGGCTGGGTATGTCATGAACCGGGGCGGCTACGGAATGCGCTGGGACGTCATGCTCGGCCTCGTCGGCAGCGTCGCGGGAAGCTGGATCTTCTGGGCCCTGCGGATCTCGCCCGGATCGGGGTTGGGCGCACTGGCGGTGGTCGCCTTCATCGGAGCGGCCATCTCGATCGTCGGTCAACGCATGCTACGCCCCAGGCCCTGGATCTGGAGCTTCTGGTCGAGACGGTGAGCACCGCGGCGGGGAGACGTTTCGTCAACCGGCGAGTTGCGACCATCATGGTGCCGGTGCTGTTCCTCGCGGCGTTCCTCGGGACGGCGGAGGCCTCGGGCCGTACCGAGCAAAGCGGATCGAGCGGAAGCGGTAGCTCCCGCAGTTACCCGGCTCCGGTCGGGCCCTCTTCCGAAGTGCTCTGTGGCTGTACCGAGGTCCTGAAGAACTTCGCCTGAGGAATCGCCCCGGAACCCGACGCTACCCCCGGCGCAGCGTCGGGTTCCGCAGCTCGAGGAGATCCTGCGCTCGGATCGAGATGTTGCCCTTCACCTCGAGCTGCGCCGGCACGATGTAGAACCGACCCACCCGGATGCCCTCGACGACCTGCTCCGCCACCTCGGACGGTGGATAGCCGCCGGCCAATCGGTCCGAGAGGTTCTGGCCGAATGCCTGCGCCATGGGGCCCGCCTTGCCCTGCTCCGCGAGGGCCTCGGGTCGGTTGCGCGACGAACGCATGATGTTGGTGTCGATGAGCCCGGGGCAGACCACGGACACGCCGATCGGGGAGCCGGTCACCTGGGCCTCCTTGTACATGGCCTCCGAGAGCGCGACCACGCCGTGCTTGGTCACGTCGTACACCGACATGAACGGGGCGGTGGTGAGACCCGCCATCGACGCGGTGTTGACGATGTGGCCCTCGTCGCCGCCGGCCAGCATGCGGGGCAGGAAAGCCCGCACCCCGTGGATCACGCCCCAGAGGTTCACGTTGACGACCCACTGCCAGTCCGCGAGCGTGTGCTCGTGCACCGCACCGATCACCGCCACCCCCGCGTTGTTGCACAGCACGTGCGCCGCGCCGAAGGCCTCGTAGGTCTCGCGGGCCAGCCGCTCCACCTCGTCGGGGCTCGAGACGTCGACGCGGGTGGCGAGCACCGCGGCCCCCCGGCGCCGCAGTCCGTCCGCGACGGCGGCGAGCGGAGCCGCCTCGATGTCGGCCATCACGACCTTCATGCCCTCCGACGCGAAGCGCTCGGCCAACGCCAGCCCGATCCCGCTCGCCGCACCGGTGACCACCGCGACCTTCCCTCGGAGATTCTTCACGGGTGCTCTCCCTGGCCCGCCGGCAGGCCGGACGACGCGGCGAGCTCCGCCCAGAGGCGGGCCAGGTCCTCCGGCCTCACCGCCTCCTGATCCGTCCGCGCCGTGATCCGCGTGTAGAGCGCCCGGCGGACGTACGCCCGGTACGGCGCTGGCAGCGTCATCAGCAGCGCGACGAGCGCATCCTGCAGCGCGGGCGGCCAGCGCCGCTCGTGGGCGTCGCGGGCCGCGCCGAAGTCGAACGGTCCGAGCGGCCCGGCGGCGGCGCGGCTCGCGGCGCGCAGCGCGCGCGTCGCCACGGGGTCGACCACGCCGTCCACCATCACCACGCCGTACGCCGCGCGCGCGTGCGCCGGCGTCACGAGGCCGGCCTCCACGTCGGCGGCCACCGCCTCGATCGGCCGCTCCAGGGGGTCCCCGTTCCCGCCGCCGCCGGGCGTCCGCATGCTCAGCACGTCGCCCGGCTCCAGCGCGAGCAGGTCGATCTTCGGCACCGCCCGCTCCCCCGGCGTCCCCGGGTTGAGCACGGCGCGGCCGGTGGCCCCGGCGCGGCCCCCGGCCACGCCCCAGGGGGCGAAGCGGAGCCGCTCCATCCCGCGGGCCGTGACCTGCCCCTCGGGCCGGAACACCTGCATGTCGAGCCGCACCGCGTGCCCGCCGCGCCAGCGCCCGGGGCCGGCGGAGTCCGCGACGAGATGGAAGCGCCGGATCAGGATGGCGGGCACCTCGACCTCGAGGGTCTCCACCGGCGTGGTCTTGAGGAAGCCGAGCGAGGCGTCGCAGCCGTCGATGCCGTCGCGCCCGGGACGACCGCCGCCGCCGCCGATCATCGGCTCGATCACGGTCACGTGGCGCCGCCCCGCCTCGAGGTCCGGCAGCGCGAGCGCGACCATGCAGCCCTGGCCGCCGCTCGCGGCGGGGATCTCGCCGGGGAGGGCGCGGGCCAGCGCGCCCAGCACCGCGTCGTAGATGCGCAGCACGGTGGCGTAGCGGACGCCGCAGGCCGCGGGGAACTGCGGGTTCACCACGGACCCGACCGGCAGCGTCATCCGGAGCGGCCGCAGCACGCCCGCGTTCAGCGGGATGCCGGGGTCCTTGGTGATGAAGTAGTTGAACAGCGCGATCGCCATGAACGGGTGCGCGCGGCCCCCGGTCGGGACGTTGAGGGCGGAGCCCACCTGCACGTCGCTGCCGGTGAAATCCAGGTGGATCTCGCCGTCGCCCAACGTCATCGCGACGTTGAGACGGATCGGGATGTCCGACACCACGTCGTCCTCGATGAAGTCGCAGAACGCGTAGCGACCGCGGGGCATCCGCCGGATCAGGGCCTCGACCTTCCGCGCGGTGTAGTCGATGAGATCGTCCATCCCCTTCTCGACCGTGTCGACGCCGAAGCGGGCGATCAGCGCGTGCACGCGGCGCTCCCCGGTCACCAGGCCGGCCACCAGGGCCTGGAGATCGCCCCAGTTCTGCTCGGGGATGCGACAGTTGGCCAGGATCACGTCGAGGAGGTCCCGGTTCGGCGCTCCGCGCACGAACAGCTTCTTCGGCGGCAGGCGGAGCCCCTCCTGGAAGATCTCGGACGCCCGGGGCGAGATGCTGGCCGGCACCAGCCCGCCGATGTCCGAGCAGTGGAGGAAGCCGGCGCCGTGGCCCACGAGCCTCCCCTCCCAGAAGATCGGGCGCACCAGGTGCAGGTCGGGGAGATGGGTCGCGGCCGCCGCGGAGCCGTAGGGATCGTTCGTGATCACCACATCGCCGGGCTCGAGCGGGCCCACCGCCTCGAGCGTCCGCGCGTAGTTGATCCCGGCCATGCTCGCCACGCCCAGCTCGACCGGATAGGCGAAGAAGTCTCCGGCCGGCGTGAGGAGGCCGCAGGTGAAGTCGGCGGTCTCCTTCACGAACGTGGTGTGCGCGGTACGCTCCACCGCGTAGGCCATGTCCTCCACCGCGCCGTGCAGGTAGTTCCGGAGGAGCTCGAGGGTCAGGGCATCGAGACGCATCACGCCTCCCGTCGGATGAGGAGATTGCCGAACCGGTCGACCGTCGCGGCGTCGCCGGCCGGGACGAGCACGGTGGTGTCCGGCTGCTCGACGATGGCCGGGCCGATCACGCGATCGCCCCGGCCCAGGCTCGCGCGCTCGTACACCTGGGCCTGGGCGGGACGGCCGTCGAGCCAGACCCGGCGGACACCCGTCGGCACGGCTCCGGTGCCGGCGGCCACCTCGACGAGCGGGACCCGCGGCCTCACGCCGCGGAGCTGGGCCCGGAGATTCACCACCTCGACCGGCGCGTGGGGATCGGCGTGGCCGAACACCCGCTCGTGCGCCCGGTGAAACGCCTCGAGCAGTCGGCGGCGCCCGTCCGCCGCCAGCCACTCCCGCTCGACCGGCACCTCGATCTCGTAGGACTGGCCGACGTAGCGCATGTCGGCCCCGTGCCTGAAGGTCACGCTCTCCACCTCGATGTGGTGCTGGTCGACCCACGCGAGCAGTTGGGCCTCGAGCACCCCCTGCTCCCCGGCGAGCGCGGCCAGGTCGAGCGCGTCGAGACGGCCGTGCACCGTCCGCACCGCGTCGTTCAGGATGTCGGTGGTGATGGCGCCGAGGGCACAGAGCGTCCCCGGCGCGCGGGGCACGAAGACGGTGGGGATGCCCACGTCGCGGGCGAGGAGGCTCCCGACCAGCGGGCCCGCGCCGCCGAAGGCCACCAGCGCGAAGTCGCGCGGGTCGACGCCGGCGCGCGAGAGCATCTTGGTGAAGGCGGCGTACATGTTCGACACCGCGACCCGCACCACGCTCTCCGCCGCCTCGTGCAGGCTCATGCCGAGCCGATCCGCGAAGCGCTGGACCGCTTCCTCGGCGAGCGTGCGGTCGAGCCGCATCCGCCCGCCGAGGAAGCGATCGGGGTCGAGGAAGCCGCACACCAGGAAGGCGTCGGAGAGCGTGGCGTCCTTGCCGCTGCGGCCGTAGCACGCGGGACCCGGACTGGCGCCCGTGCTCTGCGGCCCCACCTTGGGCACGCCGACCTCGTCGACCCAGGCCACGGAGCCGCCTCCCGCCCCGATGGCGGTGACCCCCACCACCGGCATCATCACCGGGATGCCCCCGATGTGCTCCGCGGTGCTGTAGCGCGGTCTCCCGTCCTCCACCACCGCGATATCCGCACTCGTGCCGCCCACGTCGAGCGTGATCAGGTTCCCGAGGCCGGCCGCGGTGGCGACGTAGGCCGCCCCGATGACCCCGGAGGCCGGGCCCGACAGGAGGGTCGACACCGTCTGCCACCGGGCCGCCGCCACCGGCATGATGCCGCCGTTGGACTTGGTCACGTAGGGCACCGCGGGCACCGCGCGCGCGGTCAGCGCCGCCTCGAAGCCCTCGAGGTACCGGCGCACCTTCGGCTGCACGTAGGCGTTCATCACCGCGAGCGCGGTGCGCTCGTACTCGCGCGCTTCCGGCCACACCTCGTGCGAGGCGCTCACCGGCACCCCGGGCGCCGCGGCCTCGGCCAGGGCGCGCGCCCGGCGCTCGTGGGACGGGTCGCGGTAGGCGTGGATGAAGCTGATCACGAGCCCCTCGACGCCCTGCTCGGCCAGCCGCCCGGCCGCCGCGCTCACAGTGGCCTCGTCCAGCGCGGTGTCCACCTGGCCACTGGCCCGGAGGCGCTCCTGGATCTCGGCGACGCGCGCTCGCGGGATCAGCGGCTCGGGGCGGTTGCCGTAGAGATCGAGCGGGTTCGGCAGGCGGAGGCGCTGGATCTCGAGGATGTCCCGGAACCCCTCGGTCACCAGGAGGCCGAGGCGCGCGCCGGTGCGCTGGATGAGCGTGTTCACCGCGATCGTGGTGCCGTGGACCACCACGTCGATGGCGCCCAGATCGATGCCGTGCTCAGCCGCCAGACGGTCGAGGCCATCCTCGACGGCCCGGGCGAAGTCGGGCGGCGTCGACGCCACCTTCAGGCCGGTGACGTGGTGAGTCTCCGTGTCGTAGAGCGTGAAATCGGTGAAGGTTCCGCCGATGTCGATGCCGAGCCAGCAGCGTCCCATCAGGGCCGGGCGCGCATCGCCGCCAGGGCCGCGTCGTGGAGCAGCCCGTTGCTGGCGAACACGCTGCTGCCGTAGATCCCCGCGCCTCCGTCCAGGTCGGTGAGCCGTCCGCCGGCTTCCTCGACCACCACCTTGATCGCCGCCACGTCCCACGCCTTCACCGTCGTGGAGAGCGCGATCTCCCCTTGGCCCTCGGCGACCCAGAGGTAGGCCGAGTAGTCGCCGAAGCCGCGCTGCACCTGGGTCCGGTCGACCAGGTTCAGGAAGCCGTCCCAGTACGGGCTCCGGCGCAGGAAGTTCAGCGAGGAGTGCACCACCAGCGCGCGCTCGAGCGCGTCCACCGGCGAGACACGGATGCGCTCGCCGTCGCGGAATGCCCCCTGCCCGCGCCACGCGGTGTGCAGCACGCCGGTGACCGGCTGGAAGATGGCGCCCGCGGTAACCACGCCGTCCTCCTCGAGCCCGATCATGACCGCCCAGGTCGGGATGCGCCGCACGAAGTTTCGCGTGCCGTCGATCGGGTCGATGATGAAGCGCCGGGTGCGCGGCCCGGTCTCGCCAAGCTCCTCGCCGAGCGTGCCGTGATCGGGGCAGCGCGCCCGCAGCACGGCGCCGATGGCCCGCTCGGCCTCGCGATCGGCCTCGGTGACGGGCGAGCGGTCGGCCTTGAGCGACACCTCGAACCCGCGCCGGTAGTACTCGAGGGCCACCGCCCCACCGGCGCGCGCCGCCTCCACCATGGCGTCGAGTCGCGGATCCACGCCGAGAGCTTACCGCGAAAGCCGACGGACGAACCGCAATCTCCCGCGACGCCCGCCGACGCTGGTAGACTCGCGGCCAGACCGTGAGCCGCGACCACATGAATGCCCGCCCGCCCGATATTTCCCGACGCGCCTTCATCGCGACCATCGTGGGCGGCCTCCTCACCCGGCCACTCGTCGTCGGGGCGCAGCCGGCGCAGAAGGCGCCGCGGGTCGGCGTGCTCCTGCTGTTCGGCGCGCCGGGGCAGCCGAACCCGCTGGTGGATGCCTTCCGCGGTGGCCTGCGCGACCTCGGGTACGTCGAGGGTCAGAGCGTGCTCATCGACTACCGATGGGCCGAAGGACAGGAACAGCGCTTGCCCGATGCCGCCGCCGACCTCGTCCGGCTCAAGGTCGCGGTGATGGTCACCCCCGGTACGCCCGCGACCCTGGCGGCCAGAACGGCGACGCGCGCGATCCCCATCGTGATGACGAACGTGGGCGATCCCGTGGGCAGCGGCATCGTGGCGAGCCTGGCCCGGCCGGGAGGCAACGTCACCGGGCTGAGCCTCCTGGACGCGGAGCTGGACGGCAAGCGGATCGAGCTCCTGAAGGACGCCGTTCCGCACCTCACGCGGCTCGCCATCCTCTGGAGCGCCAACGACCCCGGGATGACGCTCGCCTTCGGTCGCGTGGAGACGGCGGCCAAGGCGCTGGGATTCGCGCTGCAGAACCTGGCGGTGCGCAAGCCCGCGGAGTTTCCCCGCGCCTTCGAGGCCGCCGGCGCCGGGCGCGCCGAGGCGCTCTTCGTGACGGCCCAGCCGTTCACGAACCAGCACCGGGCCCAGATCCTGGACCTCGTGGCGAAGCATCGGCTCCCCGCGATCTACACGCTGCGGGGCTTCGTGGACGCGGGTGGCCTCATGTCCTATGGCCCGAGCCAGGCCGACCAGTACCGCCGCGCCGCCACCTATGTGGACCGCATCCTGAAGGGCGCCCGGCCGGCGGATCTGCCCGTCGAGCAGCCCACGAAATTCGAGCTGGTCATCAACCTCAAGACCGCCCGGGCCCTCGGCCTGACCATTCCCGCGGGACTTCTGCAGCGGGCCGATCAGGTGATCGATCCATGAGAACGGGCTTCGGTGTCAAGACGGCTAGGCCATCGGCGAGCTCTTCCTTTCTTGAAGAGGCGCGTGTGACGTGTGGGTTCCCGGCGGCAAGCGTCCACCAGCCATCCATTCGCGCACAGA
>JBGQHJ010000083.1:0-22083 GCA_041497895.1 Methylomirabilia bacterium
CGGCGGGTCCCCGATCGAGCTGTCGTTGTGGAGCGCGGGCTCGATGAAGTCGTGGCGGCTCGTCCGCTCGACCCATTCGGCGGCCATGTCCTCGGTGATGTTGGTCGAGAAGCCCGGGTCCTCGATGTCGTAGGTCGCGGGAATCAGGTTCTCGATCTGGTAGTCGAGGAAGGTGTAGTCGCGCATGCCGTGCACGTCGTGACGGAACGACAGCACGCCGTCGTGGGCGCCGAAGGAGCGCAGGCGGGTCTGCCAGAGCGAGTCCCAGCCCACCTCGAGCAGCAGGCGGCGCAGGAAGAGGAGCAGCGTGTCGCCCCAGTGGGTCGGGTTCGCCCAGTGGCGGACCGCCTCCACGTTGAGATGCGCCTGGAGCATGCCGCCCACCAGCTCGAGGACCTGGTTGGCCACGTAGGCGGTACGCGCGGTGAGGACGATGGCGGGCCCGAGCGGCGTGGCGGTCGCGGTGGTGGCGTCGGTCAGGTCGCCGGTGAGCTCGACCAGGTCCGCGAGGACGCGGCTGCCCGCGGCGGGCTCTATCTGCTGGACCGCGTGGCCGGCGTAGCCGCTCACGTAGAGGGGTTCCCACGCGGGTCCCGCGAACGGCGAGCCGGGTCGCCAGCGCCAGCCGGTGTAGCCGGTCACCGGGCGCGGCGTCCGGCGGGCGAGCCCGAGCAGCCCCGGCGGCAGGTTGGTCCGGCCGGTGACGACGAGGCGGCGATCGCCGCCGCCGAGCCACGCCTCGAGACGCGCCACGGTCTCGTCGGCGAGGTGCCCGGCGTCGGGGACGAGCAGGGCGCGGATGCCGCCGAGGCGCTCCGCGGCGAGATCGGTCTCCTCCACGAGGTCGTGCTTGAGGTTGCAGCGGTGCAGCAGCACCGCGGCGCCGGCCGGGGCCAGGTAGGCGTGCTCGCCCTTGAGCCAGGTGCGAGGACGGCCCCACGCGTCGATGAAGCGGTAGGTCTCGCCCCGGGACACGGCCAGGGCCGCGTAGGCGTCGCGGCTCCGCCGGCTCCACAGCACCGCGACGTCGTGGCCTCGGGGACGGATCACGCCGGGCAGTCTATCCGGCGGACGCCGCGGCTGTCGAGCCTCGCGGCGTGGTGACCGGCCGCGGTATAGTCGGGCGGTGACCACCGCGGCCGATCCCTCACGCGAGCGCTGGAACCGGCGCTGGGCCGGCGAGCGCGCGCACGCCTCGCGCGCGCCCAGCGAGTTCCTGATCACGGAGACCGAGGGGCTGCCACCCGGGCGGGCGCTCGACGTGGCCTGCGGGGCGGGGCGCAACGCGGTCTGGCTGGCGCGACGGGGATGGCGGGTCACCGGCGTGGACTTCTCGGACGTGGCGCTGCGCGCGGCCCGCGAGCTGGCCGCGTCCGCCGGCGTCGAGGTCGAGTGGATCGAGGCGGACGCGGTGACCTGGATCCCGGCGCGCCGGGCCTACGACCTGGTCACCGTGATGTACCTGCAGCTGCCCGTCGCGGAGCGCCGGGCCGCGCTGGGGCACGCCGCCGACGCGGTGCGGCCGGGCGGCACGCTGCTGGTGGTGGGCCACGACCTGCTGAACCTCACCGAGGGCTGGGGCGGACCCACCCAGGCGGAGGTGCTCTTCACGCCCGACGACGTCGTGGCCGAGATCGGCGGGCTCGTGATCGAGAGCGCGCGGCGGGTGCGCCGCGCCGCGGCCGAGGGCGCGGGCGGGCGCGAGGCCATCGACGCGCTCGTCCGGGCGCGGCGGCCGGCGGCCGGCTGAGCCGGCCGCTATCCGGTCTCGCGCTTGGCGGCGTCGCGGGCCGCCGCGCCCCGTACCGCCACCCCGGTCCACTGCTCGTAGAGCCGCGTCACCCCCGCCATGTCGAGCTGCCCGAATCCCTGGGCGTGCGCGGCCTCGTAGACCTGCCGCACGGTGGACGCGAGCGGCACCGGCATCTCGAGCCCCGCGGCCATCGCGAGGGCGAGCGAGACGTCCTTGCGCGACAGGCCGATGCTGAAGTTCGGCGTGAAGTCGCCCGCCAGCACGTTGGGGAAACGCTTGAGGAAGTGGTGCGACCGCCCGCCGCTGGTCGACAGGATGTCGAAGAGTCGCTGCGGGTCCACACCCGCCTTCACCCCCAGCACCATCGCCTCGGCCGCCACCGCCACGTTGGCCATCGACATCATGTTGTTGACGATCTTGACGACCAGGCCCGAGCCGAGGGGGCCGATGTGGTGGAGATCGGTGCCGAGCGTGAGGAGCAGGGGACGGACGCGCTCGAGGACCGCGGCGTCGCCGCCGATCAGGAAGACGAGCTTGCCGTTGCCCGCCTCGAGCGGGCCCCCGCTGACCGGCGCGTCGAGGCAGTCGACGCCGCCGGGCTGGGCCGCGGCGGCGACCTCGCGCCAGGTGTCGGGGTCGATCGTGCTCATGTCGACGAGTGTCGTGCCCGGGCGGGTCGCCGACAGCACCCCGTCGGCGCCCAGGTAGGCGCGGCGCACCGCGGCGGGATCGGGCAGGCTCGAGAGGACGACGTCCGCGGCCTTCGCCGCGGCGGCCGGGGAGGCGGCCAGGGTCACCCCCGCCGCGGCGGCCTGCCGCGCGCGGTCCGCGCTCACGTCGTAGCCCGTGACCTCGTAGCCGCTCGACGCGAGGCGTCGCGCCATCTGGCCGCCCATCGTCCCGAGCCCCACGAATCCGATCTTCGGTCTGGTTGTCACGATCGATCCTCCGCTCCGGAGCGCCTCGCGGTCAGGCGCCGGCCGCCTCGGCGCCGGCCAGGCGACCGAAGACGGCGCCCGACATGAGGCCGGTCCCGCCGGGGTAGTTGCCGTGGAAGAGCCCGCCCACCATCTCCCCGCAGGCGTAGAGGCCGGGGATGACCGCCCAGCTCATGCTCACGACCTGCGCGCGGTCGGTGACGCGCACGCCGCCGAAGGTGAAGGTGATGCCGCCGGTCACCGGGTAGGCCACGAAGGGCGGGGTGTCGAGGCGCTGGGCCCAGTTCGACTTGGCGAGCGTCAGCCCGCGGGTGGCGAGGCCGTCGCGCACGGTGGGATCGAAGCGGCCCGGCGTCACCGCGGCGTTGTAGGCCTCGAGGGTGCGCCGGCACACCGCGCGATCGAGCGGGAGCTTCTCGACGAGGGCCTCGAGCGTGTCCGCCACCTGCGGCGTGCCGGTCTGGTAGCGCCCCTCGAGCAGGTGGGTGACCTTGGAATCGAAGATCTGCCAGCCGATGCCGCCCGGCTCGTTGAGGATGATCCCGCCCAGCTTGGCGTAGGTGTAGAACTGGAAGTCCTCGCCCTCGTCGAAGAAGCGCTGCCCGCGCGAGTTGACCAGCACCCCGTACGGATACGAGAGGCGGTTGGTCTTGTCGGTGAGCTTGCGATCGCCGTGCGGGGGCGCGTCGGCGTCGATGGGGGTGGAGTGGCAGCCGGTCCACTGCCCGTGCGGCAGGGCGCCCACCTCCATCGCCATGCGGAGCCCGTCGCCGGTGTTGTAGCGCGTGCCCCGCACCTTGGCGTGGTCCCACGGCCGCCCGAGGTAGCGGGCCCGCCACTCCGGGTTGGCCTCGAAGCCGCCGCAGCCCAGCACCACCGCGCGGGCGCTGAGCTCCTCGAGCCCGCTCGGCCCGCGGGCGGCGACGCCGACCACGCGCCCGGTCCGGTCCTGCAGCAGGCGCTCCGCCGCGGTGTCGTAGCGCACCTCGACGCCCTGGCGCTCGGCGATGCGGAACCACATCGCGGACAGCCCCACGCCCTCGTGGCGGGCGCGGATCACCGCCCCCGGCGACCACTTGTACGTGTCGCCCACCTTCACCGCGGAGAGCGAGACCGCGGGCTCCATCTCGATGCCCTGCCGGGCCATCCAGCAGGCGGTGTCGTAGGAGCGGCCGATCAGCAGCTCGGCCAGCTCGGGATCGGTGCGCCCGTCCGTGACCCGCAGGAGGTCGGCCATGAAGAGGCGGTGCGGGTACGGCTCGACGCCCGCGTAGAAGCCGGGCACCTCCCGCTCCGCGTCCGGCACGAGCGGCCGCAGGTCGTCGGCGCGGTCGAACGCGATGCGCAGCAGGCCGCCGCTGTAGTGCGTGTTGCCGCCGCGCAGCGCGCGCGGCGCCTTCTCGAGGGCGACGACGCGACGCGCGCCCTGCTCGCGGGCCGATACCGCCGCCGCGAGGGCCGCGTTGCCCGCGCCCACCACGAGGACGTCGAGATCGCTCACTAGCGGTACGCGGCCAGCACCGCCTGCGCCATGTCGCGCGTGCGGGCGCTGCCGCCCTGGTCCGGAGTCAGCACCTTGCCGTCGCGGTAGACGCGGCCGACCGCCGCCTCGAGCCGCTGGGCCTCCGCGGTCAGGCCCATGTGCTCGAGCATGAGGGCGGCGGAGAGGATGGTCGCGGTCGGGTTCGCGATGCCCTTGCCCGCGATGTCGGGCGCCGAGCCGTGCACCGACTCGAAGTAGGCCCAGTTGTCGCCGAAGTTGGCGGAGGGAGCCAGGCCGAGGCCGCCCGCGGTCTCCGCGCCGAGGTCCGACAGGATGTCGCCGTAGAGGTTCATGCAGAGCACCACGTCCATCGCCTTGGGGAAGCGCACCAGGCGCCGGGCCGCGTCGTCGACGTGGAAGTGCTCGAAGGTGAGGCCCGCCTCGCGCACGACGCGCCCGACGATCTCGTCGTAGAGGCCGTCGGTGCGGGGGAGCACGTTCGACTTGGTCACGCACGTCACCTTGCCGGGCTTGCCGCGCGCCTGCCGCTTGCGGGCCAGGTCGCAGGCGAAGCGGGCGATGCGCTCGGCGCCGCGCGGGGTGACGATCTTGACCGCGAAGCGGCCCTCGGTGCCGAAGTCCTTCACGGTGCGCCCGGTGCGGTCGTGGAGATTCGGCATCAGGCGTACCAGGTCGGCCAGGTCGCCCTCGCGACCGGGGTAGAGGCCCTCGCTGTTCTCGCGCAGGAGCACGTAGTCGATGCCGTCCGGATCGGCGAGCGGCGAGCGCATCCCCGGGAAGAAGCGGATCGGCCGCACCCCGGCCCAGGCCGCCATCTCCCAGCGCAGCCAGGAGACGACCGGCGAGGTGGAGGGGCCGGCGGCCCCGAAGAGCACGCCGTCGGCCTCGCGGGCCGCGCGCTTGGTCTCCTCCGGCAGGGGCGCGCCCTGCGGCGGGGTCAGGATCTTGAGCGGCAGCCCGGTGCCCATCAGCAGGTCGCACGTGGCGTCCACGACCTCGGGGCCGATGCCTTCACCGGGCAGCGCGACGATCGTCTTCATGGCCATGACCATACCTCCCTGGATGACGGCCGCGGCGGCTGAGGGCCCCGAGATGGGGCCCGGCCTCTCCGGAGGCTTACCATAGCACTGCCGGGGCCCGAGGGATTATCATGGCCGGGCCGGAGGAGGGCGCTCAATGGACTACACGCGAATCTCGGCCGACTGCCACATCGACATGCCGTGGATGCCGCCCGACCTGTTCACGGCCAACGCCACCGCGGCCCTGCGCGACCGCATGCCCTACGTGACCGACGGCCCCGACGGCCCGCGCTGGACGTCGCGCAACGGCGCCGCCTTCGGTCTCTGGGGAGGCGTGGGCCCCTCCGGCCAGAAGTACGTCCCGGGCGTCCACTACCGGGCCGACGTCATGGCGGCGACCGGTCTGTACGATGACGGCCGGAAGGGAATCTCCCGACCAACCGATCCCCATCTGCGGGTGGCCGACATGGAGCGCGACGGCGTGCAGGCCGAGGTGATCTTCGGCATCCTCGGCGCGGCCACGCGGCTCGGCGACCACGAGGCGGCCGCGGAGATGTTCCGCATCTACAACGACTGGCTCGTCGACTTCTGCCACCACTACCCGGAGCGGCACGTGGGGCTGGCGTGCCTGCCCTACGGCGACATCGGCGCGGCGGTGCGGGAGGTCCACCGGGTGGCGAAGATGGGCCTGCGCGGGCTCGAGCTCTCGTGCTCGTGGGACATGGAGCCGATGTGGCATCCGGTGTGGGAGCCGCTCTGGCAGGCGGTGAGCGAGGTCTCGCTGCCGCTGCACTTCCACACCTTCCCGACCATGCCGCCCGGCGTGCGCGAGAAGGCCACCGGCCTCACGAAGCGCGCCGCGATGTTCACGAGCGTCTCGGGCTTCCAGATGAACCTGGTCAACATCCTCGCGGCGGTCATCGGCGCGGCGGTCCTCGAGCGGTATCCCAACCTCCGCATCTCGT
This sequence comes from Methylomirabilia bacterium, assembly GCA_041497895.1. Classification (GTDB taxonomy): domain Bacteria; phylum Methylomirabilota; class Methylomirabilia; order Rokubacteriales; family CSP1-6; genus CAMLFJ01. Next base: position 6,180 of record JBGQHJ010000083.1, read on the forward strand.
TCGGCGAGAGCGGCATCGGCTGGCTGCCCTACGTGCTCGACCGGATGGACTTCGAGTGGGAGGACCGCTTCCGCGATCTCGGGCTCACCATGCGGCCCAGCGACTACTGGCGCCGGCAGTGCAAGGCCACCTTCCAGTTCGATCGCATCGGCACCCAGATGATCCACGAGATCGGCGAGGACACGCTGATGTGGGGCTCCGACTATCCGCACGGCGACGGGGTGTGGCCCGAGTCGTCCAAGTACATCGAGGAGCAGTTCGGGCACCTGCCCCCCGCGACGGTCCGCAAGATCGTCTGCGAGAACGCGGGCAAGTTCTACGGTCTCATGGCGTAGCCGGGCGTCGCCGGTCCGCGCCCCCTGCCGTCCTCACTGACGCCCGTCTGCCCCGTCGGACCGTCCGCTCCTTGACACGCCCCGAGGGGCGTGCTATTCGGCCCATTGGCGCAAGGCACACGCGAGTCGTTCCTTCAACGACGAGAGGAGAATCGCGATGACCCCAGTCACCGTCAACGGCCGGCGCTACGACGTCGACCTCCCCGATGACACTCCGCTGCTGTGGGCGCTCCGCGACGAGCTGGGCCTGACCGGGACCAAGTTCGGCTGCGGCATGGCGCTCTGCGGCGCCTGCACCGTCCACGTGGACGGCCAGCCGGTACGCGCCTGCCAGACCCCGATCTCGGCGGTGGGGACCAGCAAGATCACCACCATCGAGGGAGTCGGCGCCGACCGGGTGGGCCGCGCCGTGCAGGCGGCCTGGGTCGACCTGGGGGTTCCCCAGTGCGGTTACTGCCAGGCAGGCCAGATCATGTCCGCGACCGCGCTGCTCAAGCGCAACCGGAAGCCGACCGACGCGGAGATCGACGAGGCGATGAGCGGCAACATCTGCCGCTGCGGGACCTACGTCCGGCTGCGCGCCGCCATCAAGCAGGCGGCGGCCAACGGAGCGGCCCGATGAGCGCGCCCCGGGTGGAAGGCGCGACCGGTCGTCCGATCGTCATTGCCAATGTGAGTGGCGCCGATGTGAGCCGGCGGCGATTCCTCCAGGGTGTATCCGCGATGGGAGGCCTGGTGCTGGCGGCCGGCTTCTCCTTGGCCGCGCAGGCGGCCGACCCGCCGAAGTACGGCCGGGACGGCATGCCCAACGGCTGGAGCGACGACCCGCTGGTGTTCGTGGCCATCGGCCAGGACGGCATCGTGTCCATCGTCTGCCACCGCTCCGAGATGGGCCAGGGCGTGCGGACCGGCATGCCGATGATCGTGGCCGACGAGCTCGAGGCGGACTGGAAGCGCGTGCGGGTGGTGCAGGCCACCGGCGACGAGAAGCGCTTCGGCAATCAGGACACCGACGGCTCGCGGAGCACCCGCCATTTCTTCGAGCCGATGCGGCGTTGTGGCGCGGCGGCTCGGACCATGCTCGAGGCGGCGGCCGCCGCGAAGTGGGGCGTGCCGGTCGGTGAGGTCGAGGCCAGGAACCACGAGGTCGTGCACGCCAAGTCGGGCCGGCGCGCCGGCTACGGGTCGCTCGCGAAGGCCGCGGCCGCCCAGGCCGTCCCGGCCCGGGATACGGTGCGGCTCAAGGACCCGTCCAAGTTCCGCTACATCGGCAAGGGGAACCTGAAGCTGGTCGACGGCCCCGACATCACGACCGGCAAGGCGCAGTACGGCATCGACACCCGGCTGCCCGGCATGGTCTACGCGGTGGTGGCGCGCCCGCCGGTTTACGCCGGCAAGATGGTGAGCTACGACGCCACGGAAACCCTCAAGGTGCCGGGCGTGCTCAAGGTGGTCGAGATCGAGCCGAGCCCCGCGCCTGCCGTGTTCAATCCGCTGGGCGGGGTCGCGGTGGTTGGGCGCAACACCTGGGCGGCCATCCAGGGCCGCCAGGCGCTCAAGGTGGTGTGGGACGACGGGCCGAACGCGGGCTACGACTCGGCGGCGTTCAAGACGCAGATGGAGGAGTCCGCGCGCAAGCCGGGCAAGGTCGTGCGCGACAACGGCAACGTCGACACCGCGCTGGCGGGAGCGGCGAAGCGGGTCGACGCCGAGTACTACATCCCCCACCTGGCCCATGCCCCGATGGAGCCGCCGGCCGCGACGGTGCGCATCGTCAACGGCAAGGCGGAGGCGTGGGCCTGCGTGCAGTCGCCCCAGGCCGCGCGAGACCTGGTCGCCAAGCGGCTCGGGATCCCGGCGGAGGACGTCACCGTCAACGTGACGCTGCTGGGGGGCGGGTTCGGCCGCAAGTCCAAGCCCGACTACGTCGTCGAGGCCGCCGTCGTCTCGAAGGCGATGGACGGCAAGCCGGTGAAGGTGACGTGGACGCGCGAGGACGACCTGATGCACACCTACTTCCACACCGTCTCGGTGGAGCACCTGGAGGCGGGGCTCGACGCGCAGGGCAAGCCGGTGGCCTGGATGCACCGGAGCGTCGCGCCGACGATCTTCTCGACTTTCGTCGCGGGGGCCAAGAACGAGGCGGCGCTCGAGCTCGGCATGGGCGTCATCAACGTGCCGTTCGCGATCCCCAACGTTCGCATCGAGAACCCGGAGGCGGAGGCGCACACCCGCATCGGCTGGTTCCGGTCCGTCTCCAACATCCCCCACGCCTTCGCGGTGCAGTCGTTCGTCGCCGAGCTGGCCGCGGCGGCGGGGCGCGACCAGAAGGACTATCTCCTGGAAGTCATCGGTCCGGCCCGCCGGGTCAGCCCCGAGACCCTCGGCGACACCTGGAACCACGGCGAGTCCCCCGAGCGGTATCCGGTGGACACCGGCCGGCTGCGGCGCGTGGTGGAGACCGTCGCGCGCGAGGCGGGCTGGGGGCGGAAGATGCCCAAGGGGCGCGGGCTCGGCATCGCCGCGCACTACAGCTTCGTGAGCTACGTCGCCGCGGTGGTCGAGGTGGCGGTGGACGATCAGGGCGTGGTGACCGTCCCACGCATCGACGTCGCGGTGGACTGCGGCGCGACCGTCAACCCGGACCGGGTGCGGGCGCAGATGCAGGGCGCTGCGGTGATGGGCCTGGCCATCGCCACCCTGGGCGAGATGAGCTTCAAGGGCGGGCGGGCCGAGCAGCAGAACTTCGACACCTATCAGGTCACCCGCATGTCGGAGGCGCCGCGCGACATCCGGGTGCACATCCTGCCCGGTGACTACGCCCAGCCGATGGGCGGGGTGGGTGAGCCCGGCGTGCCGCCGGTGCCGCCGGCCCTCTGCAATGCCATCTTCGCGGCGACCGGGAAGCGGATCCGGCGCCTGCCGATCCGCGATCAGCTGAAGGCCTGAGGCCGATCTAGCCGCGTCGATGGGGGGCCGAGGGGGCGATCGCTCCCTCGGCCCCGCTACTGCCGCGTCCTGCCCCCCAGCATCCGGGCCAGCACGTTGCGCGTGATCCGCTGCGCCGCCGCGCTCACGCGGTCGGTGTGCAGGCGCGGAGCGTTGTAGCCGTCGAGCCCCCAGTTCCAGAACATCGAGCCGGTCGCGAACACGAGGGCGCTGGCGGGCGACTCGTGGATGGTCATGTCCGCGTACTGGATCTCGCCGGCAGCCCGCGTGAACCGCGAGTGCGCGAGCCGGTGGAGACCCGGCGGGCTTCCCGCCGCCACCGCGTCCACCTCGTAGCCGAGGAGCCCGGGCAGGAGGCTGCCCTTCCGGAGTCCGGTTCCCTCGAACGCCCAGTGATCCGCCTCGTCGACGACGACGTCGCCGTCGACCGGATCCGCCAGGTACATGACCCCGATCAGGGCCGCCTCCGGTCGAGAGGCCGGCGCGTCGCGCCAGCGGCCGGTGGCCAGGCGCGCCCGCGCCGGCCCGGGATCGGCGGCGAGCGGATCCGAGGCGACGGCGTCCTTGTAGGCCACGACCGTGCGATCCGGGGCGCCGGCGGCGTCGGGCTCGAAGCGGATCTGCCAGAAGCAGGCGTTTGCGCCCAGGAACGCCAGATGGACACCGCGGTCCCGGGCGGCCTCGACGTGCTCGCGCATCGCCCACGACCAGTACTCGTCGTGGCCGACCGACAGGAACACGCGGTGGCGGAGGAGGAGCTCGGCCCGCTGATGCGTGTCGACGTCGGTGGTGTACGCGATGTCGTAGCCCTCGCGCTCGAGCCAGCGGAGGGCGTTGTACTCCCAGCGCCGCAGGAAATCGCCCGCCCCGTCGAGGCGCACCCCGTACGGGTTCATCGCGTAAGGTCGATCGAAGGAGACCTTGCGCGCGGGCGTGCCCCCGCTGTTGAAGGCGTAGAGCGAGCGCCCGGCCCAGTTGTTGTAGGCGGCGAACGTGGTCACGCTCGACTGGAAGAGGAGGGCCGACCGGCGGTCGTCGTCCCGCACCACGAACACGATGTAGGCCTGCCGACCCGACGGGCTCGCGGTCAGCCGCGCCAGATAGACGCCGCTCGGCCACGGCCCGCCGGCATCCGCGGTCACCACCCGGTACGGCTCGCGCCAGCGGCACTCCACGAGGCCGGTGGCAGGCTCGGGCGCCGGCGTCACCTGTCGGATGCCGGGTCGCGTGACCGGGCCCGCTACCCGGCGGGCGCCCGCGCCGCCGTACCAGCCCATGCGGAAGACGTCGATCGCGTAGCCGGGATCGACGGTGGACACGAAGAGCTCGATGACCTCGCCCCGGTTGACGCTGGTGGCCGACGCGTAGCCCTCGATCTCACGGTCGTCGGCGGGCGCGGTGATCTCCCAGTCCGGCGAGCCCTGGCGCTGGTTCTCCAGCCGGGTCGGGTTGGGCGCCGCGGGGCCGACGCCCGGGATCGAGAGATGGCCACCGTCGCAGCCGACCAGCACCAGCGCGACGAGCGAGATGGCGAGGCCGGCGACGGTGCGGCTCACGGGATCGCGGCCTCGGCGTCGTGCTCGAAGAGCCAGCCCCGCGCGGCATAGGGCGCCTCCCGCGCCAGGGCCGCGTACCGCGCGTCGCGCGCCTCCTGGGCCGGCCCGTCCGGCAGGTGGTAGGTCGTCGCGTTCTCGAACGAGCCCTGCTGCACCCGGGTGGCGCGCGGCCGGCGGAGCGTCTCGTAGCGAGCGAGCCGCTCCGGGACGTCGGAGGCCCGCACGTCCCCCAGCAGGCGGGCGAGTGTCGCCGCGTCCTCGATGGCCTGGCAGGCGCCCTGGGCCAGGAAGGGCAGCATCGGGTGCGCCGCGTCGCCCATCAGCGTGATCCGGCCCGCCGACCAGCGCGGCAGGGGCGTGCGGTCGTAGAGGGCCCAGCGGTGGGTCAGGTCGGCGGCCGCGATGATCGCGCGCACCGTCGGATGGAAGCCGGCGAACTCCGCGAGGGCGTCCGCGAGCCGGCCCTCGGCCGACCACGATTCGATGCGCCAGCCCCCGGCGGGGCACACCCCGACGAAGTTCATGAGGCGCGCCCCCGCGACGTAGTAGTGGACGAAGTGGCGCTCCGGCCCGAGCCACGCGTAGCCCTGTCGGGGCAGGTCGAGATGGGCCAGACGCTCGACCGGGACGAGGCCGCGGTAGGCGGTGCTCCCCGAGAAGCGCGGCGACTCGGGCCCGAAGAGCGCTTCCCGCACCGTGGAGTGGATGCCGTCCGCGCCGAGCGCCACGTCCGCGCGGGCGGTGGAGCCGTCGTCGAAGCGGAGCCGGACGCCGTCGGCGGCCTCGGTGATCGCGGTGACGCGGTGGCCGAGACGGAGCACGTCGTCCGGCAGCGCGCCCGCGAGGACCGCGAGGAGATCGGGACGGTAGAGGTGATAGTAGGGGGCCCCGAAGCGCTCCTCGATCACCGCGCCCAGGGGCTGGCTCCAGAGCACGCGCCCGTCGTCCCAGCGGCGGAGCTCGGAGCGCGCCGGTTTCACCGCCACCCGGGCGAGCGCGTCCTCGAGCCCGAGCCGGTGGAGCAGGCGCGTGGCGTTCGGCGCGAGCTGGATGCCCGCGCCCACCTCGCGCAGGACGGGAGCCTGCTCGAAGACGCGCACCCCGAGCCCGGCCCGCGCCAGGGCGAGGGCCGCCGTCAGGCCGCCGATACCCGCGCCGATCACCGCCGCTTCCATCGATGCTCCCGTCGCCCCTCCATCGTCGCCCCTCCATCGCCGAATGGTCTCACAGGGGTGGCCCGCGACGTGGTAGACCGCCGGGCCCGCGACCACCGATACGCGGCGCCTCGCGCGCGCGCTCGAGACCGGTAGGGGTCGCGGTCGGCCCGATCAGGCCTGGCCGTCGCTCCGGGGTGCCGGGATCAGCCGGCGGCGCGCGCGCCGGACACGGTCCACGAGGGCCGGCCCGGCGAGGGATCCGGCGAGCGCCGAGAGCAACGGCCTCCGCAGGAGCATCCGCGGATCGCGGGTGAGACAATGCCCGGCCAGGGTCCGGACCAGGGGCGCGTCGAGACCGGGGCGCAGCCCCTGCTCGAGCGCCGCGCGCAGCGTGAACGTGAGCGTATCGTCGACGTGGTGCCGCGTCGAGAGCGTCACCGAGAAATCCCGGATGGGTCCCGGCAGCGGGGCCACGCCGACCGGCGGATGGAGGCGATGGCGCTCCGGCAGCGCTCGCTCGGCGGCCATCAGGTGGCTCACCCAGCCGTCCGCACCGTGATGGGTCTCGATGGCCCGGGCCAGCGCCGCGCCCTCGGCCGCCCGCGCCCCGAGATCATCGACCAGGGCGAGGGCGGCGCCCACGTACCCGGCGACGTCGGGAGGCTGCTCGAGCCCGAGGACCGCGACGCCGTCGATCGCGAACGGGGGTGGCACGTCGACCGGAGCGCGGACGCAGGGCAGGCCCCGGAGGCCCGCCTCGAGGAACGCGGTCGGCGAGCCGATCGGGAAGCCCTCGAGGTAGACGTCGGCCGCGGCGTGGAAGAGGGCCAGGTCGTGCCGGGGTCCGGTCGCGAGCGCGCGCCGGCCGCTCGCGTCGCGCAGGGCGCGCCAGCGGGCGTCCTCGCGCGGACCGACCGCGAGCAGGTGCGCGCGGGGGCGGGCGCGGAGAATGGCGGCCGCCGCGCCGAGGAAGTCGAGGCCCGGCAGCGGGCGATACTTGTAGGCGTGGCCGATGGTCAGCAGCACGACCGCGTCGGCCGGGAGCCCGAGCGCTCGGCGCGCCGCCGCGCGGGTCTCGCTCTCGCGGGGGCGCGGGACGGGGATCGGCAGGAGCGCGTTCCGCGTGATGCCGCGATACGCGCGGGTCCAGTCGAGCGCCGAGTCCCGGAGGCTCAGCACCAGGTCGGCGATCGAGCCGCCCACCCAGAACGTCTGGCTCAGGTGGTTGAGGAGCATGACCGGTGGTCCGCCCGCCACGCCCAGGGCGACGACCGGCAGGACGCTCCAGGGATGGACGTGGAGCACGACGCGATCGGCGTGGCGCCGGGCCTCCTGTCGGAGGCGGAGGGCCCGGTCGACCAGCGGAGCCCCGGGGTCGAGAGCGGCGACGTCGCCGCCGGCGGCCTGCATCGCCTCGACGAGTCGCGGGTGGATCGCGCCGCGCTGGGAGAGGAGCAGCACGCGGTGGCGGTCTCCCCTCCGGTCCAGCTCGGTCCAGCGCTCCACGAGGGCGGTGTGGCCCCCGAGCGCGTAGGCCTGGTCCATGACGTGGAGCCATCGGGTCGGGCCCGACCACGGGACGGGGTGATCGGGCACGGGCAGGCGCTCGGCCGCCTCGAGCAAGGTCTCCTCGAGCGCCGCCGAGGCCAGCCAGCCGAACCCGTGGTGCACCGCCGAGCGGGCGGCGAGCAGGCTCCACGCGAGCGCGGGCTCGAGGGCCTGGCGGGCGAGTTCGCGCCGGGCGTTTCGCAAGCACCAGTCGAAGACGGCCTCGTTCAGGGCGAGGCGAGTGGACGCGATGGCCCGGCGCGCGCGAAGGTCCGAGAGGGTGTCCGGCATCCGGCTAGCGGCCTTCCACGCGCTCCCGGGTGATGCGGGCGGGCACGCCCATGACCTCGACGTGGTCCGGCACGTGCCGCGTGACCAGCGAGCCCGCGCCGATCACCGCGCCGCGCCCGACCGTGAGGGAGTCGAGCACGATCGCGCCCATGCCCACGTAGGTTCCATCGCCGATGGTGACGCGGCCGGCGATGTTGGAGCCCGGGGAGATCGTCACGCCGTCACCGATCGTGGTGTGGTGACCGATCAGGCTGCCCCGGTTCACGATCACGTGCCGGCCGATCGTGGTGTGCGCGGCGATCATCACCCCGGCACTCACGATGGTGCCCGAGCCGAGCGTGGAGGTGCGGGATACCCGCGCGGTCGGGTGACGGATGGTGGCGAAGCGGAAGCCGAGGGCCTCGACCTGCCCGATGAACCCGGTGCGACGGGTCGTGCCGATCGCGCAGACCGCAGCGTGGCTCGCGGCGAGCGGCGCCAGATCGTCGACCCAGATGACCGGGAGGCCCAGGAGGGGCCGCTCGCAGCGGGAGCGCTCCCAGTTCTCGCCGAAGGCGGTCAGCTCGAATTCGGGGCAGTCACTGACGAGATCGGCGACTTCCTCGGCGAAGACGCGGCTGCCCAGGACGATGAGCTTCTGTGCGGCGCTCAAGGTGTGCGGGGAAGCGTAGCGCGTGGGCTCCGACGAAGTCAACCGCGCTCCCGGCGCCGGTGCTAGGATGGGCGCCCAGACCGCCATGCCGGCACGTACGGGCAAGGAGTTCCTGCAAGGGCTCAAGGACGAGCGCCAGATCTGGGTGGGCGAGGAGCGCGTGCGCGACGTGGCCGCCCACCCGACCCTGGCCGGCGCGGCCCGCTTCGTGGCGTCGCTCTACGACCTGCAGCACGAGGCGGCGCCGACGTGCCTGATGCCGGACCCCGAGACCGGGGAGCCGATCAACGTGAGCCACCTGATCCCCCGCTCGCGCCGGGACCTCGCCCGTCGCCACGACTGCCTCGAGCGCATCGCGGAGTGGAGCGTGGGGATCATGGGGCGCACGCCCGATTACATGAACGTGACCTTCGCCGGCTTCGCCGGACGTCACGACGAGTGGTCGATCGACCGCAACGAGGCGGGGGCGGCCAACCTGGTCGCCTACCAGAAGCTTCTCGCGCGGCGGGACTGGTGCCTGACCCACACCCTGATTCATCCGACGGTGGATCGGGCGTGGGGGGACGCGCCCGCCGCCGGCAACGACGTCGCGGTGCACAAAGTCGGCGACACCGCGCGGGGGATCGTGGTGCGAGGGGCGCGGATCCTGGCCACCCTGGCCCCGTTCGCGGACGAGCTGGCGGTCTACCCGGCCGCCCCGCTGCCGACCGGCGCCGACGCCTACGCGCTGTCGTTCGCGATCCCGATGGCCACGCCCGGGCTCAAGTTCCTGTGCCGCGACAGCATGAGCGCGCCCGGCGGCCCCGACCACCCGCTCTCGGGCCGCTTCGACGAGCAGGACGCCTTCGTGATCTTCGACGACGTGGAGGTGCCGCGCGACCGCCTCTTCATCGACTGCAACCTGCCGGTGTACAACACGGTGGTCGCCTCGAGCTGGCCGCCGAACTTCATGCAGCAGACGTCCATCCGCGCCCAGACCAAGCTCGAGTTCGCGTGGGGCGTCGCCACCCGGATGGTGGAGGCGATCAACGGCCTCACCCCCGCCGCGAAGGAGATGCTCGGGGAGATGTGGAGCTACGCGGAGCTGACGCGCGCGGCGATCCAGGCCGCCGAGGACGGGGCCCGCGAGTGGGGCAACGGGGTGTGGTTCCCGGCCGCCGAGCCGTTCCGGGCCCTCCGCGGGCTGCTGCCGCAGTGGTTCCCCCGCGTGAACGAGATCATCCGGCTGCTCGGCTCTCACAACCTGCTCGCCGCGCCGCCGGTCGCCCAGATGCACGACGCCCTACTGCGCCCGCTGGTCGACCGCTACCTGCGCGGGGCCGGGGACGTCACCGCGCGGGACCGGGTGCGGATCTTTCGCCTCGCGTGGGACTTCGCGGGCAGCGCGCTCGGCAGCCGGGGCGAGCAGTACGAGCGTTTCTACATCGGCTCGAGCGGACGCTCGTTCCAGCGCGCCCACACCCTGGCCGCGCCCGAGCGGGCCCGCCGCCTGGTCGACCGCTTCGTGAAGGAGGACCTGTGACCCGGCGCCTGACCGTGCTGATGCCGTTCCACACCCCGTTCTACACCCCGCTCGCCGCCGGCGTCGCTCTCGGCCACTTCGAGGAGGCGGAGCTCGCGGTGACCGCGGTGCCCGCCGCCGTCTTCGGCAAGCCGACGATCGACGCGCTCCTGGGCGGCGACATCGAGATCAGCCTCGGCGGGCTCATGCGGAGCTTCGAGCTGGCCGACCGGACCGGGCAGGTCGTGGTCCATTTCGCCGAGGTGTGCAGCCGGAACGGCTTCTTCCTGCTCGCGCGCGAGCCGCGGCCCTCGTTCCACTGGAAGGACCTCGTCGGCCGCACCGTGCTCTCGTTCGCCGAGGCGCCGACGCCGTGGCAGTGCATGCTGACGGTGCTCCGGCGCCACGGCGTCGATCCGGCCCAGGTGAGGATCGAGCGGCACCGCCCGGGGCCCGAGGCGGTCGCCGCCTTCCTGGCCGGCACCGGCGACTTCCTGGAGCAGCCCCAGCCGGTGATCGAGCGGCTCCTCACCGAGGGCCGCGCGCACCTGGTCGCGTCGATGGGCGAAGCGACCGGTCCGGTGCCGTTCTCCTCCTACATGACCACGCCCGCCTTCCTGGCTCGCGAGCCGGACGTGGTCGAGCGCTTCACCCGGGCGACCTACCGGACGCAGCGCTGGCTCGCGGCGCACGGGGCGGGCGACATCGCGCGGGTGATCGCGCCCGCCTTCCCGGAGACGGAGGTGCCGCTGCTCGAGCGCGCGGTGGCGCGGTACCAGGGGCAGGGGACCTGGGCCCGCGATCCGCTCCTGCGCCGGGACGGGTACGACTACCTCGAGCGCATCCTGCTCGACGGAGCCTTCATCCGACGCGGCCGGCCCTACGAGGATCTCGTCGACACCGCGATCGCCCGCCGGGTGATGGCGGAGCCGTCGTGAAGTTCGGGATCGGCTTCTTCCCCGACGGCGGCCCGGATCGGATCTCGGCCCGGCGGTACTTCGAGGACGCGCTCGACCTGGCCGAGCGCGCGGACGCCCTCGGCTACGACAGCGTGAAGATGGTGGAGCACCACTTCACGTCCTACGGTGGCTACAGCCCGGACCCCTGCGTGTTCCTGGCCGCGTGCGCCCAGCGGGCGCCGCGCATGCGCCTGGTCACCGGCGCGGTCCTGCCCGCGTTCAATCACCCGCTCAAGCTGGCCGGGCAGCTCGCGATGCTGGACGCGCTCTGCGGTGGGCGGCTCGACGTCGGGGTGGCGCGGGCGTTCATGCCTTACGAGTTCGACGGCTTCGGCGTCTCGATGGACGAGAGCCGGCCCCGCTTCGAGGAAGGCATCGAGGCCCTGCGCCGGCTGTGGACCGAGGAGCGGGTGACGTTCGAGGGCCGCTTTCACCGCTTTCGGGACGTGACGGTGCTGCCGCGCCCGACCCAGGCCCCGCACCCGCCGATCTGGGTGGCCGCGGTGGTGAGTCCCGAGTCGTTCGTGTGGGCGGGTCAGCAGGGCTATCACATGATGGTGGTGCCCTACCTGGGCGAGCATCACGAGCTGGCCGAGAAGCTCCAGCTCTACCGCCGGGCCTATCGGGAGCACGGTCACGAGGCGACCCGCGGCCCCGGCCTGGTGATGATGGTGCTCCACCTCTACGTGGCGCCGACCTCGCGGGAGACGCGCGAGGAGGACCGGCCCTACATGGAGCAGTACCTCCGCAACTTCCGCGCCTCGGCGCGGGCGTGGACCGGCCGGCAGTCGGGCCAGTACAAGGCCTACTCCGGGCTCGAGCAGATGCTGGAGGAGATCACCTACGAGCGGGTGCTCGCCGAGACCCGCGCGATCATCGGCGATCCCGAGGACGCGGCCCGGCAGATCCAGTACGTGCGCGACATCTTCGGCGAGGTGCACGCGAGCTTCCAGATCAACTTCGGCGTGATGGAGGAGCCCCGCGCGCGGCGGAGCATCGAGCTGTTCGCCCGCGATGTGATGCCGCGCTTCCGCTAGCGGGTCGGGGCGGCGGGAGCGCGGGCGGACAGGTCGCCGAAGGGGCCCGTGATGCGGACGATCTCGTTGAGCTGGAAGGTGCCGGCGCGGATCACCGCGACCAGGAGGTCGCCGGCCAGCCCGGCGGCCTGCGTCTCCGGCGTGGTGGGCACGAAGGTCAGGCCCCGTGGTGCGTCGCCGTCGGTGAAGCGCGCGAGGCCCGTGCGGGTGCCGTCCGCGGAGACGGCGAAGATCTCCGCGCCCTGGCGGTCGGCCACGTAGACCTGCCCGGCGGGTCCCGCCGCGAGGCTCTGTGCCACCGGCCCCTCGAGGACGAGGCGAGGCTCGCCCCGCGGGCTCAGCCGCCAGATGGCGCCCGGTCCCGGCTGCCAGGGCGCCTCCGCGGCGCCATCGCTGCCGATCCACAGGTGATCGGTCTCGTCCACCGTGAGCGATCGCGGGCGCTGGATGCGCACGTTGTCGAGCATGCGCCCGTCGCCGTCGAGGCGGAGCACCACCCCGCGATCGCGGTCCGCGACATAGACGTCGCCCGCCGCGCTGGTCGCGACGCCCTCCGGCTGTACCAGCAGGGGCGGCCGCGCGGGCTCGGACGGGGTGCCGCCGGCCAGGAAGCCGGTCCGCCCGTCGGCCAGCCGGTAGAGCACGCCGACGCGGCGGTCGCGATCGAAGGTAGTGACGAACAGGTCGCGGCCTCCGCGACCGGCGCTCACCTGGGCGTTGACCAGCGGCGGACCGTGGAAGAAGCGCCCCTCGGTCGGCGGCGTCAGCCGCGCCCCACCCGCCGGGATCCGGTAGATCGCGGTGAGGTACTCGAACTCGCCGCCGCTGTAACGCCGGCCGGTGCGCGCGAGGTAGAGGGCACCGGTCCGGTCCACCGCGAGGGTGGACGTCGAGGGGATGCCCCGCCCGCGCGGGCCGTCCGCGCCGAAGCCGTTCCCGGTGACGTAGACCCGGGCGGTGAAGCCCGGCGGCAGCAGGATCTCCGCCCGCGCCGGCGCAGAGGCGAGGAGGACCGGCAGGAGCGCGAGCCCGATCGTCAGGAGCCGCCCAGCCGCCCACTTCGCGCTCATCGGCCGGCCCTCATGGGCCGGAATGATAGCGTTCGCGATCGGACGCGGCAACCGCGCCGGCTAGGAGGCCCGGCCGGTCTCGTCGGCGAGTCGCAGCGTCTCGAGCGGGAACCCGGCGTCGATCCAGCCGGCGAGGCCGCCGTGGAGCGGGTGGACCCGGCGAACGCCGCTCCGCTTGAGCTGGAGCGCCACCCGGGCGCTCGTAGCCTCGTTGGGTCAGGAGTAGTAGAGCACGACCTTCCGATCGAGCGGGATCTCCGCGCGGCGGGTCGCGATCGCTTCCGCGGGGATCCAGAGGGCCCCGGGAATCTTGTGCGGCGCGGCGCCCACGTCGAGCGCCGAGCGGGTGTCGATCACGACCAGATCCGGATCGCCCCCGTCGAGCCGGCGCTTGAGCTCCGACGGCTCGATGCGCGCCCCCTGGAGGCTTCGCAGGAAGAGCCGGCGTCGGACGAGCTTGGTCAGGATGTAGCCGGCCAGGCCGACCCCGGCCGCCGCGAGGCCCCAGTGGCCGAGGCGGCTCACCAGCGCGAGCAGCGGGGTCAGGGCGCTGCTCGAGACGTAGCCGAGCGCGATCCACGCGCCCGCCCACAGGAGCGCGCCCACGGTGTCGAGCAGGAGGAACGGGGCCCGGGCGAGCCCGACGATGCCGGCGAGCGGGGGGGCGATGGTACTGAGACCCGGCAGGAACTTGGCGACGAGCAGCGCCCAGCGGCCCCGTCGCAGGAACAGGTTCTCGGTCCGGCGGACGCACGAGTCCGGCTCGAGGGAGACGCGGCAGATCACGTCGAGGACGCGCTTGCCCCGCGCGCGCCCCAGCTCGTACCACACGACGTCGGGCGGCAGGGAGGCGACGAGCGCGGTGGCCAGGCCGGCGAGCAGGCTCATCCGCCCGGTGCCCGCGAAGGCCCCGACGCCCAGCAGGAGCGGGACCGCGGGGATGGGCAGGCCGATCTGCTCGGCGAGCACGAAGGCGAACAGCACGAGATAGCTGTCCATCGCCACATCGTATCTTGACAGGGCCGTCGATCGCGCTATACGGGAGCCGGGAGGATCGCGACATGACCACGGTGATCGTGCGGGGCGGGATCGGCAGTCTCGAGCAGGAGGTGGTCATCGGGCGGCATCGCCTGGTGGCCGACGAGCCGGAGGGGCAGGGCGGCCACGACGCCGGGCCCTCGCCGTACGACTACCTGCTGGCCGCGCTCGGGACCTGAACGTCGATGACGCTCGCGCTGTACGCGCGACGCAAGCAGTGGCCGCTCGAGGGCGTCACGGTCACGCTCCGGCACTCGCGCGTCCACGCGGTGGACTGCGCCGAGTGCGAGACCACGGAGGGCCTGCTCGACCGGATCGAGCGCGATATCGCGCTGGCCGGGCCCCTGGCCGACGAGCAGCGCGCGCGGCTCCTCGAGATCGCCGAGCGCTGCCCGGTGCATCGTACCCTCACCTCGGAGATCAGCATCCGCACGCGGCTGGCCTAGGCCGGTCCCCGACGCGTGACCCGGGCTCTTGACAACGCCTCCGGGCCGGGTGTAGTCATCACCCCATCCAACGGCGCTCGAGGGGCTCTTCTTCCGGAACTCACCCCCCGAACAACAGCAGCACAGCGCGGTTTACTCGCAACGATGCGGTGCCCATTTCATTTGCAGGCCTGGGCTCGCTCACGCGGGTGGCCGGGCGGGGAGAGTGTCATGGAGGAAGACCGCAGCACATTCGGGACGCTTGAAGCGGCATTCATCGAGGGGCGGCTCAGCCGGCGCGACCTGCTCCGCCGGAGCGCCCTGATCGGAGCCAGCGCCTCCGCCGCGCACCTCCTCGGCTCGCTCGGCCTCGCCACGTCGGCGCAGGCCCAGGGGACCCCCAAGAAGGGCGGCACCCTCGTCATCGCCAAGGAGAGCGAGCTCGACATCCTCGACCCGCACAGCGCGGGCGGCTGGGTGACCTGGCGGGTCAGCAAGCAGATGCACGAGGGCCTCATCGACGAGGACCTGACCCAGGCCAACGTGCCCTATCCGAAGCTCGTTCCCAAGCTCGCGACCTCGTGGGACGTCTCCAAGGACTCGCTGACCTACACCTTCAAGCTCCGGAAGGGGGTCAAGTTCCACGACGGCACCCCGTTCGACGCGGCGGCGGTGAAGTACAACATCGATCGCTGCGCGGCCAAGGACGCGCCCCAGTTCTACGCGCGGGCCAACGCCTACACCACGTGGATCTGGCAGTTCCTCAAGGAGGTGAAGACCCCCGACGAGGGCACCGTGCAGATCGTCCTGCGCGAGCCGTACGGGGACTTCCTGCGCCAGCTCGTCCAGGGCGGTGGCGGCGCCGCGGTGTTCATCAGCCCCACCGCGCTCAAGAAGTACGGCAACGAGGGCATCGCCGAGCATCCGACCGGGACCGGACCGTTCCGCTTCGTGGAGCGCGTGCGCGGCGAGAAGGTCGTGACCGAGCGCAATCCCAACTACTGGGGGACGCAGCCGTACCTCGACCGGATCATCGACCGGCCGATGCCGGAGCCGGCGGCGCGCATGACCGCGCTGCAGGCCGGCGAGGTGGACATGATCTACGTCCCGCACCCCGACGGCATCGCGGAGCTGAAGACCAAGGGCTTCAAGCTCGAGCAGGGGCCGGCCCCCCACGTCTGGTACTTCGCCTTCAACCTCCGCGACAAGAACTACCAGGACGTGCGCGTGCGGCGGGCCATCAACATGGCCATCGACCGCGAGGGCATGGCCAAGCAGCTCCTGAAGGGGACCGCGGTGGCCGCGCGCGGGCTGCAGGCGCCGTGCTGCCCGTCCTACGATCCGAACTTCAAGGACTATCCCTACGACCCCGCGCAGGCCAAGAAG
>JBGQHJ010000084.1:0-21928 GCA_041497895.1 Methylomirabilia bacterium
CTGGCCGTAGCAGAAGTTGGTGTCCATCGGCGTGCCGACCGGGAAGCCCGCCACGAGCCGTCCCCCCGAGATGACGTCGAGCATCGCGAATTCCTCGGCCACCCGGATCGGCGGGTTGTAGCCGGCGATGGAGTTGCCGATCACGCAGATGGCCGCCCGCGAAGTCCGCCGGGCCAGGCCGGCCGCGATCAGGTTCGGGGAGGGCATGAGCCCGTAGCCGTTCTGGTGGTGCTCGTTGCAGCCGATCCCGTCGAACCCGAGCGCCTCCGCGTACTCGAGCTGGTCCATGTACTGGTGGTAGACGAAGTGGCCCTTCTTCGGATCGTAGAGCTTACTGGGAATGTCCACCCACACCGAGCGATTCTTCTCCCGGAAGTCGTCGGGCAGGTACGGCCAGGGCATCAGGTTGAACCAGGTGAATCTCATGGATACCTCCCGGCACCGGGTGACAGGTGCGCCGCCGGAGTGTATAACGCCTGACGCGTGGCGGCTACCCGGTGATGCCGAGCAGCTTCACCGCGGTGTCGCCCAGCATCGCCGCGCGCTCGGCGTCGCTCAGGCCGGGCGTCGCCAGGATGTGGTCCACCGACGTGCGGGTCCACGGGTAGGGATAGTCGGTGCCCATGACGATCTGGCCCGGGCCGGTCTCGGCGGCGAGGTGTCGCAGCGCCTCCGGGGTGAAGACCAGCGAATCGAAGTAGAGCTGGCGGAAGTACTCCGTCGGCTTCTTCCGCAGCCCGGTTGTGCACCGGGCCGGGACGGTCACGCACCCCGCGTCGGAGCGCCCCGCGTAGGACGGGAGATAGCCGCCGCCGTGCGCCGCGCAGATCTTGAGCCCGGGGAAGCGGTCGAGGGTGCCCTCGAAGATCAGGTGGGAGAGGGCGATCGTGGTCTCGAGGGGGTTGCCGATGACGTTGTCGAGCCCGCCGCTGCCCTTGAGCCGGCCGGTCGCGTTCAGCTCGACCGAGCCCTGCGGGTGGATGAAGATCAGCACGCCGAGCTGCTCGGCCTTGGCCCAGAACGGGTGGAACTTCGGGTCGGAGAGCTCCTCGCCGTTGACGCTGCCCCCGATGGCCGCGCCGCGCAGGCCGTACTTCTTGACGCCTTCCTCGAGCTGCGCGGCCGCGAGGTCCGGAAACTGCAGGGCCACGGTGGCGAAGGCCACGAACCGATCCGGCGGCGCCGCGCAGGCCTGCGCGAGCTTCTCGTTCTGGATCTGGATGATCCGGGTCGCGAGATCCCGCTCCGCCTTGTACCAGAACGGGTTGATGCTGAGCGCCTGGACGTCGATGCCCTGAGCGTCCATCGCGGCGAGCCGCTCCTGGGGCTGGCCCATGAGCAGGCCAGGCGGCCGGGTCGGCAGGCTGATCGACAGTCCCATCAGGGCCAGCGCCTCGGGCACCGCGCAGTGCGCGTGCACGTCGACGGTCTTCACGCGCCGGCCACTCACCATGACCTGCCGGCGTGGGGTTTGCGCCATCGCGGGCCGGGCCCGGAGCAGACCGCAGCCGACGAAGGCGAGGCCGGCCACTGCGCCGGCGGTCTCGGCGAGGAATTCCCTGCGCGTGGTCATGGGGTCCCCTCCTGGCGAGCGGTTCGGTCCCTGATGCGGGCGCAGACTATCACACGGCCGCGCCGTCGTCATGATCGCCGAGCACCATAGCATCGTTTCACTCCTTGACCACCCGCCGACCCGGGTCTAGGCTTGCCCCGCGGCTCCGGATCCGATCAATGGCCCGATCGCGAGAGGAGGGTGACATGAAAGAGGGTCTGCGTTTCGTCGATTCCGACATGCACGTCATGGAGCCACCCGATCTCTTCGATCGCTACCTGGACCCGGCATTCAAGCACCGGGTCAGCGTACAGGTAGGGGCCGACGGTCGCCCGTGCCGCGGTCCGGCCGGCCTGACCCTGATCGACGGGCTGCCCACCGCGGACTCCGATTTGCAGCAGTATCGCAAGCGCGTCCGGCGCGGTCCGACCCAGAGCACCCAGCCCCTCTCGGGGTCTCGCCTCGCCGACACGGGCCGCCTGGACTTCGCGGTCGAGCGCGACTACGACCCGGAAGCCCAGGTGATGGGCATGGAGATGGAAGGGGTCGACATCGCGGTGCTCTACCCCACGAGCGGTCTGAGCCTCATCGCGCGCGACAACCTGGACCCACGGCTCTCGCTCGCGCTGTGCCAGGCCTACAACAACTGGATCCACGACTTCTGCCGCCATAGCCCCGACCGCTTGAAGTTCGTGGTGATGCTGCCGGTGCACGACGTGCATCTGGCCTGCCGGGAGCTGGTGCGCGGCGTGAGGGAGCTGGGCGCGGTCGGGTCGTTCATCCGGCCGAACCTGGTGAACGATCACTACTGGCACTCGAACTACTGGGACCCGCTCTACCGCCTGCACGAAGAGCTCGACGTGACCTGGGGCTTTCACGAGGGCGTGAGCGCGCTGTACTCGCGGATGATCCCGCTGTACGGCGAGAATCGGTTCTACCGTCACGTCGCCAGCCACTGGATCGAGATGCAGCAGGCGCTGATCGCGATGATCATCGGCGGGGTATTCGAGTTCCACCCGAAGCTGCGGGTGGGCTTCCTGGAGGCCCAGAACTCCTGGGTGCCGGGCCTCCTGTCGCGTATCGAGTGGGACTATCCGCAGTACCGGGACTCGCACGCGCCCTACCTCGCGTTGACGCCGCGGGAGTATTTCCGGCGCAACTGCTGGGCCGCCGTCGAGGGGAGCGAGCCGGAGATCGAGGCCACCGCGGGGCTCATCGGCGCCGACCGGATGTGCATCTCGACCGACTACCCCCATTTCGACTCCAACTTCCCCCACGTGGCGGACAACCTCCTCAAGAACATCCCCCGCGAGCTCGCGGCGCAGATCCTGCTGGGGGGAGCCCACCTCTACGGCTTCACCGAGGCGCACTTCCAGAGAGCCGACGCGCAGAGGGCCGGCGCCGCCGTCGGGAGGTGAGTCATGAAGCATGACTTCAAGGTGATGGACAGCGATCTCCACACGATGGAGCCGGACGGCCTCTGGGAGCGCTACCTCGACGAGCCGTTCAAGAAGTTCGCGCCGAAGTTCGAGCGGCGGGCCGGCGGATCGCCGAACCAGCCGATCATCCAGATCGGGCCGCTCGCCCTGGGCGAGATGTCGAAGCACCCGCGGACCGCCGCGGTGGGCGCCGACCTCTTCCGGCGGTCGAGCCAGCGGCACCCCCATTATGCGGTAGCGCACGCCTGTCAATACGACGCCCAGAGCCACGTGCAGGCCATGGACATCGAGGGCATCGACGTGGGCATCCTCTACGGCACGCGCGGCCGCCAGGTGCTGATGCACGACGATCTCGAGCCCGCGGTGGCCGACGCCCTCGCGCGGGCCCACAACGACTGGACCCACGACTATTGCCAGTACGATCCGAAACGGCTCAAGTTCGCGGCGCAGGTCGCCTTTCACGATCCGCGACTCGCCGCCCGCGAGGCGCGCCGGGCCGTGCGGGACAAGGGCGCGGTGGCGGTGATCGGCAATCCGAATCCGATCAACGGGCGCCACATCCACGACCCGGAATTCGAGCCGCTCTGGGACACCATCGAGGAGCTGGGGGTGCCCATCGGATTTCACCCGACCGGGCAGTCTTCGCTGCGCGACGACATCGCCCGCCGCTACCTGGACCACCCGAACGGCCGGGTGATCGGCCAGGCCGGGCGCAATCCGGTGGAGCTGATGTTCGCCTTCGCCAGCCTCGCGGCGGGCGGCGTGCTGGAGCGGCATCCGCGGCTGCGCTGCGCGTTCCTGGAGGGCACGTGCGGGTGGCTGCCCTGGTGGCTCTGGCGGCTCGACGAGGCCTGGGAGAAGTTCGGCCCCGGCTCGGAGGTGCAGATCGGCGGGCGCCCGAGCGAGTACTTCTATCGTCAGTGCTATATCGCCACCGACGCCGACGAGAAGGTGCTCCGGCAGGTGGTGGAAGCGATCGGCGACGACAACATCGTCGTCTCCACCGACTACCCGCACTCGGACGGGCTCTTCCCCGAGGCCATCCAGGAGTTCGTCGCCCTCGAGGGCGTGAGCGACAAGACCAAGGCGAAGATCCTGTGGGACAACTGCGCGCGTCTGTACCCCCTGGCCGCCGGCTGATGCCGAAGACGATCCAGCAGAAGGTGACCTTCCGCGCCTCGCCGGAGGCGCTGTTCGACACCTATCTGAGCACCCGGAAGCACTCCGCCGCGACCTGCGCCAAGGCGGTGATGAGCCGCCGGGTGGGCGGCGCGTTCATGGCCCACGCCGGGCACCTTCGCGGCCGCAACCTGGCGATCGTGCCGAAGCGCCTGATCGTGCAGTCGTGGCGCGGATCGAACTGGAAGAAGCGGGATCTCGACTCGACCCTGGTGCTGGTCTTCAGCCGGGTCCGGGGCGGCGGGCGGATCTCGATGGTGCACGCCAATATCCCCGACGCGAACGTCGCGAGCATCACCCGGGGCTGGAGCGAGTACTACTGGAAGCCGTGGAAGCAGTACCTGAAGCGCACCGCTCGATGAGAGGAGACCGGCCATGATCTACGAGTTCCGGACCTACACCCTCAAGCCCCGCAGCCTCGCCGAGGTCGAGAAGCGCTACGCCCTAGCCTACGAGTACCGGAAGAAATACTCGCCGCTCGCCGCCTTCTGGCACACCGAGGTCGGCCCCCTCAACGAGATCATCCACGTGTGGGGCTACAAGGATCTCGCCGAGCGGGCCCGCATCCGGGCCGAGGCGGCCAAGGATGCGAACTGGCCGCCCAAGATCCGGGAGTTCGTCGTCGATCAGGACGTGGAGGTGGTGACGCCGTTCCCGTTCATCCCCGACGTCACGCCGGGCACGATGGGGCCGATCTTCGAGATCCGGCGCTACAGCCTCACGCCCGGCTCGCTGCCCGGCGTCATGAAGCGGTGGGAGGGGAGCATCGGCGCGCGGACGAAGCTCTCGCCGGTGGTGCTGGCCGGCGGCGTGGAGTTCGGTGGGGCCAACCGGTTCATCCACATCTGGGGCTACAAGAGCATGGACCAGCGGCTCGCGGTCCGGGAGCAGGCGCGCAAGGCCGGCATCTGGCCGCCCCCGGGCGGCGGCGACGAGCTGCTCGCGCAGGAGAGCAAGATCGTCATGCCCTCGGCCTTCTCGCCGCTCCAGTAAGGGAGGGAGTCATGCCACCCACGAAGCTGGCGCACGTCGTATTCCAGACGAACCGGAAGCCGGAGATGCAGGAGTGGTACTGCGAGGTGCTCGGCGGTCACGTCATCTACGAGAACCCGCAGCTCTCCTTCGTGACCTACGACGACGAGCACCATCGGGTGGCCTTTCTCGACTTCGGTCCGCTGACCCCGCGGGCGCCGGGCGGCGAGCTCGGCGTCCGCGCGACCGACCCGCCGGGCGTCCATCACGTCGCGTTCACGTTCGGCTCCATGGGGGACCTGCTCGACAACTACGTCCGGCTGAGAGCGCAGGAGATCCGCCCGTTCCGCTGCATCAACCACGGCCCGACCACGTCCATGTACTACGCCGATCCCGACGGCAACCGGATCGAGCTGCAGATCGACAACTTCGCCACCGCGGAGGAGGGGCAGGCGTGGATGCACTCCCCGGCGTTCGATCAGAACCCGATCGGGGTCGAGTTCGATCCCGACGAGCTGGTCCGGAAGTTCCGGGCCGGGGTGCCGGTGGCCGAGCTCGTGATCCGTGACGCCTGAGCCGCTCGCCCCGCCCGCCGTCGCCGAGCTGCTCCGGTCCGCGGCCACGACCATCCGCGCCGAGCTCTCGGCGCTGTCGGCCCCCGTCCTGGCCTGGCACCCGGCCGCCGGCGAGTGGTGCGTGAAGGAGGTGCTCGGCCATCTGATCGAGACCGAGCAGCGCGGCTTCGCCGGGAGGATCCGCATCATTCTCTCGGGTGACCGCCCGGAGCTTCAAGGCTGGGATCAGGACGCGGTCGCGCGCGCCCGCCACGACTGCGCCCGCGACGCGTCCGCCCTCGTCGACGAGTTCGCCCGGCTCCGCGCCGACAGCGCCACGCTCGTGGCCGGCTTGAAGGCCGCCGATCTGCCGCGCGGCGGGGACCACCCCAAGGTGGGCCTCCTGACGGTGGCCGATCTCCTCCACGAGTGGGTGCACCACGACCGCAATCACATCCGCCAGATGCTGGCCAACGTGCAGGCCTTCGCGTGGCCGCACATGGGCAACGCGCAGCGCTTCTCTCTACCGACCCCGTCCTAGTCCGAGGTCCCCCATGGCTGACCCGACGAGAGCCCGATCCACCGAAGAGACCCGGCTGCTGGAGCGCGCCCGCCAGCGGCTGCCCGGCGGCGTGCTGGGCACCTCCCGCTACGCCGACGACGTGGGCTTCGTGGTCAAGCACGGCAAGGGCTCGAAGATCCACGACGTGAGCGGGCGCGAGTACATCGACTACGTGCTCGCGTCGGGCCCGCTCATCCTGGGCCACGCCCATCCCGCGGTGGTCGCCGCGGTGCGCGCGCAGATCGGGGAGGGCTCGACCTACTTCATGGTCAACGAGCCCATCATCGAGCTGGCCGAGGAGATCTGCCGGGCCGTGCCGTGCGCGGAGCAGGTGCGCTTCACCTCCACCGGCTCCGAGGCCACCTTTTTTTCCCTGCGGGTGGCGCGCACCGCGCGCCAGCGCGACAAGATCCTGAAGTTCGAGGGCGGCTATCACGGTGCCCACGACTACGCGATGATGAGCTCGTCGCCCCGCTCGCCGAAGGCGTTCCCCGCGCCGGTGCCCGACTCGTCGGGGATCCCGCACGCGATCGAGGACGAGGTGCTCGTCGCGCCCTACAACGACCTGGCCACCGTCGAGGGCATCGTGGCCACCCACGCCGACGAGCTGGCCGCGGTGATCGTCGAGCCCTTCCAGCGCCTGATCCCGCCCCAGCCCGGCTTCCTGACGGGCCTCCGCGAGATCACCCGTCGCCACGGCGTGCTGCTGATCTTCGACGAGGTCGTCACCGGCTTTCGTCTGGCCTACGGCGGGGCCCAG
Source organism: Methylomirabilia bacterium (assembly GCA_041497895.1). GTDB lineage: Bacteria > Methylomirabilota > Methylomirabilia > Rokubacteriales > CSP1-6 > CAMLFJ01. The sequence goes on from JBGQHJ010000084.1 coordinate 7,019, forward strand.
GAGTACTACGGCGTGGTGCCCGACATCGCCTGCGTCGGCAAGATCGTAGGCGGCGGCTTCCCCCTGGCCGCGGTGTGCGCCTCCGAGGCGCTGATGCGCCCCTTCGACCCGGGGCATGACGGCAAGGGCGACTTCATCTCGCAGTCGGGCACGCTCAACGGCAACCCCATCGCGGCGGTGGCCGGCCTGGCCACCCTGGCCGAGCTGCGCAAGCCCGGGGCCTACGAGACCCTCCACGGGACCGGCAAGCGCCTGATGGCCGGCCTGACCGAGCTGGCCCGGAAGTCCGGGCTCCCGGCCCAGGTGGTCGGCGAGCCGGTGGTCTTCGACCTGCTCTTCACCGGCGAGCCGGTGACCGACTACCGGTCGCTCCAGAAGTCCGACGGAGCGCTCGCCCGCGCCTTCACCACTGAGCTGATCAAGCGCGGCGTGGTGAAGAACACCCAGAAGATGTACATCTCCCTGGTCCACAGCGAAGCCGACGTGGCCAAGACGCTGCAAGCCTGCGAGGACGCGCTCAGAGTCCTCCCGAAGACGAAGCCGCGGCGATAGCGGGCGGCGGCTAGCCGCCCTTGAGCCGCGGGTCCAGCAGGTCGCGGAGCGCGTCGCCCAGCATGTTGAAGCCGAAGACGGCGAGGGAGAGCGTCACCGCCGGCCAGATCGCGAGCCACGGCGCCCGGTACATGTAGTCGAGCCCGGCCAGCGACAGCATGCCGCCCCAGGTCGGGTAGGGGGGCGGCACGCCGAGCCCCAGGAACGAGAGGCTCGCCTCCGTCAGGATGACGGTGGAGAGCCCGGTCGTCGCCACCACGATGATGGTCGGCACCACGTTGGGCAGGATGTGGGTGAGGGTCGTGCGGACGTGGCCGGCGCCGAGGGCCCGCGCGCTCTCCACGAAGGTGTGCTCCTTGATCAGGAGGGCGACGCCCCGGACCACGCGCGAGTTCTGGATCCCGAAGGCGACCCCGAGCACGGTGGTGATGTTCCAGACGCTCGGCCCGAGCAGCGACATGATGGACAGGAGCAGGAGGAGCGGCGGGAACGCCATCCAGGCGTCCACCCCGCGCTGCACGAGCAGATCGAACCGCCCGCCGAAGTACCCGGAGAGCATGCCGATCGCGGTCGCGAGCACGCTGCCGATGGCGATGGCGCCGAAGCCCACGTAGAGCGAGATGCGAGCCCCGTAGATCAGGCGGGTCAGCAGGTCACGCCCCAGCTCGTCGGTGCCGAGCCAGTGCGCGCCGCTCATGGCGATGAACCGCTCGCGCAGGCTCGACTGGGCGAAGCCATAGGGCGCGATCCAGTCGGCCAGCACCGCCGCCCCGAGCATCAGGACGACGATCGCGCCGCCGATCGTGCCGAGCGGCTTGCGCCTGACCATCTGGACCCACACGTCGGCCCACCACGGCCGGATCCGCGCCTCGAGCGCCGGCTTGGCCGGCGCAACCCTGGGGGAGGGACCCTGCGATTTAGTATCGAATGCGCGGGTCGAGGAAGGCATAGGAGAGGTCGATCAGCAGGTTGAGGCCGACGACCATCGCCGCGATGATCAGGTTCACCGACTGCACGACCGGATAGTCGAGCCGCGTCAGCGCCTCGAAGAAGAAGAGCCCCACCCCGGGCAGGCGGAAGATCGACTCGATGATCACCGAGCCCCCGATGTAGAGCGGCACCTGCAGCCCGATCAGGCTGATCACCGGGATCATGGCGTTCTTCAGCGCGTGACGCAGGATGATCGGGCGCTCGGCGAGGCCCTTCGACCACGCGGTGCGGATGTAGTCCTGGCGCAGCACGTCGAGCAGCGCCGAGCGCATGATGCGCATGACCGGCCCGGCCCGGGTCACCCCGAAGACGAACGCGGGCACCAGCATGATCTTGAGGTTCTCGACGGGATCGACGCTGAGGGCCACGTAGGTCCAGACCGGCGTCCACTTGAAGTAGATGGACGGCAGCACCACCACGAGCACGGCGAGACCGAAGTAGGGGACGGAGAGGGCGAGGATCGCGAGCACCCGCCCCACGTAGTCCGACGCGCTGTCCTGCCGCACCGCCGAGACGATCCCCACCACGACCCCCAGCACCACCGAGACCAGGATGGTCAGCAGGGCCAGCTCGAGGGTGACCGGGAAGCGCCGGACGAACTCGTCGAGGATCGGCTGGCGCGTCCAGTAGGATTTCCCGAAGTCGCCGCGCAGCACGATGCCGCCGATCCATTCGAGGTACTGCGCGTGGACCGGCCGGTCGAGGCCCAGATCGTGCCGGAGCGCGGCGAGGGTGGGCGCGTAGGCGTGCCCCTCGACCATGCGCGTGGCCACGTCGCCGGGCATGAAGCGCATGAGCGCGAAGACCAGCACGCTCACCAGGAAGAGGGTCGGCAGCGCGAGCAGGACGCGGCGGAGGACGTACCGCTTCACTTATCGAGCCACGTGTAGAGCAGCCGCATGCCGAGGCCGTAGCCGTCGTGGTGCCGGAACCCCTTCACGTAGGGCGGGTGCGCCACGTACTGCGGCCACTGGGGCACGTAGATGTAGTAGGCCTTGTCCGCGAGATACCGCTGGATGTCGTCGACGATCTCCTTCCGCTTCTTGGGATCCATCTCGCGGCGCTGGGCGACCAGCATCTTGGTCAGCTCGGCGTCGGCCACGTGGCTCTGGTTGGTGGGCAGCTCGGGATAGAAGCGCCCGTAGAGGAAGTCGTCGACCTCGGTGAAGGGCGTGGACGGCCCCATCGCCGCCTTCTCGTACTTGCCTAGCGCGGTGGTGGAGATGTACTTGCCGTACTCCTCGGGCTTGAGCTCGACGGTGATGCCGATCTTGCCGAGGTCCTCGGCGGCCAGCTCGTAGTAGTTCCGCCACGGCACCACGTAGCCGGGCCAGTGGAAGAGCGGGATCGTCAGGCCCTTGGCGAGCCCGGCCTCCGCGAGGAGGCGCTTGGCCTCGACGGGGTCGTGGCCGATCAGGTACTTGGCCCGGGCCGGCTCGATCTTCGACGCGTCGAGCTTCCAGTCCTTGAGCGCGCAGGGCACCGGCCCCGCGTCGACGCACCCCTCGCCGAACAGGAGCGCGTCGTTCCACGCCTTCCGGTCGATGGCGAGCGACGCCGCCCGGCGGACCCGCACGTCGTTGAAGGGTGGTTGGTCGGTGCGCATGTAGATGAAGCCCTGGCCGATCACCTGGTACGGGGTGATCGACATCTCGGGGCTCGTCTGCTTGAGCGAGCGCGCCTCCTCCGGGCTGATCCAGCCCCAGATGTGCGGCAGCTCCGCCTTGCCCGCGCGCAGCACGGCCAGGCGCGCCGCCGCGTCGGGCGTGATGTCGATCGTCACCCCGTCGAGGTAGGGGAACCCCTTCATGAAATAGGTCGGGTTCCGCTCGAAGACGACCCGGACGCCCTTCTCGTAGGATTTGAGCACGAAGGGGCCGGTGCCGATGACCGCGTCGGGATGGTTGAAGTCCTTGAACTTGTCCTCGGCCTCGCGCGGCAGGATGGCGCAGAAGCTCGGATTGGCCAGATGGTTCAGGAACGGCGCGTAGGGCTCCTTCAAGGTGATTCGCACCGTATGGCGGTCGACCGCGTCGATCGCCTGCACGGGCTCGAAGCGGTCGCGGAAGCCGGATTTGGCCATGAACCGCTCGAGCGAGTACTTGACGTCCTCCGCGGTGACCTCCCGCCCGTTGACGGGCGGCTTGTTGTGGAAGCGCACGCCCTTCCGGAGGCTGAACGTGTAGATCTTGCCGTCCTTCGAGACCGTCCACTTCTCGGCCAGGTCGGGCAGGATCGAGAAGTCGGTGGGAGACTTCTGCTCGGGGCCGTTCGGGAAGCGCACGAGCTGGCTGTAGGTCAGGCTCACGTAGGAGTGGGTGAGGAAGCTGATCGAGAGGTGCGGGTCGAGCCCGGGCGCCTCCCGCTCGGCCACGCGGAGGACGCCGCCCCGCTTGGGCTGCGGCTGACCGAGCCCCGGCCCCGCCGCGACGAGGGCGCCGAGGAGGAGCAGGAGCGTCAGGAAGACGGCGCGTCGCGCCATGGCCAGGTCTCCTCTTCTCGCAATGGGTGTCGTCAGTGACCGGAGAAGTAGCGAAGCGGGCCGAAAAGCTGGCCTATTATCCTCGGGGCGCGGAACTTGTCAATTTCTAGGTTCGACGAGGGGAGATGCGCATGATCCGCCCCCATCTCCCCTGCTCGTCGACTGGCCTGGCCCGGCCGGGAGTACCCTACCGCGAGGGAGGCGCCGGGGTCGGGGCTGAGCGGAACCGGACGGCAAGACTACAGGAGGAAGTCGATGAAGAGACGGGCAGGGGCGACGCTGGCGTGCATGGTCCTGATCGGGGTGGGCGTGGCCTTCGCGCACCACTGGGCGGCGCCGGATGCGCGGGCCGCGGGGGCGAAGCGGCCCAACATCGTCTTCGTCCTCACCGACGATCTGAGCTGGAATCTCGTGCCGTACATGCCGAACGTGCTGGCGATGCAGCAGGACGGCACGACCTTCTCGAGCTACTTCGTCACCGACTCGCTCTGCTGCCCGTCGCGCTCGTCGATCTTCACCGGCAAGTTCCCGCACACCACCGGTGTCTACACCAACAACCAGCGCGACGGGGGCTACGCCGCGTTCCTCGCGCACGGCAACGAGCCGCTCACCTTCGCGGTGGCGCTGCAGCGCGGCGGCTACCGGACCGCCATGCTCGGCAAGTACCTGAACGGGTATCTCCCGCGAAAGCACGGCGTCCCCGCCGGGTGGACGGAGTGGGCGGTCGCCGGCCACGCCTACGCCGAGTTCAACTACGTGCTGAACCAGAACGGTCGCATCGTGCGCTACGGCGAGACGCCGCCGGACTACCTGACCGACGTGGTGGCCGGGCTGGCCGGCACCTTCGTCCGCAAGGCGGCGCGCGGGCCCTTCCTCATCGAGGTGGCGACCTTCGCGCCGCACGGCCCCTACATCCCGGCGCCGCGCGACGCCGAGAAGTTCCCCGGGCTCGCCGCGCCGCGCACCGCCGCGTTCGGCGCGCGCCCGGACGCGGACGCGCCCCGGTGGCTCCGGGAGATCCCGTCGCTGTCGCCGGTCGACGTCGCGAACATCGACAAGCATTTCCGGATGCGCGCGCAGTCCGTGCTCGCGGTGGACCGGATGATCGGCCAGCTCCGGGCCACCCTCGCCGCGCTGGGCCTGGACCGCGACACCTACGTGGTCTTCAGCTCCGACAACGGCCTGCACATGGGGGAGTACTCGATGCGGCCGGGAAAGATGACCCCGTTCGACATCGACGTCCACGTGCCGCTCGTCATCGTGGGCCCCGGGGTGGCGAAGGGACGGGTGGTGGACGAGATCGTCGAGAACGTGGACCTGACGCCGACCTTCACCGAGCTGGCCGGGGCGGCCGCGCCGACGTCGCCCGACGGGCGGAGCCTCGTGCCGCTGTTCCAGGGCGCGACGCCGGAGTGGCGGCGCATGGCGCTGATCGAGCACCGCCGCCCGTTCCCGGACCCGACGGACCCGGACGCGCCGCTGCTGCACGCCGAGAACCCGAGCTCGTACGAGGCCCTGCGCACCGGGACGGCCCTGTACGTCGAGTACGAGACCGGGGAGGTCGGCTACTACGAGCTCGGCACGGATCCTGAAGAGCTCCGGAACGTGGCCTCGAAGCTCTCCCCGGCCGCGCGGCAGCGATGGCACGACGTCCTCCGCGCCAACCGCGAGTGCCGGGGCGCCGAGGCGTGCTGGAGCGCGCAGCGCCTGGCGACCGAGTGATGCGGGTCCCGGGCTCCTGGTCGCGCCCTCACCGGATCCCTTCCCGCCGTTCCGCCTCCTGCGTGAGGAGATTCACCGCGTACCATACCGCCACGCGCCGCAGCGTGCGGCCGTAGCCCGTGATCGTCCCGTCTGCGCCAACACGCCACACCCGCGGCTTGAAGGCGGGTGCACGCTCACGATGTAGTCACCCGGCTCCAGCTCGACCGTGATCTTCGGCTTCTCCGCCATGACCGGGAGCGCTGGACGAAGGTGAAGGGCTCCGAGCTCGACCTGTACTACGTGCTCTCGACCTGGAACCCCTACGTCGTCGTCCTCATGAAGTCACGCCTGGAGGTGGAGTCGACCCGATAGGCAGCCGAGCCGCGGCGGGCTCAAGCAGATCTTCCCGCGAGCGCGTAGGCCTGGTCGATGAGGCGCACCGCGCGCAGGCAATCGTGCACGCTGATCGGCGGGGGTGCGCCCCGCTTCCAGGCATCGAGCGCATCGCGCACCGCGGTGAAGTAGGGCGTCTCGATCTCGGTGCCCTTGGTGATCTCGTCGCCTCTCGCGGTGGCGAGCTTCATGAGGCCGTCCTTCACGGTCAGGATGGCGTCGCGCCCCGCGATCTTCCACTCGCCGTCGGTGCCGACGCGCGGGAAGCCATTGCCGACCTCGATCGTCCCCAGGATGCCGCCGGCCGAGCGCAGCAGCACCGAGGCGTAGTCCTCGACGCGCTGATCGTGGGCCCGCCGGCTGAGCTGGGCCCCGGTGACGTGCGCCTCCTCGCCGGTCAGGTAGAGGAAGATGTCGAAGCCGTGCGGGCCCAGGTTCCGGAGGCAGCCGCCCCCGGCCTCGGCGGGATCGAGCATCCACGCGCAGTCCCAGCCGGGGTAGCGCGCCGGGCCGGGCCGGTTGATGCGGACATAGATGTGGGAGACCGGGCCGAAGCGCCCCTCGGCGAGGAGCTGGCGGGCGCGGATCGCGAACGGCTGGTAGCGCTGGGAGAGCGGGACGGCGGCGAATCCCTTCAGCCGGGTGGCCTTCTCCGCGATGGACTGCACCTCGTCCGCGTTGACCCCCATGGGTTTTTCCATCAGGAACGGATAGCCCTGGTCGAGCAGGTCGTGCGCGATCCGGGCCATCTGCCGGTGTCGTCCCAGGGCCATCACGAAGTCCGGCTTCGTCTCCTTCAGCATCTGGTGGTAGTCGGTGAAGATCGGCGGATTCCCCACCTCCGCGGCCCGCTTCCTGGCGAGGCCGGCGTCCCCGTCCTGCACGCCGACCAGGGCGACGTCCGGCATCGCGACGAGATGGCGGAGATAGGCGGCGTCGTGCAGGGAGTGCCAGTGGCTGACCTCGATGCCGGCAACGCGAATGGTCACGGAGTCCTCGTCGGGTGAGGGGCTAGCGGTACGCGCCCAGGATCGCCTGCGCCATCTCGCGCGTCCTGGCGGTGCCGCCCTGATCGGGGGTGAGCACCTTGCCGTCCCGGTAGACGCGCCCCACCGCGTCCTGGAGCCGCTGGGCCTCGGCGCCGAGCCCCATGTGCTCGAGCATCAGCCCCGCCGACAGGATGGTCGCGGTGGGATTCGCGATGCCCTTGCCCGCGATGTCGGGCGCCGAGCCGTGGACCGATTCGAAGTAGGCCCAGCCGTCCCCGAAGTTGGCGGAGGGCGCCAGGCCGAGCCCGCCCGCCGTCTCCGCGCCCAGGTCGGACAGGATGTCACCGTAGAGGTTCATGCAGAGCACGATGTCCATGGACTTGGGGAAGCGCACCAGGCGCCGGGCCGCGTCGTCGACGTGGAAATGCTCGAACTGGAGCCCGGCCTCGCGCACGATGCGCTCGACGGTCTGCTGAAACAGGCCGTCGGTGCGGGGCAGCACGTTCGACTTGGTCACGCACGTCACCTTGCCGGGCTTGCCAAGGGCCCGCCGCTTGCGGGCCAGGTCGCAGGCGAAGCGGGCGATGCGCTCGGCGCCGCGAGGCGTGACCACCTTCACCGCGAAGCGCCCCTCGTTGCCGAAGTCCTTCACCTTGCGCCCCGTCTTGTCGGCCAGGTCGGGCATGACCTTGACCAGGTCGGCCAGGTTCCCCTCGCGCCCGGGGTACAGGCCCTCGCTGTTCTCGCGCAGCAGGACGTAGTCGATGCCCTCCGGATCGGCCAGCGGCGAGCGCATCCCCGGGTAGAAGCGGATCGGCCGCACTCCGGCCCATGCGCTCATCTCCCACCGGAGCCACGCCACCACCGCCGAGGTGGACGGCCCCGCCGCCCCGAAGAGCACCCCGTCGGCCTCGCGGACCGCGCGCTTGGTCTCCGCGGGCAGGGGCGAGCCCTGGGGCGGGGTCAGGATCTTGAGCGGCAGGCCCGTGGCCATCAAGAGCTCGCACGTGGCATCCACGACCTCGGGCCCGATGCCCTCACCCGGTAGCGCGACGACGGTCTTCATGGCCATGACCTGAGCCTCCTTTGAATTGGGGGCCATACCATAACATCTGCGGACGGCGCTCGCACGGCGGCCCCGCGGTATCGAGTGCTAGACTGCGCGAATGGCTCTCCGCCCGGTCGACTGGATTCACCCAAGGGGTCATGACGTCGCGGTCCTGTTCAGCCGGCGCAGTCGCGAGGCCTACGCGGCCGAGGCCGCCGCGCGCGATGAGATCTACACGTTCACCGACGCCTTGGGACGCCCACGCACCTGGCTCAAAGGGGAATACGCGTATCTCGCCCCGCCGCGGCGAGCGTCTTGCTGGCTCGCTGCAACCTCAAGCACGACGTCGTGGAGGAGGCCGATTTCACCGACGATCGGCTCGCCGGGTATCGCGCGGTGCTCGTCCCGAACGCGGCGCACCTGGCGGGCGAGACCATCGAGCGCCTCGATCGCTGGCTGCGCGGCGCCGATCGGCGCCTGATCGTCACGGGCAAGACGAATCTCCCCCCGCCTCTGCTCGGGCTCACCGCCTCGACACCGACGTCGGTCACCGGCTACACCGGCTGGCGCTGGCCGCCGGGATCGCCCTTCGCGAGCGCGGCCTGGGAGAGTCTCTACGTGAGCGGCTTCGCCGGCCACGCGATCCAGCGCATCGAGCCCGCCCCGGGCAGCCGCGTCCTGGCCGACCTGGTGGCGCTCAGCGGCGACCTGACCGGTGCCACCACCGCGACCGTCACCACCGTGGGGCCGGCCATCGTGCTCACCGACCGGACCGTCTACGTGGCCAACCAGATCTTCGAGCTCCTGGGCGGCATGCTCCAGGCGCACCTGAACGTGGAGGCGGTTCGTCACTGGGCGAACCCCACCCACTGGGGCGACACCCTGCTGTTCTTTCTGCGCCGTCTTCTGCTGGAGGTCGGGCTCGATCCGCTGTGGCACACGCGGCTGCGGTCGTTCGGAACCTACGATGGCGTGCTCTCGTTCCGCCACGACGTGCACGGGATGCTCGACTTCACCTTCCTCGACTACCAGGTGCAGAACCTCATCCCGGCCAGCTACGACATCGAGGATCCGTCCTTCTCGACCAATATCAGCGAGGCGATGGCCGCCGAATGGGTGGCCCGCACCAGCCGCCACAGCTTCATCGAGCCGGCGCTCCACAACGACAGCTCGATCGGCGACCCGCCGACCGCCATCCACGGCACGGGGCTGTACGAGCACGTGCGCAACGCCACCCGGAATCTGGGGTTCGCGGTCTACACCTGTGGTCGGCACGCGGGCGGGCACATGCATCCCGAGACGATCGACGCCATGGACTACCTGTACGCGCACGACGCGCGGATGCTCGGGACGTGCACGTTCTGCTACTACCACATGATCGAGTACGGGGTGCGGAACCCGGCCGTCATGGTGGGCGGGCAGATCGGCGGCAAGCCGCTCACCTACGTGACCGACGTCCGGCGCACGATCGCCACCCCCGGCATCTGGTTCCCCTTCCACCCCGTGGTCACCACCGACGCGGAGTGGCGCCCCCTCCGGGGCTGGGACCGCACGCACGAGTTCGACGCGGCCTACGAGCTGGTCGAGACGATCTTCGGGGGCCACAGCGCGCGGGTCGCCGGCGTCGACGATCACCTGGAAAACGGCGTCTACAGCTTCCAGTACCACCCCGAGCTGGCCCGGGACCCGTCGGTGAACGACGGCAAGGGCTCGCTCGACTACCTCCGGCACGCGATCGACCTGGCCGAGCGGAGCAACTTCTGGATCGCGACCCAGCGCGAGCTGTACCAGCGCATGGCCGACTACGAGGACCTGGTCTTCCAGGTGCGAGATGGCGGGCGCGCGGTGACGGTGACGAACCCGACCGCTCGGCGCATCACCGGCATGGTGGTCGAGCAGCGGCACCCCTTCGGCAGCGTCTGGGATGGCGACGAGGAGCTGGTCCACGTGGTGCGGGGTGCCTTCGTCACCGTGCCGCCGCTTTCGCCGGGCGCGGCCGTGACCCTCCGCTTCCGCCCGGAGGACGCGGAGGCCCCGCTGGTGCGGCAGCCGAGCAACAAGGGGCTGACCATCCTCGACGCCCGCCACGATCCGCGCAGCGGGGAGACCCGCATCCTCGTGGGCGTGTGTCGCGCGCAGCCGCTCAGCGTCGAAGGCGTCGACCCGGACGGCGTCTACCGGGTCCAGGTGGACGGCGAGCCGGCTCGCCTGTTGCTCCCACGCGTCACGCGCACCATCCAGGCGCTGCTCAGCAAGCAGGCCACGCGCGCCGCGGCCCTCGGCCTCCGGGCCCAGACGCCCGGCACGCTGCGATTCCTCGACCTGCTGATCGTGGGCGACGAGGACCGGTTCGTGGAGCGCACCGTCCGAATCAGCCGGCTCGCGGCGGCGGAGGCGGTCGCGGCCAGGGAGGCGATCCGGGCCGCGATCCCCGCCCGCACCGGACGGGTTACCTAGCCGGCCGCCTTTTTCAGCGGCCGGCGGTCAGCCTCCCAGGTAGTGGGCCCGCACGTCGGGGTTCTCGAGGAGCGACTGGCCCGTGCCCTCGAAGCGGTTCCGACCCAGCTCGAGCACGAAGCCGCGGTGCGAGATGGCGAGCGCCTGCTTGGCGTTCTGCTCCACCATGAGCACGGCGGTGCCCGCGCGGTTGATCGCCACGATGGTCGAGAAGACCAGCTCGACCATGCGCGGGTCGAGGCCCAGCGAGGGCTCGTCGATGAGCAGGAGCCGCGGGTGGAGCAAGAGCGCGATGGCGATCTCGAGGATCTGCTGCTGGCCGCCCGAGAGCGTGCCGGCGGGTGCCCGGCGCTTGCCCCCGAGCATGGGGAAGCGCTCCATCAGCGCCTCGATGTCGCGACGCACCCCGGCATCGGTGCGCGTGTAGGCGCCCATCTCGAGGTTCTCCTCCACGCTCATCGCGGGGAAGTTGCAGCGACCCTGGGGGACGTAGGAGCAGCCGCGGCGGAGCACCGCCACCGGGTTCTCGCCGCCGATCTCCTCCCCCGCGAGCCGGATACTGCCCCGCGAGGGCTTCACCATGCCGAACACGGTGCGGAGCAGGGTCGACTTCCCGGCGCCGTTGGCGCCGATGATCGACACGATCTCGTCGGCGCGGACGTCCGCGGAGACCCCGCGGAGCACCTCGATCTCGCCGTAGCCGGCGTGCACGTCCTCGAGGCGAAGCAAAGCCTCGGCGGCCCCCTTACCGTCCAAAGTAGGCCTCGATGACTTTCGGATCACGGCGGACCGCCTCGGGCGCGCCCTCCGCGATCTTCTGGCCATGGTCGAGGACGACGACGCGCTGGGAGATGTCCATGACCACGTCCATGTTGTGCTCGACCAGCAGCACGGTCTTGCCCTGCCGGTGGAGCGCCCGGATCTGCTCCTTCATCTGGTTGATCATCGTCGGGTTCACCGCGGCGGCGGGCTCGTCGAGCAGCACGAGCTCCGGATCGGGCATGAGCGCGGCGGCGAAGGCGAGGAGCTTCCGCTGGCCGTAGGACAGGCTGCCCGCGGGGTCGCCCGCCCGCGCGGCGAGCCCCACCGAGTCGAGCAGGCTCCGGGCCCGCTCGACGGCCGCGGCCTCGAAGCGCCGCACCCGCGGCGCGCGGACCAGGCGGGCCAGGACGCGCTCCTCCTGATGCTGCTGGAGGAAGGTCAGCAGGTTCTCCAGCGCGGAGAGCCGCGGGAACACGCTCACGAGCTGGAAGGTGCGCCCGACCCCGAGTCGCGCGATGCGGTGGGCCGCCACGCCGGTGACGTCACGACCATGGAAGAGCACGCGCCCGGCGTCGGGCGCCAGGTAGCCGGTGACACAGTTGAACAGCGTCGTCTTGCCCGAGCCGTTCGGGCCGATCAGGCTCACCAGCTCGCCCGCCTCGATGCTCAGATCGACCGCGTCGACGGCGGTGACGCCGAGGAATCGCTTGGTGAGCCCGCGCATCTCGAAGAGGGGCATGGCTACACGCCGGACGAGGACGGCCGGCGCCAGAGCGCGGACCGGCGGCGGATGACGCCTTCCAGCCCGTCGGGGGCGCGGATGATGATGATGAGCAGGAGGAGCCCGTAGATGACCATGCGCCAGGTCGGGGCCATCCGGAGGATCTCGGGTAGCGCGGTGAAGGCGGCCGCGCCGACCAGCACGCCGCGCAGGCTGCCCACGCCGCCGAGGAAGAGCATCACCAGCAGGTTGACGCTGAGGCTCACCGCCAGCTCACCCGGGCACAGGACGCCCACGTAGGAGACGTAGAGCGTGCCGACGCCGCCCGCCACCGCCCCGCCGATGACGAAGGCGAGCATGCGGTATTTCAGCGGATCGATGGACGCGGCGGAGGCGAGCGTCTCGTTGTCGCGCACCGCGTGGAAGGCGCGACCCAGGCGGAACGTGGTGAGCCCGTGGTAGAGCAATCCCACCACGCCCACCGCGGCGAGCCCCATCCAGTAGAACGCGGGCAGCGTGGCGATGCGGAGGGCCCCGAGCTGAGGCTTGGGGATGCCGGTCACGCAGAGCGGCCCGCGCGTGAAGTCCACCCAGTTGGTGGCCACGATCTGGGTCACGAGGGCGAAGCCGAGGGTCCCCATGGCGAAGCTGTGCTCGGTCAGCCGGAACATGGGCACGCCCAGGGCGAGGGCGACCAGGCCCGCCATCGCGATGCCCGCCGGGAGCGCGGCGGCGAACGGCCAGCGCGCCTCGGTGGCGAGGAGGGCCGCGGTGTAGGCGCCGATGCCGAAGAACGCCGGATGGGCCAGCGAGAGGCTGCCCACGTGGCCGACGACCAGGTCGTAGCTGAGCGCGAGCGCGCCATAGAGTGAGGTGAAGATCAGGACGTGCAGGACGTACCGCTGCTGGCCGGGCACCGCGGCGGCGACGATCCACGGGACCGCGATGAGGAAGGCCGCCCCGATCGTCCAGCGCACCGCGCGCATCGTCAGATCCCGATCCGCCGGCCGAAGAGCCCCTGCGGCCTCACGAGCAGGACGGCCACCATGACCACGAACGCGATCGCGTCCTTGTAGGCGTAGGAGATGTAGCCGGCGGCGAGCGACTCGGCCAGGCCGATGAGGAACGCGGCCGCGATGGCCCCCTTGACAAAGCCAAAGCCGCCCACGATGACGGCCGCGAACGCCTTGAGCGTGAGCAGCGCGCCCACGTCCGGGAAGATGTTGAAGAGCGGCGACACGAGGGCGGCGGCGCCCCCCGCGAGCGCCGCCGAGATCCCGAAGGTGGCCAGGGCCACCCGCTGGACGTCCACGCCCACCACCGCGCACGCCTCCCGGTTCTGGGACATGGCCCGCATGGCCTTCCCGAGCTTGGCGCGGGTCACGAACCACTCGAGCCCGGCGAAGATGACCACCGCCGCGGCGAGCACGAGCGGCCGCTGCCAGGCCATCCGGACGCCGCCGATGTCGACGATGGCCGACGACAGCTTCGTCGGCACCTCCTTGGGCTGGGTGCCGAAGACGAGAATGGCCAGGTTGGTCAGCGTGATCGACGTGGCGAGCGTGGCGATGAGCTGGACGTGCCAGGTGCGGGCCAGGATGGTCCGGATCACCGCGCGCTCGTACGCGAGCCCGAACACCCCCATGGCCGCCGCCGCGGCGAGGCCGGCGAGCGGATAGGGTAGCCCCAGCTCGGCATAGGCGTACCAGAAGGCGTAGCCGCCCAGCATGTAGAACTCGCCGTGGGCGAAGTTGACGAGGCGCACCACCCCGAACATGAGGGCGAGTCCCGTCGCCACCATGGCGTAGAGCGAGCCCAGGGTGAGGCCGTGGACGAGCTGCTCGAGAAGGTCGCTCAAGCGCCCGGCTACGGCTGGATCGTGATCTTCTCCAGGATCTTGAGCTGCCCGCCGTTGATCTCGACCAGGAGCATGTTGATGAAGGCCTGGTGCGTGTCGTCGAAGCGGATCCGCCCCACCGGCGTGCTCGCCACGTCGAGCTCCTCGAGCGCGTCGCGGATCGCCTTGCGGTCGGCCCGCCCGGTCTTCTTGATGGCCTGCTCGATGGCGGGCGCCACCGCGTAGCGGAACGCGATGGCGGCGAGGCTGCCGTGGACGCGGACGGGCACCTTCCACCGCTCGAGCCACTGCTTCTCCCACGCCGGGTCGAGCGCGGGGGTCCAGTAGGTGGCCTCGACCAGGCCGTCGGCGATATTGGGGCTGTCCTTCACCTGGTACAGGAACTCGACGGTGGCCATGCTGCCCCGCGCGTAGAGCTTCTGGGTCAGGCCGATCTCCCGGAACTGGCGCATGAACACGCTGCCCTCGCTGGCCAGCATGACGAGCAGCACCGCCTCCGGATTGGCCCGCTTCACGCGGGTGAGCACGGGGCGGTAGTCGGCCTGGCCCCGATCGAAGAACTCGGTGCTCACCAGCTTGATCCCGTACTTCTTGAAGGCGACGTCGTAGGCCGCGGCGGCCCCGCGCCCGAAGTCGTCGTTCTGGGCGAAGATCGACACCGACTTCGTCGACTGGCTCATGAAGCGGGCGAACTGGTTGGCCAGCATCACGTCGTCGGGGTTGACCCGGAACGCCCACTCGTTGACCGTCTTGCCGATCAGCTCGCGGATCTTCGGGTGGCTGCACGCCTCGATCACCATCGGCACCTGCAGCTCCTTGACCACCGGCAGCGCGCCCAGGCAGGCGCCGCTGTGAGTCTGGCCGATGATCACGTCGACCTTGTCGACGTCGACGAGCTTGCGCACCGCGCTCACCGCCTCGCCCGGGGTGCCCGCGTTGTCCCCGAAGTGGAGC
>JBGQHJ010000085.1:0-21769 GCA_041497895.1 Methylomirabilia bacterium
ATCGTCCCGATCCTGCGGCCCTACCGCACCCGCGACGACATCGGCCACTGGTGGCAGGACCCCTCGGTGCTGGCCTACGTGCAGGAGCGCCTCGCGAAGAACAAGGGCGTGCACAAGGGCATCGGCGAGTTCCACCTCTTCGGCGGCCAGACCGGCACCTTCGTGGTCAAGCGCATCACCGAGCTGGCGGTGCAGGAGAACATCTATCTGCACGCCCACTCCGACGAGCTCGCGATCGTCGAGCTGTTCACGATCGAGCCTCGGCTGCGGGTGATCTGGGCGCACGCGGGCATGAGCGCGGGACCGCAGGCGGTGGGAGCGCTGCTCGATCGCTACCCGACGCTCTGGGTGGACCTGGCCATCCGCAACGGCGACGTGGCCCCGGGCGGCACGCTCGACCCGGCGTGGCGCGCGGTGTTCCTCCGCCATCCCGACCGCTTCCTCGCCGGCACCGACACCTGGGTGACGTCGCGCTGGGAGGCGCTGCCGGGATCGGTCACCGAGGTGCGCGGCTATCTCGCCCAGCTCCCGCGCGACGTGGCCGAGAAGATCGCCTTCCGGAACGCGGAGCGCCTCTTCCCCTGACCCGGCGAGGGGTCTAGCCGACCCCGAGCTCCGCCGCGGTCGCCTCGATCTGGCTCCAGGTCTGATCCTCGATGGCGATGCCCTGCGCGCGGCGCTCCGCCTCGAGGCGCGCCTCCGGCTCCCCCGGGATCAGGATCTCGGTCGCGCCCTGGGCGAGCGGCGTCGCCTTCACCCAGCCGAAGAGCGCACCCACCTGCCGGTGGAACTCGGGTAACGGCAGGAAGCGCTCGACGTCGAGGCAGATCATCAGCGTCCCGTTGGCGAACACTCCGGGGGGCGGGCCGGCAGGGCCGGTGCCCGAGAGGATGCCGCCCAGGATCTCCACCGCGAGCGAGAGCCCGTAGCCCTTGTGGTCTCCCGCGGTGAGCAGCGCGCCGGGCGGGTCGCCGTAGAAGATCTCGGGATCGGTCTCGGGCCGGCCCTTGCTGTCCACGAACCAGCCGGGGGGCGCCGCCTGCTTGCGGTTGCGCTTCACCCGCAGCTTGCCCTCGGCCACCACGCTGGTGGCGAAGTCGAGCACCATCGCGGGCCCGTCGACGCCCGGCACCGCGACCGCGTGCGGGTTGGTGCCGAGCCGCCGCGCCGCGCCGCCCCACGGCGCCACGTTGAGCCCATGCACGCAGTTGGCCCAGAGCATGCCGACGAGCCCGGCCTTGGCCGCCATCTCCGCGTAGTCGGCGAGGCGTCCCACGTGGCTGGTGCGCGAGGTGGACGCCGCGCTCAGTCCCCCCGCCTTGGCCTTGGCGATCGCCATCTCCATCGCGCGGCGGCCCACCACCTGCCCGAAGCCGCCGCCGCCGTCGAGGCGCACCAGCGCCGGTGTCTCCGCGGTCACCGTGATGGGAGTCTTCGGATCGACCTGCCCCTTCTTCACCGACTCCCAGTACTGGGGGATGCGGATCACCCCGTGAGAGTCGTGGCCGCGCAGGTTGGCGCGCACGAGCAGCGCGGCGATCCACGCCGCGTCGCCGTCGGGGGCGCCCATCGCGGTGAAGACGCGGGTGGCCTTCGCTTCGAGCCGGGTCGCGTCGATGGTCGGCATGTCGGCTACAATAACTCACCGATGACGGCCACGAAAGCCGAGCGCGAGTTCTTCGATCCGGCCGCCCTGCCCTGGCGGCCCGCGCCCGGCTTCCCGCCCGGCGTGTGGGAGCAGGTCATCAGCGGCGGGGACGACGAGGGCGTGACCACGCGCCTGCTCCGCTTCGAGCCCGGCTCGGGCAGCGATCGCGCGGTCACCCACGACTTCTGGGAGGAGATCTACATCGTCTCGGGCACGCTCGAGTGCGGCGGGCGGCCCTATCCGGCCGGCTCGGTGGCGGTGCGCCCGCCCGGCATGCCGCACGGCCCGTTCCACTCGGCCACCGGCTGCGTGAGCTTCGAGGTCCGCTACCGGGTCGTCTGATGGCGGCGACCCCACCCGCCTGGCGCTCGCCCGATCTGCCCATTCGGGTCGGGATCTCCTCCTGCCTCCTCGGCGAGGAGGTCCGCTACGACGGCGGCCATCAGAAGGACCAGTACATCACCGGGGTGCTCGCCCGCCACTTCTCGTGGGTGCCGGTCTGCCCGGAGATGGAGGTGGGCATGGGCGTGCCGCGCGAGCCGATCCGCCTCGTGGGCGATCCGCGCGCGCCGCGCCTGCTGGGGGTGACCAGCGGCACCGATCACACCCTGCGCATGAATGTGTTCGCGCGGCGGCGCGTGCAGGAGCTCGCCCGCCGTGGGCTCTCTGGCTACGTGCTCAAGCGCGCCTCGCCCTCCTGCGGCATGGAGCGCGTGAAGCTCTACGCGGGTGACGGCGCGCCGCCCGCGCGCACCGGGGTCGGGCTCTTCGCGCGCGAGCTCGTGACGGCGCTGCCCCTCCTGCCGGTGGAGGAAGAGGGCCGACTCAACGACGCGCGGCTGCGCGACAACTTCATCACCCGGGTCTTCGCCTACCGTCGCCTCACCGCGCTCCGGGAGATGGGGCCGCGCCCGGCGGACGTGGTCGCGTTCCACACCGCCCACAAGTACCTGCTCCTGGCCCACAGTCCCGCCGCGTACGCGCGCCTCGGCCGGCGGGTGGCCGCGATCCGGACCGAGCCGCTCGCCGCCTGGCTCGACCGCTACGCGGACGGCTTCATGCGCGCGCTCCAGGCGCCGGCCACGCCGAAGAAGCACGTCAACGTGCTCCAGCACATCATGGGCTTCTTCAAGGACCGGCTCGTCGCGGCCGAGAAGCGCGAGCTGCTGGGCGTCATCGACGACTACGCGCGCGGGCTCGTGCCGCTGGTCGTCCCGATCACCCTGATCAACCATTACGTCGCCCGCTTCGAGACCGCCTACGTCCGCGACCAGATCTACCTGCACCCCCATCCCAAGGAGCTGATGCTCCGCAACCACGTCTGACGCCGCCGCCGGCCCGTGTGGAGCCGCCGGCGGCCCTCGGAAAGGTTGTCGCGGTCCGGCTCCTGCCCTATCCTGGAAGCGTGCCTCACGCTCGCCCGCGCGGGGAGCGGGGACGCGACGAGCGCCGGGCCGCCGGCGGCGAGCGCCTCCCCTGGTTTCACGTCGCCGCCTTCATCGCCGGCACCGTGCTCGTCGTCGTCTTCACCGCGCACCAGATCGGCACCGAGCGCGAGACCGCCCTCTCCCACTGGAAGACCCGCATCGCCACCATCGCGGCCGACCGGGCCCGGCTCGTCTCCGCCTGGCTCGCAGCCCGGCGCGCCGACGCGGAGGTGCTCGCCGCGTTCCCGGCGGTGCGCGCGCTCCTCGCTGGCCAGAACCGGGACGAGGAGGCGCTGGCCCGCCACCTGACCCGCGTCGCCTCCGCTTACGGCTACGTGAGCATCGTGGTCTCCGACGCCCAGGGCCGGCCGGTGGCCCACTCCGCGGCGGAGCCCGGCGGGGCGGGCCCGCTCGAGCCGGCGAAGGCGGCGGCCGAGGTCGCGGCGAGCCGCACGCCGCGCTTCGACCTGAGCGACACCGGCGCGGGCCGGCTACTGGCGATCACGGTCCCGGTCTTCGCGGACGGCGCGCCCGCCGCGCCGGCGGGCGACGCGCGGCCGCTGCTCGGCGTGGTCACGCTGGGGACGAGGCCGGACGCGTCGCTCTACCCCCTGCTGGCCGACGAGGCGGAGCCGACCCGCACCGGCGAGACCCTGCTGCTCGACCTGGACAGCTCGCCGCCCGTCTATCTCTCGCCGCCGCGCCAGCCCGCCCCGGCCGACTCGGCGGTGGTGCAGCGCTCGCTGGCCGAGCTGCGCGACCTCGCCCAGGCGGCCGCCCAGGGCCACGAGCCGGTGGCGGAGACGACCGACTACCGGGACGTCCGGGTGGTAGCCGCGGTCCGACGGGTGAGCCCCGCCGGCTGGACCCTGGCGCTGAAGGTGGACCGCAGCGAGGTGTTCGCGGAGTTCGAGCGCTCCGGCCGGCTCGCGGGCGCGGCGGCCGCCTTCCTGCTCCTGGCCCTGGCCGGCTTCCTGTTCGCGCTGCACCGCGAGCAGCAGCGCGCGCGGCTGCTCCAGGAGCAGATGCGGCGGGAGCGGGCGATGTCCAACCTGCAGGGCTACGCCGACACCATCGTGGCGAGCGTGCCCGCGGGCCTGCTCCTGCTCTCGGCGGACCTGCACGTGCTTTCCGCCAACCGCGCCTTCCTCGAGGCGTTCCGCCTCCGGGAGGAGGACGTGGTGGGCCGCGACCTGCAGCAGCTCGTGCGCGCGGACCGGCTCGTGCGCGGCGCGGGCCGGGTGCTCGAGACCGGCGCGGCCCAGGCGGGCGCCCTCTACGACCTCTACGTGTACGCGCGGCGGGAAACCAAGCCCGCCCGCGTGGCCATGACCCCGATCCACATGGCCGACGACACCTCCCGGCAGCTGCTCCTGGTCATCGAGGACCTCACCGCCGAGGAGCGCCTGCAGGCGGCCCGCCAGGAATCGGAGCAGCGCTACCGCGACCTGATCCAGGGCCTCGACGCCATCGTGTGGGAGGCGGACGCACGCACCCTGACCTTCTCCTTCGTGAGCCGGCGCGCCGAGACGGTGCTGGGCTACCCGGTGGAGCGCTGGCTGCGGGAGCCCGACTTCTGGGCCCGGCGCATCCATCCCGAGGACCGCGACGCGGTGATGCGCGTCTACCGCGAAGCCCTCGCGGGCAGCCGCGACCACGAGTTCGAGTACCGCGCGGTGGCCGCGGACGGGCGGGAGGTCTGGCTCCGCGACATCGTGCACGTGGTGCGCGACACCGAGGGGCAGCCGGTGACCCTGCGCGGCCTCACCGTCGATCTCACCGAGCTCAAGCGCTCGGAGCGCGCGCTCCACCAGAGCGAGGAGCAGCTGCGCCAGGCCCAGAAGATGGACGCGGTGGGCAAGCTCGCGGGCGGCATCGCCCACGACTTCAACAACCTGCTCATGGTCATCCGCGGCGACAGCGACCTGATGCTCCGCCGGCTCCCCGCCGGCCATCCCCTGCGCCAGAACGCGGAGGGCGTCCGCGAGGCGGCGGACCAGGCGGCTACCCTCACCCGGCAGCTCCTCGCCTTCAGCCGCAAGCAGGTGGTGGCCCCGCGCCTCGTCGACCTCAACGGGATCGTGGCCAGCATCCACGCGATGCTCCAGCGGCTGCTCGGCGAGACCATCAACCTGGTCACGGTGACCGCGCCCGACCTGGGCGGGGTCAAGGCCGACCCCGGCCAGATGGAGCAGATGATCCTGAACCTCTGTGTGAACGCGCGCGACGCCATGCCGGACGGCGGTCGCCTCACGATCCGCACCGCCAACGTGGATCTCGACGAGACCGCCGCGAAGGAGTGGACCGACGCGCGGCCCGGGCCCTACGTGACGCTCGAGGTGAGTGACACCGGCGGCGGCATGGACGAGGAGACCCGCTCGCACCTGTTCGAGCCCTTCTTCACCACCAAGGAGCAGGGCAAGGGCACCGGCCTCGGGCTCTCCACCGTCTACGGCACCGTGAAGCAGAGCGGCGGGCACGTCTCGGTCGAGAGCGAGCCGGGACACGGCTCGACCTTCCGGGTGTACTTGCCGCGGGTGGCCGCCCCGGTCATCGCTCCGGAGCCGCGGCGCGCCCCCGAGCCTCCGGCGGCCCGGCGGCCCGACGGCGGCGGCGAGGGCCTGGCCACCGGGCGCGGCGAGACCATCCTGCTCGTGGAGGACGCCCAGCGGGTGCGGGCGGTGGTGCGCGAGATCCTCGAGATGAGCGGCTACACCGTCCTCGAGGCGCACCACGGGGCCGATGCCCTCGAGCTCTCCAACCGGCACGCGGGGCCGATCCACCTGCTGGTGACCGACGTGGTGATGCCGCAGATGAGCGGGCGCGAGCTGGCCCAGCGGCTGGCGACCTTGCGCCCGGACTTGAAAGTGCTGTATATGTCCGGCTACACGGATGACGCCATCGTCAGGCACGGCGTGCTGGCCTCGGGCATCGCGTTTCTCTCCAAGCCGTTCACCCCGGACGCGCTCGCGCGCAAGGTGCGCGAGCTCCTCGACGGCGTGGGAGCGGCACCGGCCGGACCCGACGGCGATCGGTCGCACTAGCGCGCGCCGCGCCCGGCGCGCCCCGATCCGGCTCCCATGACCGAGCGGCCGATCCGCGTGCTGGTCGCCAAGGTCGGCCTCGACGGCCACGACCGCGGCGCCAAGATCGTGGCGCGCTGCCTGCGCGACGCGGGGATGGAGGTCGTGTACACGGGGCTCCACCGCACCCCCGAGGAGGTCGTGGCCGCGGCGGTGCAGGAGGACGTGGACGTGCTCGGCGTCAGCATCCTCTCGGGGGCCCATCTCACGCTCTTCCCGCGCGTGCTCGCCCTCATGCGCGAGGCGGGCGCGCTCGATATCCGGCTGGTCGCGGGCGGGGTGATCCCCGACGAGGACGTGCCGGTACTGCGCGAGATGGGGGTCGCGGACGTGCTCCTGCAGGACACGCCGCCCGAGACCATCGTCGCGCGCATCCGCGACCTGGTGGCGACACGGCCCGCTTCCTGAGCCCATGCCCGCGCTCGATTGGGCCGCGCTGCGCGGCCGCCGCGGCGTCGACCTGACCGTCTGGCCGCGGCGCTACGATCCCGCGTACCGGCCCCCGCCCGAGGCGGCCCACTGGCTGCCCGAGGTCGAATGCGCGGACCCCGCCGCGCGCGACGCGCTCGTCTTCGCCAAGCTCACCCGGCAGGTGCGCTACGCGTGGGAACGGAGCGCCTTCTACCGGCGCAAGTGGCAGGACGCGGGCGTCTCGCCCGACGCGCTCCGGAGCCTCGACGACCTCGCGCGCTTCCCGGTGGTGCAGAAGGCCGAGCTGCGCGCCGCGCAGGCGGCCGCGCCGCCCTTCGGCGACTATCTCTGCATCGAGCCCTCGGAGGTGGCGCGGACGACTGGGTCCGCATCGGGGAGGCCCACGCGCGCATCCTCTGGGGCGCGGGCATCCGTCCGGGCGATCGCATCCTTCTCCGGCGAGCCGGGCGCGGGCATTCCCGCGACCCGCGCGCTCATCGAGGAGACGTTCGGCGGCCGCTGCGTGGACATGGGCAGCATGGCCGAGATGTCGCCGTGGATGACCAACGGCGAGTGCGGCCACCGCACCGGCATGCACCTCTGGCAGGACCTCGTCTACACGCAGGTCTGCGACCCCGAGACCTTCCGGCCCCGGCCCTACGGCGCCGAGGGCACCCCCGTGTACACTCACCTCGAGCGGACCTCGCAGCCCATGATCCGGCTAATCTCGGACGATCGCGCACGGTGGGTCGACACCCCCTGCCCCTGCGGGCGGACCTACCCGCGCCTGCCCGACGGGCTGTACGGCCGCAGCATCCTCCACGTTCAGGCAGGATGAAAGATGAGCGCTTGCGCGAAGGAGCTGAATCGCCAACCAGTTTCCTCCACGTTCAAGCGAGCTGAAAGAAAGGGCATTCCATGTTCGACGCAGACGCGCTGAGGCGCCAGGCCGAGGAGAAGGCCGACTGGGAGGTCCGCGAGCTCGCCGAGTTCCTCCGGCGCCAGCCGGAGGCGCGCGCGGAGTATCGCACCGGATCGGGCCTGCCGGTGCACCGGCTCTACACCCCGGAGGACATCGCGGACGCGCCCGCCGACAACATCGGGCTACCCGGCCGCTATCCATACACGCGCGGCCCGTATCCCACGATGTACCGCGGCCGCAACTGGACGATGCGGCAGATCGCGGGCTTCGGCACCGGAGCCGACACCAACGGCCGCTTCCGCTACCTGATCGAGCAGGGCCAGACCGGGCTCAGCGTGGACTTCGACATGCCCACCCTCATGGGCTACGACTCCGACGACCCGCGCTCGCTCGGGGAGGTGGGGCGCGAGGGGGTGGCCGTCGACACGCTCGACGACATGGAGGCGCTCTTCGCCGACATCGATCTCGAGCGCATCTCGGTGTCGATGACCATCAATCCCACCGCGTGGATCCTCCTCGCGATGTACGTGGCCCTGGCCGAGTCGCGCCGCTTCGACCCGAACCGCCTCTCCGGGACGGTGCAGGCCGACATCCTGAAGGAGTACGTGGCCCAGAAGGAGTGGATCTTCCCGATCCGGCCGTCGATGCGGATCATGCGCGACATGATCGTGTGGAGCGCGCGCAACCTCGCGCGCTACAACCCCATCAACATCAGCGGCTATCACATCTCGGAGGCGGGGGCCACGTCGGTGCAGGAGCTCGCCTTCACGATGGCCAACGCGATCGCCTACGTGGAGGAGGTGACCCGTGCCGGCGTGCCGGTCGACGAGTTCGCCCCGCGCCTGGCCTTCTACTTCGTGGCCCAGGCCGACTTCTTCGAGGAGGTGGCCAAGTTCCGCGCGGCCCGCCGCCTCTACGCCCGCCTCATGAAGGAGCGGTTCGGGGCGACGAAGGCCGAGTCGATGCGCCTGCGCTTCCACTGCCAGACCGCGGCGGCCACCCTGACCAAGGCCCAGCCGCTCAACAACGTGATCCGCACCGCCCTCCAGGCGCTCTCCGCGGTCCTGGGCGGGGCCCAGTCGCTGCACACCAACGGCATGGACGAGGCCTACGCGATCCCCTCCGAGGAGGCGATGAAGATCGCCCTCCGCACCCAGCAGATCATCGCGCTCGAGACCAGGGTGGCCAACGTGGTGGATCCGCTCGGCGGGTCGTACTACGTGGAGGCCCTCACCAACCGCATCGAGGCCGAGGTGGGCGTGATCCTCGCTCGCGTGGACGGCATGGGCGGCACCATCAAGGCCATCGAGGAGGGCTTCTTCCAGCGCGAGATCGCCGACTCCGCCTACGACTTCGCCCGGCGCAAGGCGGCCGGCGAGCAGCCGGTGATCGGAGTCAACACGCTGGTGGAGCCGTCCGAGCCGCCGCCGATCCCCATCCACAAGGTGGACCCCGCGGTGGAGGCGCGCCAGGTGAAGCGGCTCGCCGAGACGCGGCGGCGGCGCGACCAGGCCCTCGTCGATCGCCTCCTCGACCGGCTCGCGCGCGAGGCCCGGGAGCCGGGCACCAACCTCATGCCGGTGACGATCGATCTGGTCAAGGCCCGCGCCTCGCTCGGCGAGATCACGGCCCGGCTCCGGCAGGTCTGGGGTACCTACATCGAGCGGCCGGTGTTCTGATGCCGCCCCGGCCCTTCCGCATCGAGGTACCGGACGTGACGCTCGCCGACCTGCGCGAGCGGCTGGCCCGCGTGCGCTGGCCCGACCAGGCCCCGGGCGCGGAGTGGGCCTTCGGGACCAGCCTCGCCTACATGAAGGACCTCGTCGCGCACTGGCGGGACCGCTACGACTGGCGCGCGCACGAAGCGCGGCTCAACGCCTTCCGCCAGTTCACCGCGCCCGTCGCGGGCATCGACCTGCACTTCATCCACGAGGAGGGCCGCGGGCCCCGGCCGCTGCCGCTGCTGCTCTCCCACGGCTGGCCCGGCTCGGTGTGGGAGTTCCACAAGATCCTCCCCATGCTCACCGATCCCGCCCGCTTCGGCGGCGATCCGGGCGACTCGTTCACCGTGATCGCGCCGTCGCTGCCCGGCTACGGCTTCTCCTTCGCGCCGGGCCAGCCGCGCTTCGGCGTCGCCGAGATCGCGGACGCCTTCGCCGCGCTCATGACCGACGTGCTGGGCTACCCGCGCTTCGCCGCGCAGGGCGGCGACTGGGGCGGGTTCATCACCTCCCGGCTCGGCGCGACCCATCCGGAGCGCCTGGTCGGCATCCACGTCAACCTGCTCTCGCTCCGCCGCGACATCAAGCCGCCCGCCCAGCCCACCCCGGAGGAGAAGCAGTATCTCGACGACCTCGGGCAGTGGCTGCGCGAGGAGGCCGGCTACCAGTGGATCCAGGGCACCAAGCCCCAGACCCTCGCCTTCGGCCTGAGCGACTCGCCGGCCGGGCTCGCGGCCTGGATCGTGGAGAAGTTCCGGACGTGGAGCGACTGCGGCGGCGACGTCGAGCGGCGCTTCACCAAGGACGAACTGCTCACCAACGTGATGATCTACTGGGTGACCGGCAGCATCAACGCGTCCTTCTGGCCCTACTACGCCCGCTACCACGCCCCGTGGCCCATCGCCGACGGCCAGCGCATCGAGGTGCCGACCGCGTACGCGGCCTTCCCCAGGGAAATCGTGCGGCCGCCGCGCGCCTGGGCCGAGCGGATGTACAACATCCGCCGATGGACGGTGATGCCGGCGGGCGGGCACTTCGCGGCGATGGAGGAGCCGGCCGCGCTCGCCCAGGACCTCCGTGCCTTCTTCCGGGAGTACCGCTGAGCCCGACCCGCGTCGCGCGGCGACTCTCCACCGTCGGGCTGACGCTGCTGGCGGTCGCCGCCGCGCTCGCGGGGTGGGCCGTGCTCATCGAGCCCGGGTGGGTGGTGACGCGCGAGACCAGGTTGACGATCGCGCGCTGGCCCGCCGCGCTCGGCCCGCTGCGGATCGTGGCGCTCTCCGACCTGCACACCGGCGCGCCGCACGTCACGGTCGACAAGCTCACCGAGATCGTGGTGCGGGCGAACGCGGAGCATCCGGACCTGATCGTGCTGCTCGGTGACTACGTGATCCACGGGGTGATCGGCGGGCGCTTCGTCGAGCCCGAGCGGACCGCGGCCGCGCTGCGCGGCCTCGCGGCCCCGCTCGGGGTCTTCGCGGTCCTAGGCAATCACGACTGGTGGTACGACGGCGGCCGGGTGGGCCGCGCGCTCGCGGAGGCGGGCATCCGGGTGCTCGAGGACAGCGCCGCGCCGGTCGAGACCCGCGGCGGCCCGCTCTGGATCGCGGGGGTGAGCGATCTCTACACGCGCCGCGCCGACGTCGGCCGCGCGCTCGCCGCGGTGCCCGAGGGCGCGCCGGTGATCGTGCTCACGCACAATCCGGACGTCTTCGTGCGCATCCCGCCCCGGGTGCTGCTCACCCTCGCCGCCCACACCCACGGCGGCCAGGTGAACCTGCCGATCTTCGGCCGCCTCATCGTCCCCTCGCAGTTCGGCGAGCGCTTCGCCATCGGGCACGTGCACGAGGACGTCCGTGATCTCTTCGTGACGCCGGGCATCGGCACCAGCATCGTGCCGGTGCGCTTCGGGGTGCCGCCGGAGATCTCGGTGCTCACGGTGGGCCGGTGAGGGCGCTCTCCCGCAGCGGGCGCAAGCGCCTGCTCGCGAGCTGCGTGCCCGCGGCGGGGGTGGCGCTGGTGCTGGCCGCGGCCTGCCTCTGGGGCCTACTCGCGGGCTCGCGGGCCCACATGGGGGACCTGCTGTTCGCGGCGCGCCCGGCGCAGGCCGCGCGCTCCACCGTCATCGTCGGCATCGACCAGAAGAGCTACCAGGCGCTGCTGCCCCGCCACGGCCCGCTGTCCGCGTGGCCGCGCACGCTCTACGCGCGGGCGCTGGACGCGCTCGCGACCGCGAGCCCGCGGGTCATCGCCTTCGCGATCTTCTTCGACGCCTCGCGGCCCGAGGACGAGGCCCTCGCCGAGGCGATGCGCCGGGCCGACAACGTGATCGTGCCGGTGGTGGCCCAGGGGCCGCGGGCCTTCGATCCGCGGCCCGGCGTGGCCCAGGATTTCGAGGCCTTCGTGCGGCCCGCCGAGACCGTGCGCCGCGGCGCCCGCGACGAGGGCCTCGCCAACATCACCACCGGCCAGGACAGCGTGGTGCGGAGCCTGCCCCTCCTGCTGCGCGCGGGCGGTGAGGAGGTGCCGAGCCTGCCGCTCACCATCGTCGCCCACTTCACGCGGCGCCCCACGGTACTGGACGGCCCGCCGACCGCCTGGCACGTGCACGCGGCCGGGCGCGCGATCCCGGTGGCCGAGCACGACACCATGCTGATCGACTTCCTCGGCCCGCCGTCGGAGCCGTCCGGGGGCGGCTCGTTCCGGATCGTCTCGTTCGTGGACGTGCTCGAGGGCCGCTTCGATCCCGCCCTGATCCGGGACCACATCGTGCTCCTCGGCCCCACCATCCGCGGGGTGGACGAGCACGCCACGCCCACCACCGGCGACACCCGCATGTGGGGCGTGGAGATCCTCGGCAACGCGGTGGAGACCGTCCTCCACCAGCGTTTCCTGGTCCCGGCCGCGCCCGCGCTGACGGTGGCCCTGATCGGGCTCATGGCGATGGTCGCTGCCCTCGTGGTGGCGGCGTGGCGCCCGTTGCCCGCCGGCCTCGCGGTGGCGGGCGGGCTCGCCCTCTACGGCACCGCGGCCGCAGTGCTCTTCGAGCGCGGGCTGGTGCTGGACCTGGTGTACCCGCCCGCCGCGCTCCTGGTCAGCTTCGCGGCCGCGCTCTCCTCCCGCCTGGTGATAGAGCAGGCGGAGCAACGAATGGTGCGCGAGGCGATGGGGCGCTACCTCTCGCCGGTGGTGAGCCAGTGGGTGCTGGACGACCCCGACCGCCTGCGGCTGGGCGGCGAGACGCGCGAGATGACGGTGCTGTTCAGCGACCTGCGGAGCTTCACCACCCTCGCCCACGCGCTGCCGCCCCAGACGCTCGTCGCCCTGCTCAACCGGTACCGCGCCGAGATGGCCGACGTGGTCTTCCGCCACGACGGCGTGCTCGCCCAGTACGCGGGCGACGCCATCGAGGCCTTCTGGAACGCTCCGATGGACCAGGCCGACCACGCCCGCCGCGCCTGCGAGACCGCGCTCGACATGGTCGCGTCCCTCGCGGTCCTCCGGCCCGCGTTCGAGGCGCGGGGCTGGGCGCACCTCGATATCGGGGTGGGGATCAACACCGGGCAGATGGTGGTGGGCAACATGGGCTCGAAGGATCGGCTGATCTACACCGCGGTCGGCGATCCGGTCAACGTGGCCGCGCGGCTCGAGGGGCTCTCGAAGGAATACGGGGTGCGGGTGGTGGTCGGCGAGGCCACCGTGGCCGCGGCCCCGGACGCCTTCGCGTACCGCCTCCTCGACCTGGTGGCGGTGAAGGGCCGCGCCGAGCCGCTCCGATGCTACGAAGTGCTGGCCCGCGCGGGCGCGCTTCCCCCGGCCGGACTGCAGATGCTCGCGCGCTACCACGACGCCCTCGCGCTCTATCGCGCGCGCCGGTGGGAGGAGGCGCTGCGGCTGCTCGACGAGCTCGCGCGGGAAGCGCCCGCCGACGGACCGATCGCGCTCTACCGGCGGCGGGCGCGCGCCCTGCTCGCGGCCCCGCCGCCCGAGGACTGGGACGGCGTCTTCGTCGCCGAGTGGAAGTAGCGGCTACCGGCGCGGCGCGGCCAGCTCGAGCGCCGAGAGGGGCACCGGGACGGGCCGGGTCACGTCGGGCCGCAGCTCGGTCATCCCGGCGCTTCCGGCCCGCGCGGTGCGAGGATCGAGCGTGCCGCCCGCGGGCGCGTCCATGATCTGGATCACCTCGGCCCGCAGGCCCTGGCCGTGGTGCGCGGCGCCGGCTCGCTCGTACCGGTAGGTCACCGCGCCCTGGTGGCGCCCCACGACCGTCAGGGTGAACGGGCCGTCGCCCACCGCGGCCAGCGTGACGACGAAGGGCCCCGCGACGCCGGCCGGCACGTCCACGCTGCGCGCGCCGCCCGCGGCCGTGGCGGTGAGCGAGCCGAACACCTGGTTGATCTCGACGCCGGGCGGGACGAAACCGGCGAGCCGCGTGCCATCCGGCATCGTCACGAGCGGCAGCACCGGACCCGACGTGGCGATCTCGAGCGTGCTGCGGTTCACCGCGAAGCCCTCGGTCTGGACCGGGCCGCCGGGGGTCAGGGTGGCCTTCTGGCCCGGGCGCAGCCGCGCCACCGGGCCGGCGGGCCCGGTCACGTCGAGATCGCCCGCCCGGGTCCAGCAGACGAACGGCCCGCTCACCTGCTGCTGGGCGCCGATGAGCCCATCGTGGGCGGTGGCGCTGTAGGCGTTGGATTCGAGCGTGAGCGTCGTGCGACCGCCGAGCCAGCCGGCCACCCGGGCCCAGACGGTGCCGACCGTGACGAGCAGGCCGACCCGCGAGGCGTCGCGCCCGTCCATCTGCGCCTGCCGCACCGTCACGTCGGAGGCGGGCTCCACCGTCACCGTGCTGCCGTCGAGGAAGGTGATGAGGGCGCGCCCGGCCGGTCCGGTGACCACGCGGTCGCCAACCGCGAGGTCGGCGCCGCTCCCCACCGCGCCGGGCCGGTCCGCTCCGGTGCCCACCCGCTCCACCGACGCGCTCAGGACGGTCAGGGTGGCCGCGGTCGAGACGACGGCCGGGCGCTCCTGCCCCGCCGCCGCCGCGGCGACGGCCAGGAGCGCGACCGATGCCAGGACGGCCAGCCGGTGGGGGCGCGCCATCGCGCTCATCATACCCGGTGTCTCATGGCGATCCCCCGGCCCGCGGGGCTTTGCGCGGGCGGAACCGCCGGCCGTTGCCACACCGCCTTGTCAGAAAAATTCGTCTCCTTCAGGCTGGAAGGGTCCGATCCTTCACCGAATGAGGGAGGAACGCATGGCCGGACCAGACTTACCCTCCATCATCACATCGGCGGTCACCCCGCGAGTCCTTCGGCCTCGGAACGATCTGCGCGAGTCGGGGTGGATGTTCTGGGAGCTGCGCACCCTCAACATGCACCGCGTCGTCGGACTTCTGCAACAGTACCGGCAGTTCGCCGGCGCGCACGACTTCGAATCGACCATCCGCGGAGCCGCAGCGCGCAACTTCAAGTGTTCGTGGTGGCGCGGGATGGGCCTGGGGGTCGTTGCGCAGGTCGCGGCGATTCCTTTGAGCGTCGACGACTTGAAAGTCCTGGTTGATGCCCGCGAGAACTCGAAGGGCACGATGCAATGGGTCATCCTGGTAACCAGCGACCCGCACGTGGCGGTCGGCGTGCACACCTGGATGGAAACATACCTGAGCCCCGTGTACCGCAGCATCCTTCAGGGGCTGGCCGAGGCCGGGTATCGAGTCTCGAGTGTGACGAGAAACAAGGACGGCCTGATGAAGCTCCTCACGAGTGTCGCCGATCTCGAAGCCGCCCTGCTCAGCTTCGGGACCCAGAAGCGGGCCTTCCCGGAGTTCCGCGACGGTCTCCGGCACGATCCGCATCAGGCCTAGCGAGACGTAGCGCGCGTAGCGGCGGGACGAGGATCGCGTGTATGATGGCCCCCCATGAAGCTCGGGTTCTCGCTGCCCACCGCCGGGGCCTGGGCTACGCCGGAGAATCAGATCCGCGTCGCGCGGCAGGCCGAGGCGCTCGGCTACCACTCCCTCTGGGTCTTCCAGCGCCTGCTCTACGCGATCGAGCCGAAGAACGAGTACCCGCCGGTGCCGGGCAAGACGTGGCCCAAGCCGTTCGAGCGCGTGTTCGATCCCATCGTCACGCTGGCCTACGTGGCCGCGGCCACCTCGCGCATCCGCCTCGGCACGAGCGTGCTGATCATGCCGTTCTACACCCCGGTCGTCCTGGCCAAGCAGCTCGCCACACTCGACGTGCTCTCGGGCGGCCGGCTCGACGTGGGGCTGGGCCTCGGCTGGTCGGAGGACGAGTACGAGGCGGTCGGGGTGCCGTACAAGGCGCGCGGCCGGCGCGGCGACGAGTTCCTGCGCTGCCTCGACATGATCTGGACCCAGGACGTGATCGAGTTCCACGGCGAGTTCTACAACATCCCGCGCTGCCGGGTGGAGCCGAAGCCGGTGCAGAAGCCGCGCCCGCCGATCACGATCGGCGGCTACGGTAGCACCGTGGTCCGCCGCGCGGTCGAGCTGGGCGACGGCTTCAACGGCGGCAACGTGCCGATGGCGAGCGTGGCCCCGCTGGTCCGTGAGGTGCGGGAGGCGGCCGCCGCCGGGGGCCGGGATCCGGCGTCGCTGCACATCGTCTGCCGCGGCTCCTACTGCCTGCACGACGCGCCGCAGGGCCCGGACCGGCGGCCCCTCTGGGGCACGCTCGACGAGATCCGCGAGGACATCGGGCGCTACGCGGACGCGGGCCTCACCGAGCTCTTCCTCGAGGGCAACTTCGCGCCGGGCGGGCCCTCCCTCGAGCCGACCCTCGAGGTGATGACCCGCCTCGCCCCCGGCGGCTAGCCTCGCGCGCGGCATCGGATCAGCCGGCCAGGAGCCGCGCGATGGCGCGGCGGCGGAAGTCGAAGATCGCGCGGAGCTGACGGCGGATCGCGATCCGATGGATGAGGGCGCCCACCGGCCCGGGCGGGGGCGCGTAGACGACGAAGTCCTCGATCACCGTCTCCCCCGCCTCCCGCCAGAACCGATGCCGATGATCCCAGAGGCGATACGGCCCGATCACCTGCTCGTCCCGGAAGGAGAACGGCGGATCGTACTCGCTGATGATCGAGCGCCAGTGCCGCCGCATCCCGAAGACGCGCACCTGATGGTCCACGGTGAGCCCGCGGCGCATGACGATGGTCGGGCGTGAGGATCCGGAACCCGAGCCACGGTGGAGTGATCAGCGGCAGGTTGCGGGGCTGCTCGAAGAAGTCGAAGGTCTCGCGCAGGAACCGCGGCGCTGCCGCCGGTGGAGGGTGTAGACGGGCCGTGGACACACGCGGGAAAGTGTAGCGTTCAAGTGATCGCCCCTTCCGGCCGATCAACGACCACAGACCGCGCGGTGGCGCCATCGCGCGGAGCCCGGCACCTCCACGAATTGTGGCGCGGAGCCTCCGAGGCTCCGCAGTGTGAAGCTCCACGCAGGCCTTCGCGCATCGCCACGGGCCCTCGCTCGCACTTCGCTCGCGCACGATTCGTGACGTAAGTCCGGTACGTTGGACCGCACGTGGCAGCCCAAGGCCCCCGTCGGCCCGGGCGGTGGCATCCTCGTTGCCCTTACTCCTCCCCGTACGCACTGTGTGGCCGCGATTGCGGCCCGATCATCGAGGAGGAGACGATATGAACCGCACGGCTCGAGTCGCACTGATCTTCGGCGGACTGGTCTTCGGTCTGGCCGCTCCCGCGCTGGCCCAGACGGCCACCGCCAACCTCTCGGTCACCGCCACCGTCGCCAAGAACTGTAGCATCACCACCACCGCAGTGGCCTTCGGCAGCTACGATCCGATCGTCGCCAACGCCGCGACCCCGCTCGACGGCACCGGCAGCGTGGTCGTGACCTGCACGAAGGGCGCGGGCACGCGCATCGACCTGGGCCTGGGCAGCAACGCGGCGGCCAGCGTGCGGCGCATGCTGGGCGGCACCGACCTGCTGACCTACGAGCTCTACACCGACAGCGGCCGCAGCACCGTCTGGGGCTCTGGCGCCGGCGCGGGCCAGACCATCGCCACGGCCCCCAACAAGAACCCCCGGACGTTCACGGTCTACGGGCGCGTCCCGGCCGGCCAGGACGTCGGGGCTGCTTCGTATGCGGACACGGTCGTCGCCACCATCAACTTCTGATCGAGCCGCGCAGCACCTCGGGAGCGCCGGTCGGCCGAATGCCGCCGGCGCTCTCGGCTTTTGCGGGAGCGGGTCTACAAGAAATGGAGGCTCCCCCCCACCCCCACCCCCCCTGTTTGGAGGCTTCCGCGCCCTTTCGGGGCCGGAGTCCCGCGCTCGATCGGCCGTCAATTGCTGCTTGATTTCGACGTGTTTCTGATAGGTTATGGCCCGATACGGTCCTCTCATCCCGCCCGGGGGGCTCGCTGGCACCGGTGTTGCCCTAGTACTGGGTGTGCGCAACACCGGAGGCCGCGATGGGGCGGCCGCGATCTTCAAATACATACTGGGAGGAACCGACATGAGCCGCACCGCTCGGGTAGCCCTGATCCTCGGTGGAGTGGTCCTCGGCATGGCGGCCCCCGCGCTGGCCCAGACCGCGTCGACGAACCTCGCGGTGAGCGCCACGGTGGCCAAGAACTGCAGCATCACGACCACGGCGGTCGCATTCGGCAGCTACGATCCGGTCGTCGCGAACGCCGCCACCCCGCTCGACGGCACCGGCACGGTGGTGGTGACCTGCACGAAGGGCGCGGGCACCCGGATCGACCTCGGCCTGGGCGCCAACGCCTCGGGCGCGGTCCGGCGGATGAGCGGCGGCACCGACTTCCTGACCTACGAGCTGTACCAGAACACCACCCGGACCACGATCTGGGGCTCGGGCGCGGCGGCGGGCCAGACCATCGCGGCGGCACCCAGCAAGGCGGCCCGCACCTTCACGGTCTACGGACGCGTCGCAGCCGGCCAGGATGTGGCCGCGGCGTCCTATAATGACACGGTGGTTGCGACCATCAACTTCTAGCCCGGAGGACCGACGCCCGCGTGCAGCACCGACGAACAGCGAGCGCAGGGAGAGCGCCGATGGCCCTGGGGGCCGCGGCGCTCTTGCTGCTGTTGGCGGTCGCGACCGCCACCCCGCGCGCCGCGCGGGCGGCGGACTTCACGGTCAACCCGATCCAGATCTTCCTGTCCGCCCAATCGCAGAGCGCCATCCTCACCATCCAGAACACGAGCACCGAGCCCCTGCGCTTCCAGCTCAACGCCTTCGCGTGGGCGCAGGACACGGCCGGGCAGATGCAGCTCACCCCGACCACCGAGGTCATCTTCTTCCCGCGCCTGCTCACGCTGGCTCCCAACGAGCAGCGCATCGTACGAGTGGGCGCCTCCGGGCCTCCCGGCCCCGTCGAGCGTACCTACCGCATCTTCGTGGAGGAGCTGCCGCCGTCGACCCAGCAGGCGGCCCCACCGGGCCAGGTGCGGGTGCTCGCCCGGATGGGTATCCCGATCTTCGTGGAGGCGCGCGCGGCGCGGGCCGATCTGCGCCTCGGCCCCCCGGCGCTGCAGGCCGGGCGCGTGACGTTCGAGCTGCGCAACGCGGGCACCAAGCACGTGGTCCCGCTGGACATCCGGCTCCAGGGCCTGGACGCGGCGGGCGCGACGGTGTGGGAACGGTCCCAGGACGCCTGGTACATCCTCGCGGGAGACCGGCGGATCTACGAGGTGCCGGTCGAGCGGGAGGATTGCGCCCGAACCAGAGCCGTTGCCGTCCAGGTCAAGGTCGGAGAACAGACCCTGACCGAGCGCGTCGACGTCCCCGCGCCAGCCTGTGCGCCATGACCGGTCGTTCCGCACCTCGCCCCGCCGCCTCGCGCCTCGCGGCCTCATCCTGCTCCTGGTGCTGCTCGGCCTGACCGGGCCGGCGATCGGCCAGCCCTCCGAGACGGAGCGGGCCATCTTGCAGGTGAGCGTCAACGGGATCGAGCGGGGCGAGGTCGTCGTCCTGCTCCGCAGCCCCGACGTGCTGGTGCGGGTCCTCGATCTGGAGCGGGCGGGGCTGATCGGCTTCGGGGGCCGGCGCGAGACGGTGGGAAGCGACGTCTACGTCTCGCTGATCTCGCTCGCGCCGGCGGTGACCTACGAGCTGGACGAGCGCGCCCTCGCCCTGCGGCTCACCGCGGCACCCTCGAATCTGACCACCACCATCCAGGACTTCCTGCAGAGCCGGCCCCCGGGCCTGGTCTACACCCAGGATCCCTCCGCGTTCCTCAACACGTCGATGACCGGGATCGACTTCGATCGCTTCACGTGGACCGGAGAAGGCGGCCTCAGCATCCGCAACACCCTGCTCTACGGCACCGCCTTTCGCGACGAGATGGGCGTCTTCTCGCGGGGGATCACCAGCTTCACGGTGGACGATCGGGAGCGACTCGTGCGCTGGCTGGTCGGCGACCGCTTCGACTCCACCGGCCCCCTCGGCGGCAGCGCGCTGGTGGGCGGCCTCAGCGTCTCCCGGGAATTCACGCTCGACCCGTACTTCGTGCGCTTCCCGACCGTGGGCCTGTCGGGCGCGGTGCTCACGCGGTCGGTCGCCGAGGTCTACGTCAACGGCCAGCTGCTGCGACGCGAGTTCCTGCCCCCCGGCCCCTTCGAGCTGCGCAATCTGCCCGCGCCGGTGGGCAGCGGCACCGCGGAGGTCATCCTGCGCGACGTCTTCGGCCGCCAGCAGGTCATCAGCTCGCCCTTCTACTTCACCTCGAGCCTGCTCCGGGCCGGAGTGCAGGAGTGGAGCTACGACCTGGGCTTCCGCCGGGAGCAGCAGGTGACCGGTCTGGGCGAGTACGGGCCGTGGGCCGTGCTCGGGCGGCATCGCGTCGGTGTGACCGACGATCTCACGGTGGGGGCACGGATCGAGGGAGGCGCCGACCTCGTCTCCGGCGGCCCCATCGTCACCCTGCGCCTGCCGGTGGGCGAGGTGGAGCTCACGGTGGCAGGCAGTCGCAGCGACACCGAGGACGGCTGGGCCGGCTCGCTCGCCTACAACTACGCCTCGCGGCTCTTCAGCGTCGGCTGGGCGCTCCGGACCTTCAGCGAGCACTACGTCACCACGAGCCTGAAGGCGCCCGAGGACCGTCCACGTCTCGAGGCCACCGCGATCGTGGGCTTCCCGATCACCACCCGCAGCACGGTGACGCTCCAGTACACCCACACCGACTTTCGCGACGCGGGTCCCCAGGAGCGCATCTCGGCCTCGGTGAGCGCGCGACTCACCGGCCGGGCGAGCCTGTTCGTCACCGCCAGCCACACGCGCCAGCCGCAGCAGAAGCCCGACACCTCGGTGTTCACCGGCCTCACCTACTTCCTGGGCGACAGCACCACCGCGACCGCCTCCCACGAGGTGAGCCGCCACCAGAACACCACCGCGGTGGAGGCGCAGCGCTCGCTGCCGCTCGGCACCGGGCTCGGCTATCGCGTCCGCGCGGTGCGCGCCGAGCAGGACCTTCCGCAGGAGGAGGGCCGCAGCGGAGGCAGCACGGTGGACTACCAGGGACTGGCGGATCTGCAGTACCAGAGCCAGTACGGCTTCTACGAGGGCTCCTACGAACGGATCAACGGGCGCAATTCCTCCATGCTGACCGCGGCCGCCGGCATCGTGGCCATCGGCGGCAGCGTCCACCTGAGCCGGCCGGTGCAGGATGGTTACGCGCTCGTCAACGTGCCGGGCGTGGCCGGCGTGCGGGCGTCGCTCAACAACCAGGAGGTCGGGCGCACCGATTCGCGCGGCCGGCTGCTGGTCCCCAACCTGCTCCCCTACTACGGCAACCGGCTCGGCATCAGCGACCAGGACATCCCGATCGACTACAGCATCGCGGTGACCGACCGGCTGGTGGCGCCGCCCGTGAAAGGTGGATCGGTGGTGACGTTCCCGGCCCGGCGCGTGCAGGCCTTCGTGGGCGCGGTGGTGGTGGAGACGGACGGCCGGACCGTGACGCCCGCGTACGGACAGCTCACCGTGACCGCGGAGGGGCAGACCTACGAATCCCCGATCGGCCGGGACGGCGAGTTCTATCTGGAGAACCTCCCGCGCGGACGCCACGCCGCGGTGGTCGACCACAAGGACGCGGTGTGCCGCTTCACGCTCGAGGCACCGGTCTCGGCCGCGTCGCTGGTGGACGTCGGGACGGTGCATTGTGTGGTTCCCTGAGCGAAGACGGTCCGAGAAAGGGGCAGGCATGGCGACGAAGAGGCTCTTCACGATGCTGCTGGCGACGGCGGCCCTGGGGATCGCGGTGTCCAGGGCGGAGGCCGCGTGCACCATCACGACGACCGCAGTGAGCTTCGGCAGCTACAACGTCTTCGCCGGGTCGGCCGACGATGGTACCGGGCAGATCACGTACCGCTGCACGAGCCCCCGACCACCCATCGTCACCATCCAGCTCGACAAGGGCGGCTCGCCGAGCTTCAGCCCACGCCAGATGAAGCGGGGTAGCGAGACGCTCAACTACAACCTCTACCTGGACTCGACCCGGAGCACGATCTGGGGCGACGGGACCGGCGGCACCCAGACCTACTCGCGGGCCAATCC
>JBGQHJ010000086.1:0-21729 GCA_041497895.1 Methylomirabilia bacterium
CGGGGCGGGCGAGGCTCGCGACCAGGCCCGTCCCGACCGGGTCGCCGACCGCCACCATCACGAGGGGAATCGTCGTGGTCGCCCGCTTGACCGCGAGGGCCGCCGGCGTGCCCGCGGTCACGAGCACGTCCATCTTCCGGGCGATGAGGTCGGCGACGATCGCGGGCAGCCGTCCGTAGTCGCCCTCCGCCCATCGATACTCGATCGTGAGGTCCCGGCCCTCCACGTAGCCGAGGGCGCGCAGGCCCTCCCGGAACGGCTGCACCAGATTGGACTCGAGCGCCGCGGTCGAGTTCCCGATGAAGCCGACCCGGTAGAGCTTCCCGGGCTCGTCGGCCGCCGCGGGGAACGCGGCGACGAGAGTGACGAGCGCCAGGGTCAGGTGCAGGAACCAGGTGGGCATGAGGGCCGCGAGGGAGCATAGCCGGCGGGCCCCGCTTCGGCAACACCCGATGCCCTTGCGGACTTCCGGGGCGCGGTATACCGTCGACTGCGTCAGGTCCGCTCCAGCGTCTGCCGCCCGCGGAGCATTCCGGGATCCAAGAGGAGTCGACGATGACCGAGGGCAGTCAGCTCATCCGAGGTCTCGAGGGCGTGGTCGCCGCCGAGACGCGGCTCTGCGACCTGGACGGAAAGAACGGCCGCCTGGCCTACGGCGGCTACGACATCGACGAGCTGGCGCGTCGAGCGACGTTCGAGGAGGTGGCCTACCTCCTCTGGCACGGCGAGCTGCCCACGCGCGTGCAGCTCGACCGGTTCCAGGTGGAGCTGGCCGCGGTGCGCACCATCCCCGAGGACCTGGTGCGGACGTACGCTCTGATGCCGCGCGACACGGACCCCATGCGGGTGCTGCAGGCGTCCGTCGCGATGCTCGGCATGCACGACCCCGACGCCACCGACAGCTCGCGGCCGGCCAACCTGCGCAAGGCGGCGCGACTGACCAGCCAGTTCGCCACCGCGATCTGCGCGCACCACCGGGTGCGCGGCGGCCAGGCCCCGGTGCCGCCGGACCCCGGGCTCTCCCTCGCGGCCAACTTTCTCTACATGCTCACCGGGGCCAGGCCCACCCCGGTGACCACGCGCGCCTTCGACGCGTGCCTCACCCTCTACGCCGAGCACGAGCTGAACGCCTCGACCTTCACCACCCGTGTGATCGCGGCCACGCTGTCCGACATGCACTCGGCGGTCGCGGGGGGCGTGGGCGCACTCAAGGGCACGCTGCACGGCGGGGCGGGCGAGGCGGTGATGCGCACGCTACTCGAGGTGGGCCGGCTCGACAACGTCGACGCCTTCGTGGACCGGGCGATGGGCGAGAAGCGGCGCCTGATGGGCTTCGGTCACCGCGTGTACACCGCGGGCGACCCGCGCGCCGCGATCCTGAAGGGCATGGCCGAGGAGGCCTGCCGGCAATCGGGCCAGGCCCTCTGGTACGACCTGGCGGTCAAGCTCCACGCCAAGGTGCAGGCCACCAAGCGGCTGATCCCGAACGTGGACTTCTACTCCGCGCCGCTCTTCTACTCGATCGGCATCCCGGTGGACCTCTTCACCCCGGTCATCGCCACCTCCCGCATCGCGGGCTGGACCGCCAACCTGCTCGAGCAGTACGACGACAACCGCCTCATCCGCCCCCGCGCTGACTACAAGGGGCATCCGCGTCGCGCCTTCGTCGCGGTCGACAAGCGCTAGGCGACATGGGCCGGAGCCTCACCCGCAAGCTCATCGACGCGCACCTGGTCGCCGGGAAGGCGGTCGCGGGGGACGAGATCGGGCTCCAGGTGGACCAGGCGCTGCTCACCGACACCAACGGCACCATGGCGTTCCTCCAGTTCGAGGCCATGGGCTTCCCGCGGGTCCGCCCGCCACGCGTCGTCACCTACATCGACCACAACGTCTACCAGGTGGACTCGCGCAACTCCGACGACCACCGGTATCTCCAGACCGCGTCCCGCCGCTACGGCGCGTGGTTCTCCAAGCCCGGCAACGGCATCTGCCACCAGGTCCACTTCGAGTCGTTCAGCGTCCCCGGCGAGCTCGTCCTCGGCACCGACAGCCACACCCCGCTCTGCGGCTCGACCGGCATGCTCGCCATCGGCGCGGGCGGCCTCGACGTGGCGGTGGCCATGGGCGGCGGGCCCTATCACCTGACCATGCCGCGCGTCACCTCGGTGTGGCTCACCGGGCGGCTGCGCCCGTGGGTGTCCGCCAAGGACGTGATCATGGAGCTACTGCGGCGCTACACGGTGCGCGGCGGCAGCGGGCGGATCTTCGAGTACGGCGGACCCGGCGCCGCGACGCTTTCTCTCCCGCAGCGGGCCACCATCTGCAACATGGGCGCCGAGCTCACGCTCACCACCAGCGTGTTCCCCTCCGACGAGGCCACCCGCGAGTACTTCCGCCTCCTCGGGCGCGAGGCGGAGTGGCGGCCGCTCGGGCCGGACCCCGACGCCGAGTACGACGACCGCATCGAGCTCGACCTGGACGCGCTCGAGCCGTTGGTCGCCCTGCCCGGCTCGCCCGATCGCGTGGTCCCCGTCGCCGAGGTCGAGGGCGAGCCGGTGGAGCAGATCATGGTCGGCTCGTGCACCAACTCCTCCTGGGAGGACATGCAGGCGGTGACGCGTGTACTCGAGGGCCGGCGGATCGCGCCCTCCTGCACCTTCGTGGTGTTCCCGGGCAGCAGCCGGATCCTCGAGGTGATGGCGCGCGAGGGCCTGCTCACCACCCTGCTGGCCGCGGGCGCCAGCATCTCCGAGCCCACCTGCGGGGCGTGCGCGGGCATCGGCCACGTGCCGGCCTCGGGCGGCCGCAGCCTGCGCGCGTTCAACCGCAACTTCCCGGGCCGGAGCGGCACCAAGGACGACGCGGTCTATCTCTGCTCGCCCCTGACCGCCGCCGCTTCCGCGCTCACCGGCCGGATCACCGATCCACGCAAGGCC
This sequence comes from Methylomirabilia bacterium, assembly GCA_041497895.1. Taxonomy (GTDB): domain Bacteria; phylum Methylomirabilota; class Methylomirabilia; order Rokubacteriales; family CSP1-6; genus CAMLFJ01. The sequence continues at coordinate 2,937 of JBGQHJ010000086.1, forward strand.
GGCACCGCGCCCGAGCGGCAGTGGCCCGCGTCGCTGCTCGCCTCGGTGGCCGGGCTCATCCCGCCCGTCGGCCCCGCCGAGGCCGCGGCGGTGGAGGTCCTGAAGGGCCCGAACATCAAGCCGGTGCCGCGCGGCGCGCCGGTCGAGGAGCGCCTGAGCGCGCCGGTGCTGATCAAGCTCGGCGACAAGGTCTCGACCGACGACATCTCGCCCTCCGGCACCGCGGTGTTGATGTTCCGCTCCAACGTGCCGGCCATCGCCGAGTTCTGCTTCCGCAACGTCGATGCCGAGTTCGTCGCCCGGGCGCGCGCGGCCGGCTCGGGCGTCATCGTGGGGGGCGAGATCTACGGCCAGGGCTCTTCCCGCGAGGCGGCGGTCCTCTCGCCGCTCCACCTGGGAGTGCGCGCGGTGCTCGCCAAGAGCTTCGCCCGCATCCACCGGGCGAACCTGATCAACTGGGGCATCGTGCCCCTCGAGTTCGAGAGCCCCGCCGACTACGACGGCATCGAGCGCGACGACGTGCTCGACTTCCCGGACCTGCGCGCGAGCCTCGCCACGGGCGCCCCGGTCACGGTGGCGAGCCGCCGCACCGGCGCGCGCTTCCGCATGCGCTCGATCCTGAGCCCGCGCGAGCGCGACATGCTACTGGCGGGTGGGCTGCTCGCCCAGACCGCATCCGCTCCCCCCTCTCCCCCGCCGGGGGAGAGGGCAGGGTGAGGGGGATACAAGATGGCCCAGAGCCGGGTCCGAGCGGTCTACATGCGCGGCGGCACCAGCCGCTGCCTGGCCTTCCACGATCGCGACCTGCCGCCGGCCGGACCCGCGCGCGACCGCATCCTGATGGCCGCGCTCGGCAGCCCGGATCCGTACGGGCGTCAGCTCGACGGGCTGGGCGGGGGCATCTCGTCGCTCTCCAAGGCCTTCGTCATCGGCCCACCCACCCATCCCGACGCCCAGGTCGACTACACGTTCGCGCAGGTCGAGGTCAACCGCGCGGTGGTCGACTACACCGGCAACTGCGGCAACTGCTCCTCGGCGGTGGGCCCGTTCGTGATCGACGAGCGCCTCGTGCCCTACGCCAGCGGCGAGACCGCGGTACGCATCCACAACACCAACACGAAGAAGATCATCGTGGCGCGCGTGCCGGTGGTGGACGGCGAGGCCGCGGTGGTCGGCGACTTCGAGCTCCCCGGGGTGGCCGGGCTCGGGGCCCGCATCGCGCTCGACTTCCTGGATCCGGGCGGCGCCCGTACCGGCCGGCTCCTGCCGAGCGGCCGGCCCCGCGACATGATCGCGGGCATCGAGGCCTCGATGGTCGACGCCACCAACCCGATGGTGTTCGTCCGGGCCAAGGACCTCGGGCTCACCGGCACCGAGCCACCGCCCGCGATGGACTCGGACCGGGCCCTGGTGGCGCGGCTCGAGGCCATCCGGGTGGCCGCGGCGGAGGCGATGGGCATCCCGGGCAGCGCGGCCACCCCGAAGGTCGCGGTGGTGGCGCCCCCGATTCGCTTCACCGCGCTCGACGGGGTGGCCTACGACGCGGAGCAGACCGACGTGGTCGCCCGCTGCATCTCGATGGGCAACGCCCACCGCGCCTTCGCGCTCACCGCCGCCATGTGCCTGGCGGTCGCGGCGCAGATCGACGGCACGGTGGTGAGCGAGTGCGCGGGCGGCCGGGTCGGCGACCTCCGGCTCGGCCATCCCTCGGGGATCCTGCCCATCGCGGCCGCGGTGGGGCGCCGGGACGGCGCGGCGTGGGCGGAGCGCGTCACGGTGTACCGGACCGCGCGGCGCCTGATGGAAGGCTACGTGAGGGTGCCCTGACCCGCTGACGATGCCGCTCTCGATGTTCACCGACGAGCACGAGATGCTGCGGCGGACCGTCCGCGCGTTCGTGGAGAAGGAGGTCGCGCCCCACGTGGACGCGTGGGAGGAGGCCGGACGCCTCCCCCGTGAGCTCTGGCGCCGCCTGGGCGAGCTGGGCTTCCTCGGCCTCGAGTTCCCGGTGGAGTACGGCGGCGCGGGCGGCGACTTCCTCTCGAGCGTGGTGCTGGGCGAGGAGATGGCCCGCTGCCGCTCGGGCGGGGTGGCCTTCAGCGTCCTCGTGCACACCGACATGTCCTCGCCCTGGCTCACGCGCTACGGCAGCCCAGCCCAGAAGCGCGCCTACCTGCCCGGCATCACCCGGGGGGAGACCGTGTGCGCCCTCGGCATCACCGAGCCCGGCACCGGCTCCGACATGGCCGGGATCCGGACGCGCGCGGTGCGCGACGGCGACCGCTACCTCCTCACCGGGGGCAAGATCTTCATCACCAACGGCGTCCACGGCGATCTCTACTTCGTGGCCGCGCGCACCAGCCCCGGCTCCGCCGAGCGCCGACACGCCGGCATCTCCATGTTCCTGGTCGAGCGTGGCGCGCCCGGCTTCACGGTGAGCCGGCGGCTCGACAAGATGGGCATGCGCGCCTCCGACACCGCGGAGCTCGCGTTCCAGGACTGCCCGGTGCCCGCCGCGAACCTGCTCGGCGAGGAGGGGCGCGGCTTCCAGCAGCTGGCCGCCGGGCTGCAGCGGGAGCGCATCATGGCCGCGGTGCTCGCGCTCTCGGGGGCGGCCCAGGCGCTGGAGGACACCACCGCGTACCTGAAGGAGCGCCAGGCCTTCGACGGCCCCCTCGCCGGCAAGCAGGTGCTGCGCCATCGCGTCGCCGACATGGCCACCGAGATCGAGGCGGCGCGCCACCTGGTCTACCACGCGGCCTCCCTCTACACCGCGGGCCAGGAGTGCGCGAGCCCCGTCTCGATGGCCAAGCTCTTCGCCACCGAGGTCGCCAACCGCGTGGCCTATCAGGCCGTCCAGCTCCACGGCGGCTACGGCTACATGCGCGAGTTCCCGGTCGAGCGCTTCTTCCGCGACGTGCGGCTCTGGACCATCGCCTCCGGCACGTCCGAGATCATGCGCGAGATCATCGCGAAGCGGCTCCTGTCGTGACCGGCGCGCCGGCGGCCACCCTGACCCGGGACGGGGCCGTGGCCCGGCTCACCCTGGAGCGGCCCGAGGCCCGCAACGCACTGAGCCGGGCGATGGCGGACGCCCTCGAGGGCGCGCTCGAGCGCCTGGCCGCGGCGGACGAGGCGCGCGTGGTGGTGGTGGCCGGGCGGGGGCGCTCCTTCTGCGCCGGCGCCGACATCTCGGAGATGCCGATCCTCTCCCCGGAGGAGGCGGAGACGCTGGCCTCACGGTGGCAGCGGATCATGGACGGCTTCGCGGCCCTGCCCCAGGTCACGATCGCGGCGGTGCAGGGCCACGCCCTCGGCGGCGGGCTCATGCTCGCGATCGCCCAGGATCTCCGGGTGGCCGAGGCCTCCGCGCGCTTCGGTCTGCCCGAGGTCACCCTCGGCTTCAACCCGGGCTACGGGATCGCGCGCCTGCTCGACATCGCGGGCGGCGCCCACGCGCGCGACTTGATGCTCACCGCGCGCAGCGTGGACGCGGTCGAGGCCCAGCGCATCGGCCTCGTGACCCGCGTGGTGCCCGACGGCACCCTCGAGGCCGCGACCACGACCCTGGCCCACGAGGTCGCGCGCTCCCCGCGCGGCGGCCTCGCCGCGACCAAGGCCATCACCGCCGCGCTGCGCGCCGGGCGGCCGGGCACCGAGCCCCACGCCTACGGCGCCCTGCGCGCGGCTCCCGAGGCGCAGGCGCGCATCGCCGCGTTCCTCGCTCGACGCCGTCCATCGTAGAAAGGAACCGCCATGGCCTCGACGCTCCCGCTCCTCTACACCCACGTCATGGGCAGCCACGGCTTTCCCTCCTGGTTCTGGACCGCGCTCGACCGGATCAAGACCGGCGAGTACGGGCAGACCGACGTGCGGGAGACCTTCGACGACGCCACCCAGCTCGCGATCCGCGACCAGGAGCGCGCCGGCATCGACGTGATCTGCGACGGCGAGATGCGCCGCTACTTCTTCGTGCAGACCTTCTACGGCCACATGGACGGGCTCGAGCCCCTCGAGCCGCTGCGCAAGACCGGCCTCTACGCCTACGACAGCGTGCCGCGCTACCGCGCCACCCGGAAGGTCACGGTGCCGAAGGGCCTCGGCACGGTCGACGAGTTCAAGTACCTGGTGAGCCAGACCGACCGGCCGGTGAAGGCCACCTGCCCGGGACCGGTGACGCTCTCGATCCACATCCAGACCCGGCCCGGCGACGCCTACGACGGCGACCGCCTCGCGCTCTGCTGGGACCTGGTGCCCGCGGTGAACGCGGAGCTCCGGGCGCTCGTCGCGGCCGGGGCCACCTGGATCCAGGTCGACGAGCCGTCCGCCGCGATCGTGCCCGGCCAGGCCGCCGAGTACGTGAAGATGTTCAACGCCTGCGTGGAAGGGGTGAAAGCCAGGATCGGGTACCACGTCTGCTTCGGCAACCTGCTGTCGCGCCCGCGCGGCAAGCGGTCGTATCGGTGGATGTTTCCCGGGCTGCTCGAGACCCGCTGCGACCAGTTCGTGTTCGAGTACGCGAACCGGGAGATGGCCGAGATCGAGATGTGGAAGGAGATCGGGGTCGATCGGGACATCGCCTGCGGGGTGGTTGACGTGAAGAGCTTCTACATGGAGACTCCCGAGGACGTCGCCGAGCGGGTGGCGCTCTGTCTCGAGCACATCCCGGCCGAGCGGCTCTCGCTGATCCCGGACTGCGGCTTCTTCCCGGTGCCGCGCTGGGTCGCATTCGAGAAGCTGAAGCGCCTCGCGGCGGGCGTGGCGCTCGCGCGCAAGCGGCTGGGCGGCTGACCAACGACTCTCAACGACGAGGGGGAACGAGATGGCGACGACGAGACGCGAATTCCTCAAGGTGGCGGGCGGCGCGGCGGCCGCGGGCGCGGTCGGATTCCCGGCGGTGGCGCGGGCCCAGGCCAAGCCGGGCGTGCCGTCGGACCCGGTCAAGATCGGCGTCCTCGCGATCCGCGCCGGCATCGCGGCCCCGGTGGGCACCGCGGGCCTCCGCGGGACCGAGTGGTGGGCCGAGCGGGTCAACAAGTCGGGCGGCATCCTGGGCCGCCCGGTCCAGCTGGTAGTCGAGGAGGAATCCAACCCGAAGGACACCGTCGAGCGCTACCGCAAGCTCATCCTGCAGGACAAGGTCGAGGTGGTCATCGGCGGCATCTCCACCGGCGTGACGCTCGCGCTCGGGCCGGTGGCGGAGGAGATGGAGGTGCCGTGGCTCTCGTGGGACGGCACGACGCAGAAGGGCGTGGAAGAGACCATGCCCAACCCCAAGTGGGCCTTCCGCAGCGTGGACAACGAGGTCGAGGCCATCGTGGCCGGTCAGCTCACCCCGAAGTACTTCAAGGGCATCAAGACGGTGGCGGGCATCGGCAACGACTACTCCTACGGCCACGACTGCTGGGAGACCTACCAGGCGGTGCTCAAGCGCTACATCCCGGACGTGAAGTTCGTGCTCGAGCTGTTCCCGAAGCTGGGGGTCACCGACTTCACCTCGCACATCGCGGCCATCCAGCAGGCCAAGCCCGATCTCCTGATGTGCTCGTTCTGGTCGGGTGACGCCACCATCATCATGAAGCAGGCCGCCGCGGTCGGGCTCTTCAAGAACATGAAGGGCGTCTTCACCACCGCGGGCGGGGTGCACGACTCGCTCAAGAAGGAGTTCACCCCGGAGGGGCTCCTGCTCGGCTACAACACCATGTACTTCGACGATCCGAAGGGCAGCCCGCTCCTCAAGCAGTTCGTGCGCGAGTACAAGGCCAAGTACAACGAGTACCCCGCCTACGAGTGCGACCACGCCTACTTCAATATCGAATCGTACAAGGCCGCGGTGGAGAAGACCTACGCCACCGCCGGCAAGTGGCCGTCGAAGGCGGAGGTGGTCAAGGCGCTCGAGGGCATCGAGGTGGACTCGCTCTCCGGCCGACGCTCGTGGCGGCCGGACCATGTCCAGATGTGCAACTTCTATCAGGGCGTCACGACCCACAAGAACAGCTATGACTTCGTGACCATCAACCCGATCGAGGTCATCTCCACCAAGGTCGCCATGAAGCCGGCGGGCTCGAAGCTCATCGAGTGGATCAACTCCTGGAAGATCTGATGCCTCGCGCGTGACCGCGAACCTCGTCAACATCCTGATGGGCGGTGTCTTCCACGCCGCCATCCTGTTCCTGGTCGCGGCGGGGCTCCAGCTCGTCTTCGGGGTCCAGAAGATCTTCAACCTGGCCTGCGGCTCCTTCTACGCCCTCGGCGCCTACAGCGGCATCTCCGCGGTCGCCTACTTCACCGGGCACGGTGGACCTCCCATCCTGTTCATCGTGCCGCTCGTGGCGGGCGGGCTCGCGGTCGGCCTGGTCGGCGCCGTGGTCGAGCGGGGCCTGCTGCGGTTCGTCTACGATCGCGACGAGACCTTCCAGCTCCTGCTCACCTTCGCGCTCGTCCTGATGCTGGAGGACCTGATCCGCATGACCTGGGGCGCGGCGCCCGCGTCGACCGGCGGGCTCTACCTCACCTACGGTCAGGCGCGCCTGCTCGGGGCGACGGTGCCGGTCTACAACCTGATCGTGATCGGGGCGAGCCTCGCCATCGCGCTCGGCATGGGTTTCATCCTCACCCGCACCGCCTTCGGCCGCATCATCCGCGCGGCCGCGGACAACCGCGAGATGGCCGAGGCCCTCGGGGTCGACATGCGCTGGCTCTACGTCCGCGTCTTCACCCTCGGCACCATGCTGGGCACGCTCGGCGGCGCGCTCGTGATCCCGGCCACCGCGGCCATGAGCGAGATGGGCATCGAGCTGATCGTCGAGGCCTTCGCGGTGGTGGTGATCGGCGGCCTCGGCAGCATGCGCGGCGCCTTCCTGGGCGCCCTGGTGGTGGGCGTGCTGCGATCGGTCGCGATCGCGGTCTATCCCGAGCTCGAGATGCTCCTCATCTACCTGATCGTGATCGCGGTCCTGCTCTGGCGCCCGCGCGGGCTCTTCGGAGCGGCCACGGCGTGAGGACGCCCCTCGTCCTGGCGGTCGTCGGTGCCGCGGTCCTCGTCCTGCCCCTCGTCAGCCCGCCCTACTACGTCACCCTGATGTTGCCGTTCATGGCCTACGGGGTGATCCTGCTGGGCCTGAACCTGCTCTTCGGCTACAGCGGGCTGGTCTCGTTCGGCCACGCGCTCTTCATCGGCATCGGGGCCTACACCGGGGCGGTGCTGACCACGCGGCTCGGGGTGCGACACATGGAGCTGATCCTGCCCGCGGCCGCCCTGGCGGGCGCGATCGTGGCCGCGCCGGTGGGCGCACTCTGCGTACGCTACGTGAAGATCTACTTCGGCATGCTGACGCTCGCCTTCGGCATGGTCTTCTACACCTTCCTGCTCAAGTTCTACCGGCTGACCGGCGGCGACGAGGGGATGCGGATGCTCCGCCCTTACCTGCTCGGCCGCGAGTGGGCCGGCTTCAACAAGACCGCGTATCTCGTCGGGCCCTACTACTACTTCTCGCTCGTGGTGCTCGTCCTGGCCACGCTGCTCATGTGGCGGATCGTCGACTCGCCCTTCGGGCTCTGCCTCAAGACCATCCGTGACAACCCGCTCAAGGCGGAGAGCCTGGGCGTGAGCGTCCCGCGCTACCGGTGGTACGCGTTCATGATCTCGGCGGTGTACGGAGCGGTCGGCGGGGCCCTGCTCGCTCCGCCCACCGGCAACGTGGACCCCACCCTCGCCTACTGGACCCACTCCGGCAACCTGGTGTTCATGGTCCTGCTCGGCGGCTTCTCCTCCTTCTTCGGGCCGCTCCTGGGGGCCTTCGCGTTCATCTTCCTGCAGGACACCGTGATGTCGATCTTCCCCTACTGGCGGCTGATCTTCGGCGCGGTGCTCGCGTTCATCGTGATCTTCGCGCCGGGCGGGCTCATGGGCCTCTTCACGCGTCGCCGGGACCCGGTCGAGGTCTCGCGCGGATGATCCTCGAGGCGCAGGATCTCCGGAAGCGCTACGGGGCCTACGTGGCCCTCGACGGGGTGAGCCTCGCGGTGCGCGAGGGCGAGTTCGTCTCGATCATCGGGCCCAACGGCGCCGGCAAGTCGACCCTGATCAACCTGCTCACCGGCGTCCTCCCGCCCACCGAGGGCCGGGTGCGCTTCAAGGGCCGCGACATCGGCGGGATCGGCCCGGTCGCCCTCGCCCGGCTCGGCATGGCCCGCAGCTTCCAGCTGGTCCAGATCTTCCCGGACCTGACCGTGCTGGAGACGCTGCAAGTCGCGGTGGTCTCGCGGCTCGGTCGCGGGGGCCGGCTCTTCGCCTCGCTCCGGGGCGACCGCCAGGTGCAGGCGGAGGCGATCGAGGTGGCGGGGCTCTTCGGCCTGGCCGACCGGGCCCATACGCGCGCGCGCGCCCTGCCCCAGGGCGACAAGAAGCTGCTCGACGTGGCGTCCGCCTTCACGCTCCGTCCCGAGATCATCCTGCTCGACGAGCCGACCAGCGGGGTGAGCACCGCCGACAAGCACGCGGTCATGGAGATCCTGGTCGGCGCGGCCCGGCAGATCGGCCTCAAGGCCATCATCCAGGTCGAGCACGACATGGACATCGTCTTCGGCTACTCGGACCGGATCATCGCGCTGCACCAGGGCCGGGTCCTCGCCGACGCGGCCCCCGCCGCGATCCGCGCCGACGCGCGGGTGGTGGACATGGTGATCGGCCGGAGGGCTGCGTGCTGACCGTCGAGGCGGTCGACGTCTTCATCCAGTCGAGCCACATCCTCCGCCGGGTGTCGCTCGAGGTGAGGGATCGCGAGGTGGTCTGCCTGGTCGGCCGCAACGGAGCCGGCAAGTCGACCATCCTCCGCGCCATCATGGGCTACCTGCGCCCCCGCGCCGGGCGCATCCTGTTCCAGGGCGAGGAGATCCACCGCCGGCACACCCACGAGATCGCGCGGCGGGGGCTCGCCTTCGCTCCCGAGGACAGCGGGATCTTCCCGGATCTCACGGTGGCCGAGAACATCGAGATCGCGACCTGGACGCGGCCGGGGGGCCGGCCCGCCGCCGAGCGCATCGAGCGCGCCTACGAGGTGTTCCCGGTCCTCCGGAAGTACGCGGCACGCAAGGGGCCCGAGATGAGCGGCGGCGAGCGCAAGATGCTCTCGGTGGCGCGCGCGCTCGCCCTCGACCCGGCCATGCTGCTGCTGGACGAGCCCTTCGAGGGGCTCTCGCCCGCGATCATCCCCACCGTGAGCCAGGGCCTCGCCGAGATCACCCAGCGCGGCCACTCGATCCTGCTCGCCGAGTCCAACATCCACCACGTGCCCGCCTTCGCCACCCGGCTCTACGTCATCGAGCGGGGCGAGATCATCTTCGGCGGCCCGCCCGAGGCGGTGCGGGCGGACGCGGCGATTCTACGATTGATCGGCGGCGCGGCGTGAGGCGCGTGCTCGCTTCAGCCGGAGGCGGCGCGGATCTCGTCGAGGATCGGCAGTAGGTAGCGGCGGAACTGGGCGGGGTTCTCGGCCATCGGGAAGTGGCCGATCTCGGTCATCACCGTGAAGCGGGCGCCCGGGATCTTTAGGGCGGTGAGGCGCGTGTCCTCCGGCGTGCACGAGAAGTCGTACTCGCCGGTGAGCAGGTAGAGCGGGCAGCGCGTGGTGTCGATCTGCCCCACGCGGTCCCGGAAGTCACCGTCGACCCGGTAGAAGTGGAGATCGCCCTTGAAGACGCCGGGGCCGCCCTGCATGTAACCCCAGAGCGTCTCCCAGCGCGTCTCGTCCGGGCTCTGCGGCGCGATGAGGCCCGACATGAGCGCTCCGGCCAGCTCGCCGCCGTGCACGTCGGGGCGATGCAGCCAGCCGGTGTCGTCGTACCACGGCGGCTGGTAGGCGGCCGACTCGAGGCCGATCAGGGCCCGGAACCGCTCCGGATGCGCGCGGGCCAGCTCGAGCACGATCTTGCCGCCGATCGAGCAGCCGAGCACGACCGGTCGATCGAGCCCGAGCCCCACGCAGAACGCGAGGATCAGGTCGACGTAGGCCTGCGTGGTGAGCCGGTACTCCTCGTCCTGCCAACCCGCCGGCGGCAGCGACTTGCCGTGCCAGGGCATGTCGAAGGCCAGCACCCGGAAATGGCGCGTGACCGCCTCGTCGTTCAGGAGGTGGCGGAACTGGCGGCCGTCCGCGCCCGCGGTGTGCAGGCACACGAGGGGGATCCCCTGGCCGGCCTCCTCGAAGTACACGCGGTGCGGACGGTCTCCGAGCGACAGGTGGACGTAGGCGCCCCGGATCGGCTCGAAGACGGGCTCGGCCACTCAGCCCCCCGCCTTCCGCCGCGGCGCGGTGACGACGTCCTTGACGTAGCGGAGATTGGCCATGAGCGGCACCAGGTCGCCCTCGATGCGGGCCACCCCGAGCTTCTTCATGGCGAAGAGGTCGTGGTAGCCCGGCGCGGGCGTGGGCTCCCAGAAGCGCCGCCAGGCGTCCTCGGAGGCGCGCAGCGCGAAGGTCCAGGAGCGCATCAGGAACGGGCCGGCCTCGACCGCGGCCACGCGGCCCTCCACCACCCGCACCAGGAACTCGCGCTCGCCGACCTCGACGAGGAAGGTCGCGGTGAGGTATCGTCCACGGCGGACGAGGTCGGCGTCGCCATTGACCAGATCCGGCAGAGATAGGATGCTCGCATGGGGCGAGGCGGCGCTCATGGCCCGCCATTATAGTCGCCCCGAACCCAGGAGGAAACGCCGATGGCCGCTCTCCCCTTGATCCCCGCCACCGTCGTCGGCTCGCACGGCAAGGCCGGCTGGTGGTTCACCGCGGTGAAGGCCTACGAGGCGGGGGCGATGGGACCCGCCGACCTCGAGGAGATGTTCGACGACGCCGCCGACACCGCGATCCGCGACATGGAGCGCGCCGGGCTCGACATCATCACCGACGGCGAGGTGCGCCGGCTCGACGGCTACGTGGACTCCTACTACGCGATCATCAGGGGCATCGAGCCCCTGCCGGTGCGGCGCAAGGCCGGGCCCTGGGGCTACGACCAGCAGACGCGCTACGAGGCGACCGGTCGCATCGAGACCCCGGACGGCGGGCTCGGCATCGTGAAGGAGTTCGAGTACCTCAAGGCCCACACCGGCCGGGCCACCAAGGCCACCTGCGCCGGCCCGCTCACCTTCGGCTCGCGCATCCATCCCGGCAAGAGGTACAAGGGCGTGGTCGACGTGGCCGAGCGCTTCGCGGAGGTGATCAACGCGGAGCTGCGCGCGCTCGTGGCCGCGGGCGCCGACTTCATCCAGCTCGACGAGCCGGCGCGAGGCAACGTGAGCGGCGAGGAGATGGCGCGGCTCTACAACCTGGCCACCGAAGGGGTGAAGGCCAAGCTCGCCTTCCACATCTGCTTCGGCAACCGCTTCGGCCGCTCCCGCTTCGACCGCTCGTACCGGCCCTACTTCCCGGGCATCCTCAAGTGCCGCGCCGATCAGCTCGTGCTCGAGTTCGCGGGGCGGGAGTTCTCCGAGCTCGATCTCTGGAAGGAGTACGGCCAGGATCGCGAGCTGGGCGCGGGCGTGGTCGACGTCAAGGGCTTCTACCCGGAGAGCCCGGAGGAGGTGGCCGGCCGCATTCGCCGGGTGCTCGCGGTGTGCCGCCCGGAGAAGCTCCACGTCAACCCGGACTGCGGCTTCGGGTGGTCGCCGCGGTACATGTGCAATCAGAAGGTGCGCGCCCTCGCGGCCGGGGCGGCCCTCGCCCGCACGCAGATCACCGGCTCCCGGTAGTCGTTCCCGGCCCGCACGGCGGCGAACCCGCGACGCGCCGCCGTGCAGATCTCGCACGAGCACGAGTTGCATTCTGTTCTCGTCCGCCCCCCGCCACTTCTTGCGAGTGTCATCGCGGGCCCGTCCATGAGTTGACACGCTGATCCCTGGCATTGCGGACACTTGGACCCTCGTGTCCGCGTGGCACCCCGCTTGCTCTGACACTCCCGTCGCCGGCGAGATCGGCAAATCCCACCGCCCGGCAAAGGGAGCGAGAGCGATCATGTTCGGAAAGAAAATCCTCGCGATGGCGGCCGCGCTGGCCTGCGTCAGCCCGGTCCTCGCGTCGGCCCAGTCGGACGGAAGCGCCGGAGTCGTCACCACCGTGAACGGCGACGCGACCCTGGTTCGCGCCATGGCCGTGGCCCCGCCGGTCTCGCTCCGCATGCGCGACGAGATCTTCGCGCGCGATCGGATCCAGACCCAGGAGCGCTCGCTCGTCCGCGTGCTCCTCGGGGGCAAGGCGCTCATCACCGTTCGCGAGCTGTCGGTCCTCACCGTCACCGAGGAAGCCGGCCGCGTCACGGTCGATCTACAGTCCGGCAAGGTGGGCGTCGCGGTCGTGAAGGCGCGCATGCGCCCGGGCGAGGTCATCGAGATCCGCTCGCCGAACGCGACGGCCGCGGTGCGGGGCACCGTCTTCGTGGTCGAGGTGGATCCGATGCAGCCCGGCCAGTCCGGCGGGGCCCCGACGACGACCACCCGCGTGCATCTCTTCCACGGCGCCCTCGACGTGAGCGCGCGCCTCGACCCCGGCCACGCGACGGTGCGGCTCGCCGAGCTGCAGAGCGTGGTGGTGGCCGGCAACGCGCTGGGCCCGGTGAAACCGATCTCGCGCGACGCGGTGGCCGCCCTCACCGCGGACCTCAAGCCGCGGCAGGTGCAGACCCCGAGCGCCCCCAGCGAGTTCACCGGAGGGCTGGTGGCCCGCGAGCAGGGCCGGGCGGTGATGCTGGCCTCGGCGCTCCTGGTCCCCACCCCGGGGGCTCCCCTGCAGGGCGCGCTGACGAACGTGAAGGGAACCGTCAATGGGCTGACCGGCCCGGTCACGAACGTGACCGGCACCACCGCGGAAACGCTCGAGCGTCTGATGGACGGCCTGGGGCTCGACGGCCTCGGAGACACGGTGAGCGGGCTCGGCGACACGGTCGGCGCGCTCGGCAACGCGGTGGGCGGAACGGTCAACGGGCTGACCAGCAATCTCGGTGGAACGGTCGCCGGTGTCGGTAATGTCGTGGGCGGCACCGTTGGTGGGCTCGGCGGGACGGTCAACGGCCTCGGCGGCACCGTGGGCGGGCTCGGCGGGACGGTCGGCGGCGGTACGGTCAGTGGCCTGGGCGGTACGGTCGGTGGGCTCGGCGGCACAGTCGGCGGACTGGGTGTCGGTGGCCTGGGTGGCGCGGTCGGCGGGGTCGGCGGGACGCTGGGTGGCACGGTCGGCGGGGTCGGCGGCACGGTGGTTGGCGGCACCGGTACCGTCGGGGGTGTGGTGGGTGGTCTCGTCGGCGGTCTCGGCGGGCGCTGAGCCAGGCTCTCGTGAGGCCCCGGACCATGATCGATTCCGAGCTCTCCCGCACGCCGGGCGTCAGCGGCTCCGGCACCGTGTGGTATCCGATCGATTTCTCCCGGGGGCAGGTCATCGCCGAGCTCCCGGATGACCTGGAGCCGCGGCTCCTGCCCCCCGGCAGCTCCCCGCACTTCGGCGCGGGCGACCCGGCCGCGGTGTTGCTGCTCGACGACCCGGACACCGGGCTGATCGACGCCGCCCGCCGGGCCATGGTGCCGGTGGTGGTGCTCTCGGACGGGGCCGAGGCGGTGCCGGTGGCGCGCGGCTACGTCTCGCTCACTCTGCCGGTGAGCCCGGGCACTCTGGCGAGCGTCCTTCGCGCGGCCTGCGAGCAAGCGCGGGTCACCCGCGAGGCCCGGGAGACGACCCGACAGCTCGAGGAGCTGAACGCGATCGGCGTCCGGCTCTCCGGTGAGCGTGACACCAAGCTGCTGCTCGACCTCATCCTGACCAAGGCCCGGACCATCACCCGGAGCGACGCCGGCTCGATCTACCTGGTGGAGTCGTCGGCCGATGGGTCCCGGCGGTTGCGCTTCGAGCTGGCCCACAACGAGAGCGTGCCGGTCGAGTTCAACGCGGTCGCGCTGCCGATCAATCCGAAGAGCCTGGCCGGTCACGTGGCCCTCTCGGGCCAGATCCTGCACGTCGACGATGCCTACGCGCTGCCGGCCGACAGCCCCTATCGCTTCAACCCGGAGGTCGACGCCCTGGCCGGTTACCGGACCAAGTCCATGCTGGTCCTTCCCATGAAGACGCCGGGCGGGGAGATCATCGGGGTGCTCGAGTTGATCAACGCCAAGCGCGAGAGCGGTCGCCCGTTCCCCTCGACCGAGGCCATCGAGCACGACGCCCTCCTCTATTCCAGGGCCTCGCGCAACCTCGCCGCCTCGCTCGCCTCGCAGGCCGCGGTGGCCCTGGCCAACAGCAACCTGTTTCGCGAGCTGACCCGCCGGCAGGGACGGCTCGAGGCCCTGGTGGACGTGAGCCAGCGCGTCACGCGGCTCTGGCCGCCCGCGACCGTGCAGCGGCGCATCGCCGATCTCTACTCGGGCCTCTTGCAGGCCGAAGTGGTGACGTTCCACCTGGTCGACGGCGGGCGGCTGGTGCGCGCGGAAGCCCGCGGCGAGGGGGTCGACGTGCTACTGCCGGCGGAGATCGCGGTGGGCGACGGGCCGTGCGGGGGTGTGGCCACGTCCGGGGAGCCCCTGGCCGTCCCAGACCTGGCGGGCTCACCCGCGCTGAGCCCGGCGCAGGTCGAGGTGGTGACGCGGCTCGGGCTGCGAGCCTGGCTCTCGGTCCCGGTGCGGGCGGGCGATCGCCTGGTCGGTGTCCTGAGCGCGGTGACCGGCCAGTCGTCCACCTGCTCGGAGGACGACGTGGCGGTGGCCACCACGTTCGCCGCGCAGGCCGGAATCGCGGTCGAGAACTCCCGGCTGTACGCGGAGCTCGAGCGCGCGCTCGAGGGCGTGCAGAAGTCCCAGGATCAGCTGGTGCAGGTCGAGCGGCTCCGGGCGCTGGGCGAGATGGCGGCGGGCGTCGCCCACGACTTCAACAACCTCCTCGCGATCGTCATGCTGCGCACCGAGCTGCTGCTCGCGCGCGGGCAGGCGCCGGACGTGGCCGGGAGCCTGAGCCTCATCCACCAGGCCGCCCACGACGGCGCCCAGACGGTCCGACGGATCCAGGAGTTCACCCGCACCCGGAGCATCCGTCCGTTCAGCCCGGTGGACATGAACGAGGTCCTGCGGCAGGTGGTCGAGCTGGCGCGGCCGCGGTGGCGGGACCAGGCCCAGAGCTGCGGCGTGTCGTATGACGTGCGAGTCGAGGCCGGCTCCGTCCCGCTGGTCGCGGGGACGGCCGAGGAGCTGCGCGAGGCCTTCCTCAACCTGCTCAACAACGCCCTCGATGCCATGCCCGCGGGTGGCCGCTTCACCTTCCGGACCACCACCGAGGGCGGGCGCGTCGTGGTCCGGGCCCAGGATGGCGGGTGCGGCATGTCCGAGGAGACCCGCCGGCGGGTGTTCGAGCCCTTCTTCTCGACCAAGGGAGCCCAGGGCAACGGCCTCGGCCTCGCGGTGGTCTGGGGCATCGTGACCCGCCATGGCGGGCAGATCCAGGTGGAGAGCACGCTCGGGCGGGGGACCACCTTCGTCGCGAGCCTGCCGGTCCCGGCCGAGTTACCGGCCGATGCCCGGGCCGGGGGCACGACGGCGCTGCCCGCGGGCAAGCGGGTGCTGGTCGTCGAGGACAACCCGGAGATCCTCCAGTCGATGGGCGAGCTGCTCCGGGAGAACGGCTGCCACGTGATCGAGGCTGCAGATGGCCTGGCCGCCATCTCCCGGATCGAGACGGAGTCGGTCGACCTTGTGCTGACCGACCTGGCCATGCCCGGAGCGTCCGGCTGGGAGGTGGCGGCCGCCTGCCGGGAGCGCTCCCCGGGCACTCCCGTTGGACTCATCACCGGCTTCGGCGACCGGCTGGAGCCGGGAAAGATCGAGCAGCACGGCGTCCAGTTCGTGGTCGCCAAGCCGTTCACGTCGACCGAGCTGCTGCGCGAGGTCTCGGCAGCTCTCAGCGTGTAGCTAGCCGGCGGGCCGCCCGGTTCCGTCGGCGGCCCGCCGACGCTCGTAGTGGCGGCGACTCTTCGCGCGGTTCCCGCAAGTGCGCATATCGCACCAGCGGCGGCTTCGGTTCTTCGTCGTGTCCATGAAGAGCCAGCCGCAGTCATAACCGGCACATTCATGAACGAAGGTTAGGTCAGAAGATGTCAGGAGCTCGGCGGCGGAGCGTGCTACCCACCATGCCACCCGATCCAGGTCAGGGGCGGCGCCGGGCCAGGCCCACTCGAAACGGGGCCCGGCCGGGATCAGCCCGGCATGCGCCATCGCCCGGCCGACGGCGCGGTTGAGTGTGTGCAGATCGGCCTCCCGGGCCGGGAGGCCCGCCGCCCGCGAGGAGAAGATCGCATAGGTCGACTCGCGGAGGGCCCGAGCTTGGGCGAGGGCATCGGTCCTGGAGCGCTCGCGCTTGCGCGCCAGTTCGGCCAGGGTCGCCGCCTCGCCGGGGGTGAGGATGGTCGCCTGCCGAGCCCACGCAAGCAAGTTATCATATGAATTGATCAATTCGAGTCGATCGCTGATGGGTCGGAACCGCACCGTGTTGGCGAAGTCAAGGCAGAGACGTCCCGCATTGAACGTGAACTGCTCTCGCGCTGGATCACCGGGCTCGACCATGGAGGTCGAGACTATAACTGGCTATCTTATCTTTGTCAGGCCTAAATTTCCCGGCCGAGGAGCTTCTGATAGACCAGGCTGACCAGCAGCAGGACGATGCCGAGCACCAGGAACGAGAGGATCCGGTAGGACGTCTTGACCGCTGCGAAGTCGACAGCGAACACCTTCAAGACGGTTAGTCCGAGGAGGGCGAGCGCGCCGTAGCGGACGGCTGGATTCCGGCGCGCGAAGCCCCATGCGAGGGCGATGGCGGCGTACATCGTCCACAGCACCGAGAGGCCGGCTTGCGTGCGCCAGCCGACATCGCCGGCCGGCACGCGGCCCGACGCCCGGGTGGCCATCTCGACCGCCTCCTGGTATCGGGTCCACCCGAGGCTCAGGACGAAGAGGAAGATCAGGCCCGCTGCCCCTGACAGGATCCGGCCGACTTGCCGCGCGCTGTCGACCGGAGCCCGGACGAGGGCTCCTCCCGCGAGCCCGATCGCCAGGCAAGCCCCGGCGCGGGATAGGAGCGGCAGGCTCACGAGCGACCCGGCCGCCGCTCTCGCCAGGTCATCGTCGGCGACGAGGACCCGCAGGGTCACGACCAGGGACAGGAAGGAGATCGCGACCGGGAACGCGGGAGAGGTCGAGCCCCGTGCGAGCCATCCGACGGTGACGAGCTCGAGGGTGAGCAGCGTCGCCGGCCAGAGACCGGTCGGCTCCCGCCAGAAGAGCACGGCCACGGTCACCGCCGCGGCCACCCAGAGCACCGCCCGGAGCATCCGTTGGCTCGGCTGCCAGTCCCCTTCCTCCCGCACCCGGCCACCGAGCCAGCCGCCGGCCACCAGCGCGGCACCGACCAGGAGGTGGATCAGGAAGGTCAGGTTCCACACCGCCACGACGTCGGTCGACCAGTAGCGGTCGAAGGCCATCACCCGCGAGCCGGCCAGCAGGAGCGCCGCGAGGCCACCCCAGGCCGCCACCGGGGCCGGGACCCGGGAGGCGAGCCAGAGCAGCATGACACCCTGGACCGCCCACGCGAGGGTGACCCACTGGACGTCCAGGACGAGCGGGATGGCCAGGGTGAGGAAGGTCCACGCGATGCCTTCGTGCACCATGACCGGCGCGGGATCGTCGGCCACCCGGGAGCCGTAGTCCGAGGAGACGAGCCGGTAGAGCACGGCCAGGCCGACCGCCCACGGCCCCTCGAGCCCCGGGCGCGTGGCCTCCAGGGTGACGTAGACCGCCCAGAAGTACCCAGCCGCGTTGGCGACCACCAAGGCCAGGTCGATCGGCTGGCTGCGGCGCCCGGTCGCTCGCTCTCGGAACACGGGGGCGGCCAGGAACACGAGAAAGAGCGCGGAGAGCAGCAGGAGCCGGGCCAGCGGATGGGGCGCCTCGGGCGTGCGCGACAGGGTCTGCAGCAGCAGCAGCGCGCTGCCGCCCCACGCGAGCTCGGTGAGGGCGGGCCACGTCCGGAAGCGCGCCACCAGCAGCGCGAGCACGTCTAGCACCAACAGGTAGGCGAGCAGGTTGCGCTCGTCGGGCCGCTCCACCTGCAGGAGCACCGGGGTGAGGAGCCCGCCGACCACCGCGAGGACGGCCGTGCTGAGGCGGCTCGTCAGCACCGCCACGACGGCGCCCAGCACGGTGACCACGAACATCGAGCCGAACGCGGCCGGGGCGCCGATCAGGCCGTAGAGGGAGTGCGCGGCGAAGAGCGAGAGGTAGAGACAGCCCAGGCCGCCGCCGGAGAGCCCTTCGCTCAGGTACGGGACGTCGCGCCGCCGGTGAAGCACGAGGCCGCCGAGCAGCATGCCGAGGCCGCCCACGATGCCGACGCCCACGCGGGCGGCGGGCCCCAGGTATTCGTTGTCGAAGGCCCACTTGAGGAAAAGGGCGGCGGCGACCAGGATCACCACGATGCCGACCCACGTCGCCCAGCGGGCGCCGATCCGCTGCTCGAGGTCGAGCGGGGGCCGGGCCGGCGGGGCCGCGCCGACGGGCGGCGACACGAAGGGTGCGGGAGGCGGAGCGGGCTCGACGAACGGCACGGGCACGATCGCGGGCTCGGCGACCGGCGGGGGCGGCGGGCCCGTGTCGATTCCGGTGGCGGCCCGGTCGCGGCCGGCGGCGCCCTCGAGCGCCCGCACCCGGTCGAGCAGCACGCTCAGCTGCGCCTCGAGCGCGGCGACACGCCCGTCCGCGCGCTCGGGCGTCGTCCGC
>JBGQHJ010000087.1:0-21513 GCA_041497895.1 Methylomirabilia bacterium
GGAGACGAACGACGCGGACTCGCCCGGGCGCTGGACGATGAAACCGTCCTTCTTGTCCGAGATCAAGTAGATCGGAGCCTCGCCCGGGGCGTAGATCACGTACCCGTCACCCCAGGCCGCGAAGTAGACGTCGATCGGGAACTGCCCGGGCGCCGTCACCTTGAAGTGCTGGGCCGCAGCCGGGGGCTGCGGAGGCGGGAAGTCGGCGTCTGCCCGCGGGTCGCCGCTCGCGCATCCGGCCAGGGCCGCCGCCGCGAGCCCGATCGCCACCACCGCTCGCCTCGCCCGTACGCTACTCATCTGGCTATCGCCGTCGCCGGCTCAGAGCCCGAAGCGCCGCGCCGTCTCGGCGTGAGCTTTCCAGATCGCCGCCGGCATCCGCTCATCGAACTGCTCGTAGAACTCGCGAAGCTCTTCGAGAGCCTGGCGCCACTCGTCCCGGTCGACGCGGAGCGCGGCGTCCAGCGCGCCGGGGGCCAGGCCCAGGCTCGCCTCGTCGAGGCTCCCGGGCGCCGGCACGTGGCCGATAGGCGTCTCGACCGCCTTGCCGCCGCCCCGGATCCGCTCGACGATCCACTTGAGGATCCGCACGTTCTCGCCGTAGCCCGGCCACAGGAAACGACCGTCACCGTCACGCCGGAACCAGTTCACCCGGAAGATCTTGGGCGGGTTCTTGAGCTTCGGGCCGAAGGACAGCCAGTGCGCGAAGTAGTCGGCCATGTTGTAGCCGCAGAACGGGATCATGGCCATCGGATCGCGCCGCACCACCCCGACCTGGCCGGTGATGGCGGCGGTCGTCTCGGTGCCCATCGCCGAGCCCAGGAACACGCCGTGCTCCCAGTCGAACGCCTCGAAGACCAGCGGCACCACCCGCGCACGCCGGGAACCGAAGATGAACCCGGAGAGTGGCACGCCCTCGGGGTCCTCCCAGTTCGGCGCGATCGAGGGGCACTGCTGCGCCGGCACCGTGAAGCGCGAGTTGGGATGGGCGGCCGGGCCCGAGCCGGGCGTCCACGGCTTGCCTTGCCAGTCGAGCAGGCCGGCCGGCGGCTCCGGCCCCATTCCCTCCCACCACGGCTCGTTGGACGGAGTCAGGGCCACGTTGGTGAAGATGGTGTTCGAGCGCACCATGGCCGCGCCGTTCGGATTCGTCTTGGCGCTCGTGTTCGGGGCGACCCCGAAGAACCCGCGCTCCGGATTGGTGGCCCGGAGCTGGCCGTGCTTGTCCACGTGGATCCACGCGATGTCGTCGCCGACCGTCCACACCCGGTAGCCCGGTAGGCTCGACACCACCATGGCCAGGTTGGTCTTTCCGGAGGCGCTCGGCATGGCCGCCGCGAGATAGGTGACGCGACCCTCGGGATCCTCCAGGCCGAGGATCAGCATGTGCTCGGCCATCCACCCCTCGGTGCGCGCCTGGTAGGAGGCGATGCGGAGCGCGTGGCACTTCTTGCCGAGCAGCGCGTTGCCGCCATACCCGGAGCCGACGCTCCAGATCAACCGCTCCTCGGGGAAGTGCATGATGAACCGGCGATCGGGCGAGAGGTCGCCGAGAGAGTGCAGACCGCGAATGAAGTCGTCGTCGTTCCGCATGTGCTCGAGAGCCACCGCACCCACGCGGGTCATGATGTGCATGCTGGCCACCACGTACGCGCTGTCGGTGACCATGACTCCCACTCGACTCATCGCCGAGCCCGCGGGCCCCATGAGGTACGGGATCACCCACATCGGACGGTCCCGCATGCTACCCCGGAACAGCCCCTCGAGCCGCGCCTTGCCCTCCGACGGCGCCATCCAATTGTTGGTGGGCCCGGCTTCCTCGCGCGTGCGCGTGCAGATGAAGGTGAGCTGCTCGGTCCGGGCCACGTCGGAGGGGTGGCTGCGATGCAGGTAACAGTTCGGATAGGTGCGCGAGTTCAGGGGCAGCAGCGTCCCATCGCGCAGCATGTCGTCGACGAGGCGATCGTACTCCGCCTTCGACCCGTCGGCCCACGCGATCTTCGCCGGGCCGGTCAGCGCGGCGACCTCATCCACCCACTTCTCGACTTGACTCGTGAGGCTCATGGATGACGTCCTCCCGGTAAGAGACACCACGTTCGGTTCCCGGCGGGCCCGCGTCCCGGCTCAGGCGCGTACCGGGAAATTCTCACCGCGCGGCGTGCTCCTGTCAACGACCGGATATGTCGGGTCAGGCCCGGTCGACCCGGGCGCTGCGCCGGGCGAGCGCGTCGCGGACCATGAGAGCCAAGTCCCGCCGCGGGAAGGGCTTGATCAAGTAGCCGAAGGCGCCCCGGCGCAGCGCCTCGTTGAGGGTGGCGAGCGACGCGAACGCGGTGATCATCACGACCTCGATCCGCTCGTTGAAGGTCTTGATGTACTGGAGCGTGTCGAGCCCGCTCATGCTGGGTAGGAGCTTGACATCGAGGAGCACGAGGTCCGGCTGAAACCGCGCCAGCTCCTCGATCGCCTCCTCCCCGCTCCCCACGCTCGAGATCAGGTACTCGCGATCCAGCAGGGCGCGCAGGCTCATGCGCACTCCCTCCTCGTCGTCGACCAGGAGTACGCGGGCCTTCTCTCGAGTCTCGAGAACGGGTTCGGTCATTGAGAAAGTTCTGCGCGGGGCAGTCGATACGATCCGGGGTGCAACGCGAGTGCCAGTGCGAGCGCGGGGGGAAACCCCTTGAACTCTCGCGCATCACCGCTCTCTGACGCGCAGCGCGCGCCAGAGAGTGGACAAAAATTGGCGTCGCGATCCTCACCGGACGGAGGCGTCTTCCGACGACGGCCCCGGTCGCCGGGTCAGGAGCGCGGCGTCCCGGCGCCGGGGCGCAGCCGTTGCGCGATCTCGTTGACGAGGTGGTTGAGCCGCTCCGCCGCGTCTTCCCGTTCCTTCTGGTGCCGCTCGTTCTCGACCCGCAACTCGCCCATGCTCTGTCGCAGGTGCTCGGCCTGACGCTCGGAGGTCTCGAGCCGATTGCGCAGCTGCTCGTTCTCGTAGGTCACCCCACGGAGCCGCTCGTTCTCGCGCTCCGACGCTTCCACCCGCTCGCGCAGGCGATCGTGCTCGTGCAGCAACTCGAGCAGCGAGGCCAGCTGCGTCTGCCCGGCCTCGAGCCAACGCCGCACCTCGTCGCCATCGCGCACCTGCTTGGACTCGACGCTCATCATCCGATCTTCTCCTTTCGTACGATTGAGTGGAGTGTAATCCAGCCCAGGACGCGATGTGTGGCCGATCGCCACCGTCGGGCTCCCGGCCGGCCCGGGAGTGCGCGGCCGGCGCCGATCCGCGCGCCGACGCTCCGGCTCCTGCCCCACTGCCGCGCTCCGCCGCTCGCCGCGGCGACGGTCCAACATCACCTCGACCTGTTCGGGGTCCTCCGCGAAGAGCCGCTGCATGCGCTCGACCAGCGCCGGGCGGTCGGGACGCACGAAGACCTGCAGACGACCTCGAGTCGGGCTACTCCAGACCCACAGGGAGATGCGTCGGAACCGTCCGGTGAGCATCACGGTCAACGGTTCCCCGCGCCGGACGTCGGGGTGGGGTCCTCGCCCCGGCCGAGCAGGCGCAGACGGTGGGTCCAGCAGAGGCCATGCACCTCGCGGTCGTCACCCGGGATATCGATCGTGACGAGGAGGCAAGGCTTGCCCTCCTGCCGACATCGCGGACAGATGACTTTCAAGGCGCCTGATACGGGGCAAACTCGGTGCCACGCGCGCGTGCTGGATCAGGCGCCGATGGTCGCCGCGCGCCTTCCAAATCGCGGCCCTGGGCGGGCGCACTTCCTCACCTGTTATCTCATTTCTTACGACTACTTAACAACTCTCTCGGAATACGTCACATGAGACACCGCGCGTGATTGATTCAGAGGAACCCGGACCAAGCCTCCGTACCGCGCACGATTGGTGTGGGAAGAGCCGGGCCTTGCTTGGCCACCCCGCGACCCTGAGTAGGTAAGCACCTTCTCATCCCGCTCGACCCGCTCGCCTTGACACCGGGTATGCCAGGTCCTAGCATGCTCGCACCCCCCGAGGTGGCGGCGATGAGTGAGTTCCACGACGAGTACTCCGAAGCCCTCGACGGTGAGTTCCGCAAGCTCGAAGACGCCCTGCTGAGTGATCAGGTCCGTCTCCTCGCCCCCAGCGAGCCGATTCGGATGTCCGCGGACGCCACGGTAGCCGACGCGGTCACGCGCATGGTCGACAACCGGCGCGCCGCCGTCGTCATCGTGGACGTGATCGGACGCCTGGTCGGCATCTTCACCGAGCGGGACCTGCTCACCCGGGTCGTCAGTCTGGGCCGCGAGCTGTCCCGGACCCGGCTCGGCGACGTGATGACGTCGTCCCCGGAAGCCCTGGCGCCCCACGACCGCATCTGCTTCGCGATCAACCGGATGCATGCGGCGGGCTACCGCACCGTGCCGCTCGTGGACGACCAGCGCCGCCCCATCGGGGTCGTCACGGTCAACGACGTGGTGAGCTGGCTGGCGCGGGTCTTTCCGGAGGCCATCCTCAACCTCCGGCCGGGCGACCGAGTGAACCGCCCGGCTCAGATGGACAGCGGCTAGACGCGTCCGGCCACCACCGGCCGGATCCGCCGGAACACGAGCCGCGAGGGCGCGTTCCGGAAGGGCCAGCCCGGGAGGATGGCGGTGAAGCGGCCCGCCGGCCCGCCCGCTACCAGGAGCTTCAGGCAGTCCGGTGACTGGAACTTGGGCACCAGGGCACTGCTCCGCGCCCCCTCCGGATACGCCGTCAGCGCCTCATCGGAGAGCCCCTCGCCGCCGTCGCGTCCCGCCAACAGATCCCGGACCGGCTTCTGCAAGCGCGTCCACAGGAACTCGCGCACCCGGCTCTTCGACCAGCCGTCGTCGGCCAGGGTCTTCACGTGCTCGGGGGAGAAAACCAGGGCGGTGTCGCCCAGCCCCACCGCCTTGTGGTGGGCCACCACCTCCACGCTGCGCGCGACGGTGGCCAGCAGGTCCGTGGCCGAGCGGCTCCGCGTGTCGGCGACCACCTGGGGGGCTTCCGCCGCCATCACGCCGACCGTGCTATCGCCGGCCGCGAAGCCGTGCTCGACGTGGAGCGGCTCCCACGGGCTCGCCTCCTCGTTCTCCGCGATACAGTAGGTATAGCGGCCCGGCCCTCCGAAGGTGGACATGCTGATCACGCCCGGATGCGCCCCGCCGATGTTCACCCAGCACAGGCGCACCGCCCGGCCGATGGTGGCGTTGGCCCGCCAGCCGGGGCCGAAGACCCCGGCGCCCGAGTTGATGTCGAGCGCGGCCCGGATCGGGCCGTTCACGATCACCAAGGGAGCTACCGCGTCGGTGGTGCCCGAGACACCGAGAAGACAGAAGCGCTCGTCGCACATGGCCTCCACCGCGGCCAGCACCACCGGCAGGTACTCCGGGCGGCAGCCGGCCATGACCGCGTTGATCGCGATCTTCTGCACGGTGGCACGGCCGAAGCGAGGTGGCACCTCGGCCACCACCTCGTCGGGCTCGCGCCCCGCCGCCGCGACGGCGGCCGCCACCCGCGCCGGAGTGGGCGGGACTACCGGTAGCCCGTCGGTCACCCCGCGGGCGAAGAGTGCCTCGATGGGGTCGGCGTCGGAGGTTGCCATGTGGGCGGGACCCGGCGGGTCGCGGCCGCCCGCGGCTAGCGGGGGCGGGAGAACGGCGAGCGGTACTCGAGTCGCTCGCGCACCTTGTTCAGCAGCCGCTCGACGGTGAAGGGCTTCGCCACGAAGGCGTCGACCGGGATGAGCACCCCGGCGTCGCTGATGACCTCGGCCGCCCGACCGGACATGAAGATCATCTTGGTATCCGGTCGCACCGCGGCGAGCCGGTCGGCGAGCTCCCTGCCGTTGATCCCGGGCATCATGATGTCGGTCAGGAGCAGGTGGATCGCGCCCTGGTGCTCCTCGGCGACCTGCAGCGCGCTCTCACCATCCTCGGCCTCGAGCACCCGGTAGCCGGCGCCCACCAGGATGTCCCGCGCCAGGGCCCGCACCTGGACCTCGTCGTCCACCACCAGGATCGTCTCCATTCGCCGCCTATTCTACCCCCCGGGGGCCTGCTTTCTCGCACGTGCCGTGTTCAACTCGCGGCCGATCCGACTGGTTCCGGGGCGGGCACCCCTCGTCGCCTTGACAGGTCCCCCTCCCGGTCCTAGAGTCATCGAGCATGAGGAAATGGATCGGTACTCTGAGTCTGGTCTGGCTGCTGTGGTCAGATCTATCCATCGTAGGCAAGGACAACCCGCTCGATACCATCGTGCTGCGCTGGCTGGCCCGCGTGCCCCGCCTGCAGACCGATCACATCCTGGCCGGCAGCTACACGTCGGCGGAGGAATGCCGCGCGG
This sequence comes from Methylomirabilia bacterium, assembly GCA_041497895.1. Lineage (GTDB taxonomy): Bacteria > Methylomirabilota > Methylomirabilia > Rokubacteriales > CSP1-6 > CAMLFJ01. The sequence continues at coordinate 6,364 of JBGQHJ010000087.1, forward strand.
CCCTCGAGCGCCACATCGTCACGCTCAAGTCGATCAACGACAGCTGGTCGGCGGAGGAATTCGCCCGCAACGGCGACTCGGGGACGATCCACTACTACCCCAACGGCCTCGTCTACGCGCGCGCGGACCTGAGCTGCGCGCAGCAGTAGCCGTCTCAGCGCCCTGGCGCGACCGGGGTGCCCGCCGGCGCCTCGGTGCGGACCGGCGGGCGCGGCTCGCGCGAGCCGCCCTCGAAGAGATCCATCAGCCACGGCACCGTGATCACCACCACGATCGCGAGCACGATCAGGACCAGGGTGGCGCGGAACCACCCGGTCACGAAGATACTCGGGGGCCCGTCGTAGACTTCCGCCTCGCCCCGTAGTACCGCCAGCTCGGCCCGCAGCTCCTCCTGCTCCTCCTCGAGGGTCTCGAGGCGCGAACGCAACTGCCTCACGGTACCCACCAGGTCGCGCGGCGTCGCCACCCGGGCCGAGCGGCGACTCTCGGGCGCCGGGCTCCCGACCGGGGTGGCCAGCCGGCGGCGGCGGGGGCGCTCGGCGGGAACCGACTCGCCGACCCCATCCCCGGTCAGCGCGAGCTGCCGACCGGTCGGCTGTACCGCGATCTCGGAGCCGGGCGTTGCCTCGCCGGCGCCGGGCGTCCGCCGGACCGGGGGCCCCCCGCCCTGCTGTGCGACCGCCTCGACCGGTCGACCCATCGCGTGCAGCTCGTCGCGGGAGAGGTTCTGGATCCGGGCGAGGAGGCTCTTCACGGTTCGCTCGGAGACCTGGTGGGCGAGCACGAGTCGTCCGCGCTCGTCGCCGTCCTCCACGTACGCCACCCAGTCCTTCAGGCTACGGGTGCCGTGCCAGGCGACGGTGAGGCCGCTGACCTGCATCCGCTTCCTTCCCTCGATCTTCGCGAGTGGCTTGCGGGTGACCTCCATCCGGTCTCCTGTCCTTTCCCTTCTCCCCGCGCCGCCCCCGGCGCGGCCCCAAGAGTACGATGCGCCTCCAGGCCTGACAAGGGCCTTGGAACCGCCGAATTCGGGGTAGTTTTTACACGAGTGTCATGTAAAACCTACACAATCTGACACTTTTGGCCGCGCCGCGGTAGCCGGCACCCCCGTCTATTGTGGGCGTATCGTCCCCGGCAACCATTTCGCGTCGTCGGCCGAAGCCATCGCACTGGCACATCCGTTGCGTTCTGTCCGACCGCGAAAGGAGTGAGGCATGCGCCTGACATCTCTCATGGGCTTCCTCGCCGACGACCTCGCGGTCGACCTGGGCACGGCCAATACCCTCGTGTACGTCCGGGGGCAGGGCATCGTCCTGAACGAGCCCTCGATCGTGGCCATGAAGGACGGCGCGGTGTTGGCGGCGGGTCATGAGGCCAAGGCGATGCTGGGCCGCGCGCCGGGGACCATCTCGGTGGTGCGTCCGCTCCGGCACGGCGTGATCGCCGACTTCGACAGCACCGAGAAGATGCTTCACTACTTCATCGCCAAGACCCGTCAGCGCAAGAGCCTCGTGCATCCGCGGGTGGTGGTCACGGTGCCATCCGGCATCACCCAGGTCGAGAAGCGGGCGGTGCGCCAGTCGGCGCGGCAGGCCGGCGCGCGCGAGGCCTTCCTCATCGAGGAGCCGATCGCCGCCGCGCTGGGTGCGGGCCTGCCGGTGGCCGAGCCGGGCGCGAACATGATCGTCGACATCGGCGGAGGCACCACCGAGGTGGCGGTGATGTCGCTGTCCGGCATCGTGTACTGCAAGTCGGTCCGGATCGCAGGCGACGAGATGAACACCGCGGTCATCCAGCACATCCGCAAGAGCTACAGCTTGCTCGTGGGCGAGCGCCACGCCGAGGAGATCAAGCTCCGGCTCGGCTCGGCCTACCCGGTCCCCGGCGAGCACCTCACCATGGAGGTCAAGGGCCGCGATCTCATCGTCGGCATCCCGAAGACCATCCTGGTCACTGGCGAGGAGATCCGCGAAGCGCTGCGCGAGCCGATCATGGCCATCGTGAGCGCGGTGCACACCTGCCTCGAGCAGATCCCGCCCGAGCTGGCGGCCGACATCGTGGACAAGGGCATCGTGGTGTCCGGCGGCGGCGCGCTGCTGCGCGGCCTGGGCGCCTTGCTCCACGACCAGACCGGCCTGCCGATCCGCGTCAGCGACGATCCGCTCACCTGCGTGGTGCGCGGCGCCGGCTGCCTGCTGGACGACGTCAAGCTGCTCTCCCGCGTCGCGCTGCCGTCGTAGAGAAGCGCGTCGGCGCCACCGCGCCGGGCCGCTTCCCTGATTCGCCGCCACCGCGACCCGCGGGCCCATCCCCTCGGCTCCCGCTATAATGGCGAGGACTCCGGCCGCGGGCCGGCCGGTCGATTTCTCGCCACCCACTGGAGGCCATATGAAGGGCGTGACCCTGCCGACCGAGACCGTCTTCGTGATGGAGAACTCGCCGATCAAGTTCGGGCTGGGCGCGATGGACGAGATCGGCTTCGACGCCAGCCGGCTCGGCATCAAAAAAGCGCTCATCTTCACCGATCGTCACGTGGCGGAGCTGGGCCTGCCGGAGCGGGTGCGCGCTCTGCTCGAGGAGCAAGGCGTGAAGGCCGACGTCTGGGACGGGGTCGAGGGGGAGCCCACCGATCGGTCGATGGAGGAGGCCGGCGAGTACGCGCGCAGCAAGGAGTTCGACGGCCTCATCGCGGTGGGCGGCGGGAGCACCATCGACACCTGCAAGGCGGCGAACCTCCTCACCTGCTACCCGGCGCCCCTGCTCGACTACATCAACAAGCCGGTGGGCAAAGGCGTGCCGGTACCGGGCCCGGTGCGGCCCCTCATCGCAGTACCGACCACCGCGGGCACCGGCAGCGAGACCACCGCGGTGGCCGTGACCCACGTGCTGGACCAGAACGTGAAGGCGGGCGTCTCACACCGGCTCCTGCGGCCCGCGCTCGGCGTGGTGGATCCGCTCAATACCCTGAGCGCGCCCCCCGAGGTCACGGCGGCGGCGGGCGCCGACATCCTCACTCACGCCATCGAGTCGTACACCACCCGACCCTACAACGCGCGCGCCAAGCATCACCCCCCGGACCGGCCCGCCTACATCGGCGCGAACCCGGCCAGCGACATCTGGTGCGAGAAGGCCATGGAGTACGCGGCTCGCTACCTCCGTCGCGCGGTGCTGAACGGGCTCGACGTGGAGGCGCGCCTGCACCTGGCGCTGGCCGCCAATTACGCCGGGATCGGCTTCGGCAACGCGGGCGTGCACATCCCCCACGCGGTGGCCTATCCGATCGCGGGGCTCGTGCGCGACTACGTCCCGAGCGGCTACCGCACCCGCCATCCCCTGGTCCCGCACGGCATGTCGGTGATCCTCACCGCCCCCGCCGCGTTCCGCTTCACCTACGCGACGTCGCCCGAGCGCCACCTCCGCGCCGCCGAGCTGCTCGGGGTGCCGGTGGCCGACCTGAGCGAAGCGGAGCGGCGCGAGGCGCTGCCGCGGGCGCTGCTGTCCATCATGCGGGACATCGGCATCCCCAACGGTCTCTCCGCCATCGGCTACACCGAGCGCGACGTGCCCGCCCTCATCGAGGGCACGCTGCGCCAGCCACGCCTGCTGTCGGGAGCGCCGCGGCCGGTGGGCCAGCCGGAGCTCGAGCTGATCCTCCGGGACGCGATGCAGTACTGGGGCTAGGACTAGAGCTGCCCGGAGTCACCCCACTCGGCGAGGCGCGCGCGGTAGGCGGGATCCTGATAGCGATCGAGGTGGAACGCGGGCGCGTAGCGGGGCAGCCGGCGCTCCGCGATGTAGTCGGCCAGGAGATCGGCGGCGCCATTCGAGGACATCATCCCGTAGCCGGAGAGACCGCCCAGGACGTAGGCGCCCTCGATCGGTAGCGGTCCCGAGAGCAGCCGGTTCTCCTCGGTCTTGGTGTAGTAGCCGCCGTCCACGAAGTACTTGGGGAGCCGCGGCACGTAGGCACGCAGGCCCGGGATCAGCCGGGTCATCCCGCGGATCACGATCTCGGCGTACGCCGGGTCGAACTCGACGGGAAAGCGCGGCTCCATCGGCTCGACGTCGTAGGTCCACACCCCGAGCATCACCGGGCTGTCCCCGCCGCCCTCCGGCCGGCCGTGCACGCCCGCGGGCATCTCGTCCAGGAGATGCCGGTGCGACTCGGCTTGCTCGAGCTCCTCGCGCTCGTCATCGGCCCACGGCAGCCGCACCGGATCCGTCCAGATCATCATGGGCGCGTCTCGGGGCACCACGCCCTGCGGGTCGTGGAAGGCCACCTTGGCGTGGCGCTCGCAGAAAACCGGGAGATCGATCCCCAGGAGCCGCCCGACTTCCTTGACGTACGGACCCGCCGCGTTCACGAAGCGCGGCGTGGCGATCACGCGATTGCCGTCCCGGCCACTCACGCGCACCCCGGTCACGCGACCGCCCGCGGTCGTCACCGCGTCCACCCGCCCATCGATGAGCTGCACGCCCGCCTCACGCGCCCGCTCCAGCAAGTACATCCCGAGCTGCTGGCCGCTGAACCAGCCGCAGCGTCGCGCGTGCAGCAGAGCCACCGTGTCCTCGGCGAGGTACGGGAAGTGCCGTCGGATCACGCTCCGGTCGGTCACCACGTCCGTGCCGATGGGTTGTCCCTCGTAGCCGGTGGCGGGCGACGGCTGGTAGTCACCGCCCGGCGACCGGTGCACGCGCGACGGGCCGACTCCGCGCGTCGCGGCGTCCCGACCGGCTTCGAGATAGCGCTCGACCTGCTCGGGCTGGGCGGTGGCGAAGAGGTACCCGCGACGGTTCATGAGGAACACGTTGTCGCTCGCGCGCGCGAGCTCCTCCATGAGGTCGATGCTGCGGTTCATGAGGGCGACCATGTCGTCGCCGGGGCCCGGCCACCAGTTCCGGTAGGACTCGGCCGACTTGTCGCTCGTGAGCGAGAGAGGCGGCCGCTCGTCGACGAGCACCACCGAGCGGACGCCCCGGCGGACGGTCAGATGATACGCGGCCGCCACGCCGGCGATGCCGGCCCCGCAGATCACCACTTCCGCCGTCGGCGCGCTCATGGCGGGACGACTCTACACGCTTTGAGCGGGCAACGGAACCGGCCGCCACCTGGTGGACACTGTCAGCGTCACGACCTCCGCGTGACGCTCCAATGACGCGCTGGCAGCCCCACAAGTAGCTGGGATCATTCGCTTCGCCTCCCTGGCACGTCAGTTGCTCAACGGGCGTCCATGATGACCACCCGACAGAACGATCGCCGTCGGCACCCCCGCTCGGACGTCTCCTGGCTCGTGGTCGTCGAGGCCGGGAAGCGTCGATTCCTGCTCCAGACCGTGGACATCTCGGCCCGCGGCGCAAAGGTGAGGCCTCGGGAGCGCCTGGACATCGGGACGCCGGCCCAGCTGCGCTTCCGTCCCCCGGACGGAACGCCGTTCAACGTGCCGGCCCTGGTGTGGCGCACCGACTCCGACGGGCTCGCCTTCCTCTTCATGGGCGACATCCAGGATCGCCTGCGTCGCTCCGGCCGCCTGCTCGCCAGCTGAACGCGCCGCGACCGCTACTTCTTGAACCAGTCCCAGACCCGATCCCACCAGCGCCCGATCTGCTCCGTCACACCGCCGTGCTCCTCACACGGGGGCGGCTCCGTCCCGGCCAGGAATACCTCGGTCACCACGACCGGGCAGTAGGCGGTCGCCCGCCGTCCGTTGCCCGCGTCGATCTTCGCATAGACGACGCCGGCCGGCTCCGGGAACGCGCCGCCCGGATAGACGTCCAGGGCCTGGCGCATGAACTCCGACCAGATCGGTAGCGCGCCCTCCGCGCCGGACAGCCCCGCCGGCGCGCCGTCGTCGAAGCCGACCCACACCAGGGCCAGCAGGTTCGACGAGTAGCCCACGAACCAGGCGTCGCGCCCATCGTTCGTGGTGCCGGTCTTGCCCGCCACCGCGCCGGGCACCCCCATCGTGCGGGCCGCGGCGCCGGTGCCGGCATTGATCACCCCTTCGAGGAGCGAGGTCACGAGGAAGGCCTCGGGCGCGCCGATCACCTGCCGCGTCTCCCGGCCGGCGCTCCAGATCGCGCGACCGCTGTCGTCGGTGACGGTGTCCACCGCGCCTCCGCCCGGCGCGAGTCCACCGTTGGCCAGCGGCAGGTACGCGCGCGCGAGATCGAGCGGGGTGGTCTCGAAGACGCCCAGGGCCAGCGCCGGCACCGGCTTGAGGTCTCCCTCGACGCCCAGCGCGCGGGCGGTCCCGACGACGGTGCCGAGGCCGACGGCCTGGGCCAGGCGCACGGTGGCGGTATTCAGCGAGCCCTCGAGGGCCCGACGCACCGTGACCATGCCCTGATAGTGATCGTCGTAGTTCTTGGGGCTCCACGGTTTGCCGTCCACCACGACCGTGATCGGCGCGTCCTCGATCAGCGAGGCGGTGGTGAATCGCGGCCCCTCCTGGCGCGGGGTGAGCGCGGCGAGGAACACGAACGGCTTGAAGGCCGAGCCCGGCTGTCGCCGCGCGAGGACCGCGCGGTTGAACTGGCTGAGGCGGTAGTCGCGACCGCCGACCAGCGCGCGCACTTGCCCGGTCGTGGTATCGAGCACGATGAGCGCGGCCTGCAGGCGCTCCTCGGGGCCCTTGCGGCGCAGGCGCGGCCGCGCGGTCTCGAGCCGGTCGATCCCCTTGACCACCGCGGCCTCCGCGAGCCGCTGCAGCACCGGGTCGAGCGTCGTGTAGACCCGCACGCCGTGCTGTTCGGCCAGGTCCATGTCGGTGGAGCGCTCGAGCTCCGCGCGGACGTAGTCGACGAAGTACGGCGCCACCAGGCCGTTGCCCGGCGTGGGATGGGCCTTCACCGGCTCGCGGCGGGCCCGGCGATAGTCCGCCTCCGAGATCTTCCCCAGATCGCGCAGGCGAGTCAGCACCACGTCGCGCCGCTCCCGCGCCCGGTCGGGATTCGCGGTCGGCGAGTAGCTGTTCGGGCCGCGGATCATCCCGGCAAGGAGCGCCGCCTCGGGCAGGGTGAGCTGGTGGACCTCCTTGCCGAAGTAGGCGCGGGAGGCGGCGCCGATCCCGCGCACCGCCGCGCCGCCGACCTGTCCCAGATAGATCTCGTTCAGGTACGCCTCGAGGATCTGGTCCTTCGAGTACCGCCATTCGAGCGCGGTCGACAGCCAGGCCTCGTTGAGCTTGCGCGAGAACGTCCGCTCGGGGGTGAGGAGCCGGCTCTTCACGAGCTGCTGGGTGATCGTGCTGCCGCCCTCGACGACCCGCCCCTTGCGCACGTTCGCCCAGAGCGCGCGCAGCACGCCGCGCGGATCGAGCCCGCCGTGCTCGTAGAAGCGCTCGTCCTCGATGGCCAGGATGGCGGTGCGCACCACCGGGGGAACGTCGGCCAGGTGAACCGGGCGGATATTCTCTCCCATCCCCGCGCCCGCGCTGGCGAGCAGCTCGGGAGGCAGCGCCACGCTCCGCACGTCGGTGCCGTTCTGGCGCAGGCGGGTGATGCGCCCGTCGGACACCGTCAGGTTGACCCGGCCCGCGCCGCCGCCCCCGGACCCGACGTTGACGTCCCAGGCGCTGTCCGTTCGCGAGAACTGGCCCGGCCCCGCCGCGCTTCGGCTCTCGCGGTAGCCGAGCCGGCCGAGGAGACCGGCCAGATCGAGCGCGCTCACCGAGACCCCGGGCCGGAGCACCGGCGGAGCCGCGTAGAGGAGGGTCGAGCGGCGTGCCTCGACCCGCTCGAACTTGGAGAGGGCGCGTGCCGAATAGATGGCGAGACCGGCCCCCACGACAATGAGAATCCCGAGCAGTGCCCCTGCGAACAGCGTGAGGCGGCGCAAGATGCGGAAGCGGCCCTCCCACAACGTGACCATCAGCCGTCCGCGCGCACGCTCTGGGAGGGAGGTGAGAGGCTCAGGAGCCGGCGTCCCTCCGCAGGGTGATCATCACCAGCCGGGCCACGTCGGGATCGTCCGAGAGCTCGACCACCACGAAGTCGCCGATGCGGACGTCGCCGAGCCCGATGGTGCTGTCCCGGAACGCGTCCTTCAGATCCCGACCGGTCTGGTTGCGCTGCGACCAGAGGACGATGGCATCGCGACGCACCTGTACTCTGAAGGCCCGGCGCTCGCCCCCCGCTCCGAACTCGTCCACGATGAGGGTGCGCGCCTGAGGATCCACCGCCAGCACCGTCCCGGCGTGCCGCTCCCCGGCCGGTGCGGCCGGCGGCACCAGCAACACGAGCAGCCCGGCGAGGAGCGCGGCCGCCGCCCCGCCGCGCCACCCGGACCGCCGCACACGAGCGCTCACGAGCGGGGCGCGGCGGGCGCTCCCACCTCTGCCGCCTTCATCTTCCGGACCAGCTCGGCGTACGAGGAGGTCTGGATGATCTTGTCGAACTGGGTCCGGTAGTTGTTGATCAAACTCACGCCCTCGACGGCCACGTCGTACACGAGCCACCGATCGCCTCGCTGCTGCATACGATAGTCCACCGGGATCTCCGTGCCCTGCTTGCTGACGAAGCGGGTGCGCACGGTCGCGAGCCCGCCGTCGACCGCCTCTCCCGCGTAGGCGATGCGCTCGCCGCTGTAACGCTCGATCTTCGAGATGTAGGCCCGCTCGATCAGATCCGTGAAGAGCTCGGTGAACTCCTGACGGTCCTTCTCGGAGAGGGTCTGCCAGTGGCGGCCGAGGGCCCGCTTCGCGGTCTCGGTGAAGTCGAAGACGACCTCGGCCTCCTTGCGAATGGCGGCCCGGCGGTCCTTCGCGCGAGCGTCCGTCTTGAGGGCGGGGTCTTCCAGCACCTTGACGATCTGCTCGACGGACGACTTGAGCTGATCGGTGGGCGCCCCGGCCTCGACCACCGGAGCGCCGGCCAGGAGTCCCGCCACCGCTACTGGCACGAGCCGCGCGACGAGTCCCACGCGCACGTTCAGGCCGCCCGCGTCAGGATGGCCGGATCCACTTTGATGTGGTCCTCGACCTGGAAGTCGGAGCGGCTCCGGGAGATCTCCCGCCGGGCCACGTCGACCGCGGCGGACCGGAGCTCGGCGCGCGGCACCGCGCCCTTGATCTCGACGACGAGCGGCGTGCCCTTCCACAGCGGCACGTGCGCGGTCGGCGTCAGCGGCAGTCCCGCGAGCGAGGCATCCATCAGCAGCGCGTCCGACACTCTGGCCTGGGCCGCCACCGCTTCCTCCTCTCGCTGGCGCTTGAGATCGTAGAGCTTCACCCCGATTCCGAGCAGAACGACCAGGGACAGCATCGCTGCGACGACGATGATTTCCATGGTGGTCACCTCCGCGGCTCTCGAGGCTGCATCGCCCATGCCAGCGGGATGGGACCGTGCCTCGTGTCCAAGTTACCACCCCATAAGCCGCCGGCCATCACAACTGGACGAACCGTCCCGATCGAGTAGGAATTTCCAGGACCATCGTGTAAAGCTTTCCAGCGCGGCCCCGGCGCGCCGGACAGGCGCGACGCGTCAACGTGCACCCTGCGGGAGCGGCTGCTCCCAGGCCCACTCGTCCTCGAGCACCGCCCGGGCCACGTCGCCCAGCCGCTGCCGGGAGTTCATCGCCTGCTTGCGCAGCCACCGGAACGCCTCGGCCTCGCTCAGCTGCCGATCGCTCATCAGCTTGCCCTTCGCCCGATCCACGAGCGGACGCTCGGCCCGCGCTTGCTGCATCCGCCGGATGTCGCGGAAGCGCGCGAGCGCGAGATCGAGAGTCGGCGCGACCTCCGCCGCGCGGAGCGGCTTCAGCATGAAACCCATCACCCCGGCGCGATTGGCCTGCTTCACGACGGCGGACGCGGTGTCGCGGGTGAAGAGCACCGCCGGACAGTCGCACGCCGCGGTGATGCGCGGCATGAGCGCCGGCTCGCGCCGTCCCGAGAGGCTGGGCGCGATGATCAGCACGTCGGGGCGGGTCTGCTGCATCAGGGCCACCGCGTCCAGCCGCAAGGGCGCCTCCAGCGCCACCGTGCCTCCCGCGTCCTCGACGGCCGCGCGCAGCGAGGCACGCGACGCGATGTCGCCGTCGAGCACGGCCACCCTCCAGCGGGGCGAGCCGTTCCTCCACATCCTGCCGATCATTCGCATGGGCCGACCTCCTGAGGCGTCCGCCGGTCGCAACCCGCGTGCCAAGGCCGCGCGACCCTCGAGGGAAGAAACTCCCCGCCGGCTCCAGTAGTTCTTCCCTGCTCGCGCCCCGCGGGTGCCAGCACCGGACGCTCGATGGGCCAACTCCGTTTCGCGCCCCACTGGCACATACCTTGCCTGCTCTCGTCGCCATGCTGAGACTCAAAGGGGAACATGACAGGCACGAGCGAGACGAGATCACGCGCGAGGATGTGTTTCCGGGCGACGAGATCGCCGAGCGGGGCGACGAGGCGTACGGCGAGGTCGACCCGGGTCGGCCGAGGTGGACGCCGCCCCTTCGCGGTCCCGCCGTCGCGGCGGGAGCCTTCGTCCCGACCTTCCTCCTGATCTTCTTCGGCCTGCCCTACGTGCTGGGATCCGCGGCGCCGGCTCGGACACCGACCACGACCACATCTGCTCCCGGCCCGCTGGCTTCCCGCGGCACCGACTCCGGGCTCGCGTCGAGGTCCTCCGCCTCCGAGGTGCTCCGCGGAGACGTGCGGAGCGATCAGGCGGGCCGGGGGATGGGCGGCTGGCTCTTCTCGAGCCCGCCGGTCTCCAGCCCACCGACCACCGAGGAGCCGAAAGCCGAGTCGCCCAGGAGCGATTCGCCGACGAGCGATCCGCCGAGGGCCGATTCGAAGATCGACGACCCGTCCCCGGCAGTCGCCCCCGAGACGGGCCCTTCGCTGCCGCCACCGAGCAGACCGAGCCGAGGCGAATCCGCTCCCGCGCCCGCGCCGCGCACACCGGAGGGATCTCACCGAATCGCGGCCTCCCCGGCTCCGCCCGAGCCGCGCCCGGCCGAGCCGCAACCCGTTCCCGAGCCGCGACGCGCTGCGAGAGAGTCACGCGAGTGGACGCCCGCGGCCGCCTTCACGGATCGGACGGCGGCCGGCCGCCTGGCCAGCAGCATCGAGAAGCAGGGCTATCCCGTCGAGATCCGACAGGATGGCTCCTCGTCGCGGCCGTGGGTGGTGTGGATCGGCGCCCGGCCTAGCGGCGGCGCGCGCCGCCGCTAGGCCGCCAGGCTCCGTTCCGCGCGCCGGCTAGGCGCGCTTCCCCTGATCCCGGTCCAGCTCCAGCTCGCGCCAGCGGCGCGCCTTGTTGTGGAGGGTCTTCGGGGTGGTCCCCAGGATCTCGGCGGCGCGGGTCTTGTTGTTGTTCACCGAGTGCAGCGTTCTCAGGATCAGCTCCCGCTCGCCGTCGTCGAGCGTGGTGCCCAGCGGCAGCACCACCACGTTCGCCCGCTCCCTCGTCGGCGCTCCGAGCGGCGACAGCGGCAGGCACTCCGGCGTGATCAGCCCGTCCTCGCACGAGACCACCGCCCGCTCGATGATGTTGCGGAGCTCGCGCACGTTGCCCGGCCAGGCGTGATCGTTCAAGAGCTTGAGCGCCGCCCCATCCACGCTCCGCACCTAGCGCGCGTACTTCTCGTTGAACTCGGCGATGAACGCGTCCGCCAGGAGCGCGATGTCCTCCGGGCGCCGCCGGAGCGGCGGCAGCGGGATCGTCAGCACGTTGACCCGGTAGTACAGATCCTCGCGGAACGTGCCGTCCTGCACCGCCTTCACCACGTCCTTGTTGGTGGCGGCGACCACCCGCACGTCGACGCCGATCTCGTCGTGGCCCCCCACGCGACGCACCTGGCTGTCCTGCAGGACGCGGAGGTACTTGGCCTGCAGGTTCGAGCTCATCTCCGCGATCTCGTCGAGAAAGATGGTGCCGCCGTCGGCCAGCTCGAAGTAGCCGGGCCGCCGGGCCATGGCGCCGGTGAAGGCCCCTTTCTCGTGCCCGAACAGCTCGCTCTCGAGCAGGGTCTCCGGGATCGCCGAGCAGTTGACCGCGACGAACGGTCCCTTCGCCCGCTGCGACATCTGGTGGATGGTGCGGGCCACCAGCTCCTTGCCGGTGCCGGTCTCGCCGAGGATCAGCACGGGCGCCGGGCTCGGCGCGGCCATCTCGATCAGACGGTAGACCTCCTGCATCGCCGGGCTCACGCCCAGCAGCGGCCCCAGCCCGCGGCTCTCCTTGAGCTGGCGACGCAGGACCGTGACCTCGCGGCTGACCTGGACCTTCTCGACTGCCTTCTCCACGAGGACGCGGAGGCGACGGGGATCGACCGGTTTGGTCATGTAGTCGTAGGCCCCTTCGCGCATCGCCGACACCGCGGTCTCGATGGAGCCGTGAGCGGTTAACAGAATTACCGCCGCCTCCGGCACCGCCGCGGCGAGGGGCTTCAGGAGACCGATACCGTCGATGACCGGCATGACCATGTCCGCGATCACCACGGAGGGCCGGAAGGCGGGCGCCCGCTCGAGCGCGTCCTTGCCGTCCACGGCCTCCTGAACCTCGTACCCCCACAGCGTCAGCAGGGCCGCCAGTCCGCTACGGCCCGACTCATCGTCGTCAGCGATCAGGATGCGATGCTTCATAGGTCGTCCCCCTTCGGGTGTGTTGGTGTCCGGTGGATCGAGTGGTCCGGCTCGAGTCTTGGCGACCTGGCTGCAATCGATGTGCCTCGAAAGTTCCGGGTGGAAAAAGGTACCGGATCGAAGCCTCTGATCTCAATCGCGACTCTCGGTTATCGCCCACACCTCAGACCCATCATCAAGGTGTCGTCCCGACCGGCCGCCCGATGGAGGGAACATTTTACCGTGTAACTACCACCCGGGAGCGGCCGCGTTCCCCCCACGCGAGATCGATCAACGCGAGCCCCGTCGCCGGGTCGGTCTTCCGGCGCAGGGCAGCCGGGGCCTCCACGAGCGTGACCTCCAGGATCGGGTCGACGGCCCCTCCGGTGGCCGCCCAGGGCCGCGCCGTCCGACCGGCCGACCACGACGTGGGCCTGCACCCGGGTCTCCCCGCGATCCAGGGCGATGTTGCCGATCAGCGACAGCACCTCGACCTGCTCCCGGATGACCCGCCGCCGGTAGTCCCGCCGGGCGTGGTCGAAGAAACCCAGGGTCACGGCCGCGAGCGCCCCGATCCCGGTCAGGGAGGCGGCGCGGAGGTCGAACCGCTTCGCCGTCGCGGTCAGCGCCTCCACCGGATCGTCCCCCGTGTCGCACACGAGCACGAACGTGCGGCGCCCGCCCGCGTCGTCGACCTGCCTGATCTTCACGACGTCCCTCCCGCTCAGGCTCGCTCGGCCACCGCTTCCTTGTCCCGCTTGCGCAGGCCCACCAGGCAGGTCACGAGCACGCCGGTCATCACCGTGAGCAGCCCGAGCTCGATCATCGCGTAGCGGAACGCCGACTCGCCCTGGTCCATCATCAGGATCAGGAGTAGCTGGTCGAGCACCGCCACCACGCTCGCGCCGATCGCCCCGCCGAGCAGGCTCCGGGGGAAGTAGACCGCCGCGTTCGCGAGTAGCGCTGCACCCCCCGCCGCGAGGACGACGCCCAGCCCCACGTAGAGCACGTCCTCGACCATGGTGAAGGCCTGGGCGATCCGCTCGCGCGCGGACCGGCTCTGACTCGACCGGCTCATCGCGCGATGCCCCGGAGCGGAAGTCGGCCACCGGGTCACAGGCGCCCGGTCAGCACGAGGGCCAGCAGGATGAGGAGCGCCGCCGCCAGCGCGCTGCTCGGGTAATAGCCCCAGTCCCGGCTGTACGGCCACGCCGGGATCGCCCCGAGGGCCAGCACCACCAGCACCACGATCAGCCCGATCGCCATGTCCGCCCATCGGCATGCCGCCCATCGGCACGTCCGGATGTCGCCTCCGGCCCCATCGTCGGCAATCGCTGTGCCAGGCGCCGCGCACGTGGTGGTGTCGCGGCCGGGCGCTCGAAACGCGCCTCCCACGCCCCGCGCTCCCGCCCGCGCGCGCGACGGCGCACTGGACGCCGGAAAAGGTTACCGCCCGGGCCCGGTAGCGCCGACCCGCGGCCCGACGGCGCCGCGCCTTTCTGGCGCGTGGCCCGCGTGGTACCGTGTGGACGACCCGTTGGCGTCGACCTTGCTCTCCTGGAGGCGCGGATCATGACCGATATGTGGAGCGATCTCGTGTGGGCCGCTCTCGGCGATCTCAAGACACGGCTGATGCTCGTGCTCCCGGGGATCCTGGCCATGCTGACGCTGGCCGCGGTCGGGCTGGCCGGCGCGTGGATCAGCGCGCGCATCGCCCGGCGCCTGGCGCAGGCGGTCGCGTTCGACCGCCGGGCGGAGGCGTGGGGCATCGTAGCCGCGCTCAACCGCGCGGGGGTGCGCAAGCCGCCCTCACAGGTGCTGGGGCTCATCGTCTTCTGGAGCGTGCTCGTGCTCTTCCTGCCGGTGGCCATCGACGCGCTCGCCATCCCCGGCACCGGGCGCCTCACCGAGTTCGTCTTCTCGTGGGTCCCGCGCGTGATGGGCGCCGCCCTGATCCTGCTCGTGGGCTGGCTGGTGGCGAACTTCCTCGGCGAGGGCGTCCTCATCGCGGCGGTCAACGCCCGCCTGCCCGAGGCGCGCCTCCTGGCCCGGGCCATCCGGTGGGGCGTGCTGCTCTTCGCGAGCGCCACCGCGATCACCCACCTCGGCATCGGCAAGGAGATGGTGCTGGTCGCGTTCGGGATCACCTTCGGTGGGCTGATCTTCGCGCTGGCCCTGGCCTTCGGGCTGGGCGGCCGCGGGCTGGCCCGCCAGATCCTCGAGCGCCACCTCCGCGGCCGCGAGCCGCATCCGCGCGAGACACTGACCCACCTCTAGGCCGCATGATCGACGCCGGCGCGCTCTTCCAGCAGGCGGCGGCGGCCCTGCGCCGCGAGCGCCGGGCGACCTACCGCCTGCAGCTCGGGAGCGCGCTCGGCTTCGACGAGGTGGCGGCCCTCGGCGACTACCTCGACGCGCTCGGCATCAGCGACGTGTACCTCTCTCCGTGCTTTCGCTGCGGACCGGGCAGCTCGCACGGGTACGACGTCACCGACCACAACGCCTTCAATCCGGAGCTCGGCAGCGCCGCCACCTTCGACCGGATGGCCGCCCGTCTGACCGCGCAGGGGCTCGGGCTCATCCTGGACGTGGTGCCGAA
>JBGQHJ010000088.1:0-20737 GCA_041497895.1 Methylomirabilia bacterium
CCCGAGCCGCGCAGCTCGCCGAAGATGCGGTTGCGGCCGGCCATGCCGGTGACGTGGAGATCGCCCGCCCCGCCCAGGCCGTGGACGGTGGCCCCGCGCATGCCGACCGTCCGGCCGAGCCGCGCGATCTCGCCGAGGGCCTGGGTGTAGAGCGCCGACTTGGTGTTGTACATCGCCTCCGCGCGGCCGGTCAGGACGAGGCCGTCGCAGAGGCCGATGGCGATCGCGTAGGCGTTCTTGAGCGCGGAGCAGAGCTCGAGCCCCCGCTGGTCGGCGGTCTCCTCGACGCGGTAGTAGGGCGTCTCGAGCATCTGCCTGAGGCGCCGGCGCACCGCGGCCTGCGGGGACGCGTAGGTCACCGCGGTGGGCACGCGCCGGGCCAGCTCGAGCGCCTTCGACGGCCCGCCCACCGTGACGATGTGCAAACCGGTCACCTCCGCGATGGCGTCGGAGAGCGTGACCGCCCGGCCGCGGCTCTGGGCGAGCCCCTTGGACACGCTCAGCACCGGCACGCCGGGCGCGAGCCGGGTCGCGGCGCGGCGGAGCACCGGGAGCGCGCCGTCCGAGGTCACCGCGCAGACCACCAGATCCGCTCCCGCGAGCGCCCGCGGCAGCTCGGTCGAGTCGTAGGCGGTCACCGCGGTCGGCAGCACGAGGCCGAGCTTGGGGTGCTTCGCCCCGGCGCGCACCGCCGCGATCAGATGGTCGTCGAGGTGCGTGCCCCAGAGCGCGACGGTGTGGCCGTTGTCGGTCGCCGGCACGGTGAGCGCAGAGCCCATGAAGCCGGCGCCGAGGATGGCGATGCGGGCCATCAGGCGATCTGGCGGATCGCCGGGTAGAGCTCGCGCCGCTCCGCCAGCAGCGCGACGTACGTGGCGGTGCGCCCCGCGTCGGGTGCGTGCCGCACCAGGGCGCTGCGCCAGCGCCGCGCGGTCTCCACCCCGTCCACCAGCCCCACCGCGATGCCGGCGAGCAGCGCGCCGCCCGCGGGCGCGCCCGCTCCGTCGGGCACGTAGAGCAGCGGCACCCCGAGGGCGTCGCACAGGATCTGCCGCCAGACCGCGCTGCGCGCGCCCCCGTTCACCGCGATGACCTCGCGGAGGCGCAGGCCCTTCTCGGCCGCGATCTCCGCGCAGTGGCGGAAGGACACCGCCACGCCTTCCAGCACCGCCCGGTAGAGGTGCCCGCGCCCGTGCACCAGCGAGAGGCCCACGAAGGCCCCGCGCGCGCCCGCGTCCCAGACCGGGGTCCGCTCGCCCTGCAGGTACGGCAGCAGGCGCAGGCCGTCCGCGCCCGTCGGCACCGCGGCCGCCTCCGCGTCGAGCGTCTCGAAGGCGACGCCGGGCCCCGCGACGGACCGGAACCACTCCTGGAGCGCGCCGGAGAGCGTTCCCCCGAGCGCGAGGTAGCGGTCGCACCCGACGTGATGCGAGTTGATCAGCCGGGTGTCGAAGTCCGGGGTGGCGAGCGGCATGATCAGGTTGCCGGCGGTGCCCAGCATCAGGCACGCCTCGCCCGGCTCGGTGACGCCGGCGGCCAGCGTGGAGGCCGCGAAGTCGGCGCCGCCCACCGCGACCGGCGTGCCCTCGCGCAGCCCGGTCTCCCGCGCCGCCGCCGCGGTGACGCGGCCCGCGATGGCGTGGCTCGGCTTGATCTCGGGCAGCCAGGCGGGATCGACGCCGATCGCCGCGCACATCTCGGGCGACCACGCGCGCGCGCGGGCATCGTAGAGGGGGGCGGCGAGCGCGGCCGAGGAGTAGTCGGTGACGCGGGCGCCGGTGAGCCGCATGACCGGGTAGCTGTGCGACTGGAGGATGGTGATCGGGCGCTCGAAGCGCGCCGGCTCGTGCCGCCGCAGCCAGGCGAGCTTGGGGCCGAGGTAGTAGGCGTGGACGCGGTTGCCGGAGACGCGCTCGCCCTCGGGCCCCACGCGCGTCGCGATCTCCTCGGCGACGCCTTCGCTCCGCACGTCGAGCCAGAGGATGGCGGGGCGCACCGGGCGTCCCGCCGCGTCCACCGCGAGCAGCGTCGGGGCCTGCCCGGTCACCGCGACCCCGTCGATCTGCGCCGGCCGCACCGTGTCGGCGAGCGCGCGGAGGATGCGGCACGTCGCGCGCCACCACGCGCCCGCGTCGGCCTCGGCCCAGCCGCGGCGCGGCGTCTCGTAGCGATACGCGATCTCGGTGGTACCGAGACAGCGCCCGTCCGGATCGTAGGCCGCGCCCTTCGCGGATGACGTGCCGATGTCGACGCCGATCAGGACGGAGGTGGCCATGGAGCCCGGCCATTATACGGGAAGTGCGCTTGCGGCGGCGGCGTCACTTCTGCTACAAGAGGGCGGTGACGACGACGCCCGCGCTCCTGATCATGCTGAGCATCGACGGGCTGCGCGCCGACTTCATCGACGACCCCACGCTGCACTTGCCCGCGCTGCGCGGGCTCATCGCGCGCGGGGCACGCGCGCGCCGGATGGTCCCGATCTTCCCGACCGTCACGTGGCCGTGCCACACCTCCATCGTCACCGGAGTCAGCCCGGCGCGGCACGGCGTGCTCGGCAATCTGGTCTTCGACCGCGCGAGCGGGCGACCGGTCGAGCACTACGGCGACCGCACCGACGCGCCGGTGCGCGCGCCCACCCTGTGGGACCGCCTGCACGCGACCGGCCAGCGCACCGCGGCGGTGTGCTGGCCCAAGACGCGTGGGGTCGCCGCGGTGGCCGACAACATTCCCGAGTTCTACGAGCAGGAGCTCTTCGAGACGTACGCCTCGCGCCCGCTCTGGACCGAGCTGGCCGCCCGGCGCCTCCCGGTCGACCGCTACGGGCCCTGGAGCAAACACCACCCGCTCGGCCCGATGCAGGACTGGCTCACGCTGGAGGCGGCGCGCCACGTTCTCGCGGTCCGGCCGCCGCGCCTGATGCTGCTCCACTTCCTCACCCTCGACTCCTTCCAGCACGACCACGGGGTGGACAGCCCCGAGGCCCGCTGGGCGCTGCTGCAGATGGACGCGCTGCTGGGCCGGCTGCTCGACAGCCTGGCCGAGCAGGGGCGCCTCGAGACCACCACCCTCATGGTCTTCGGCGATCACGGGTTCGTGAACGTCTCGACGCGCCATCACCCGAACCAGCTCCTGCGCGAGGAGGGCCTGCTCGAGGTCGACCGGAGTGGCGAGATCTCGCGCCGGCGCGCGTGGGTCGCCGGCAACGGCGGGTCCGCGCACGTCTACGTGCTCGACGGCGCGCCGCGCACCACCGGGGAGCGGCTCGTGGAGCGGTTCCGGGCCCTGCCCGGCCTCGACGTGCTCGAGCCCGCGCGCTTCGCCGAGCTGGGCCTGCCCGCGCCCGCGCCCGACTCCATGCAGGGCGACCTGATGCTGACCGCCGACGACGGCGTCCTCCTCACCGGCCACCCGACGCCGGAGGCCGCCGCGGCGGCCCCGGTCCTGGCCGCGGCCCACGGGCACTCGCCGTCGCTGCCGCTGATGGGCGCGGCCTTCCTGATGGCCGGGCCCGGCGTGCGGGAGGGCGCGCGCCTGGACGCGGTCTCGATGCTCGACCTGGGACCGACCGCGGCGCGGCTCCTCGCGGTGGACCTGCCCGATGCCGAGGGGACGCCGCTCGTCGAGGCGCTCGCCGCGCGTTGAAGGGCATCCTGATCGCGGCGGGCCGGGGCCAGCGGCTGATGCCGCTGACCGATGACGTGCCGAAGTGCTACGCGGAGATCGGGGGCCGCCGCATCCTCGACTGGTGCGTGGATGCCCTCGGCCACGCGGGCTGCGCGGACATCGTCTTCGTCGGCGGCTACCGCATGGGACGGGTGCAGGCCGACTACCCCCGCTTCCGCTTCCTGCACAACACGGACTGGGAGCGGAACAACATCCTGCTCTCCCTCTTCACCGCCGAGCGCGAGATGAGGGGCGGCTTCGTCTCGAGCTACGCCGACATCCTCTACACGCCGGAGGCGGTCGCGCGCCTGGTGCGGCACCCGGGCGACATCGTGCTGCTCGTCGACACCGACTGGCGCGAGCGCTACCGGCCGCGTACGCGGCACCCCGAGTCGGACGGCGAGAAGGTGCGTCTCTACCGCGACCGGGTGACCCAGGTGAGCCGTCGCATCCCGCCCGACGAGGCGCCCGCCGAGTTCACCGGGGTGGCCAAGTTCACCGCCGCGGGCGCCCGGCTGCTCGTCGAGCACTTCCACCGCGCGAGGGTGCGCTTCGACGGCCGGCCCTTCGGCAACTCGGCCGCCTTCGCGCGCGCCTACCTGATCGACCTGCTCCAGGCCATGCTCGAGGCCGGCGTGACGATGCACGCGGTGGAGACGCCGGGCGGCTACTTCGAGGTGGACACCACCGAGGACCACGGGCTCGCCTCGCGCGACTGGGCCGACTCGCGACGGCGGGCGGGGAGCGCCCGGTGACGCTGCCCCGCTTCCCGTCCTCGGTGGTGGGCAGCATGCCGCGCTCGGACTTCGTGCGCGACCTCCTCGATCGGCCGGAGGACGACCCGGCACGGCCGGCCCTGATGGACGCGGCGGTGGCGTACATCGTGGCGCTACAGGAAGCCGCCGGTATCGACGTGGTTTCCGACGGAGAATGGCGGCGGCGCTCCTACATCGGGGTCATCGCCGAGATCATGCACGGCTTCGCGCGCGAGACCCGCGACGGCCTCTCGTGGCACACCGTGGTGGAGCCGATGACGCCGCGGCGGCCGGGCCTGCTCGGCGAGGAGGCGCGCTTCCTGGTCGGCCGCACCCGGCGCGCCACCAAGGTGGCGCTGCCCTCCCCGTACCTGCTGGCCCAGCGCATGTGGGACCCGGCGCGCTCCCGGGCCGCCTATCCCACGCGCGAGGCGTTCATGCGGGCGCTCGTCCCGGTGCTCCGCGCCGAGCTGCTGGCGGTGCGGGCGGCCGGCGTCACGGTGGCCCAGTTCGACGACCCGCACCTGTGCCTGCTGGTGGACCCGAAGGTGCGCGCCGGGTTCGCGGATCCGGATGGGGAGGCCGCGCTCTGCGTGGACCTGCTCAACGAGATCGTGGCCGGCGTCGACGGCATCGTGACCGCGGTGCACCTCTGCCGCCGCAACAAGGCGCGCCAGGGCTGGGTCGGGGAGGGCGGCTACGATCCGATCTTGCCGTTCCTGCGCCGGCTCGCGGTACGGCAGTACGTGCTCGAGTTCACCATCCCGGTGGCGGGCGACTTCGCGGTGCTGCGCCAGCTGCCGGACGACCGCCAGATCGGGCTCGGCTGCGTGGACTGCCGCGGCGCCCACGTCGACAGCCCGGAGGCCATCGCGGCCCGCGTGACCCAGGCGCTGCGCCACGTCGACGCCGACCGCGTCTGGCTCAACCCGGACTGCGGGTTCGCCCCGGGCAGCGCGGCCGACATCCCGATCGACGAGGCCTACGCCAAGCTGCGCAACGAGGCCGCCGCCGCCCTCCTCCTCCGCTCCCGCCTCCCTTGACCCTCTCCCCCATGGGGAGAGGGCAGGGTGAGGGGCCTGCGCTCAGCGCTTCCGCTGAATCAGCCCCAGGTCATACGGCGGCTGCGTCAGCAAGATCAACCGATCCACCCCCACCCGCTCGAGCCGCGCCCGCTCCGGCGTGCCGTCGCGCAGCCAGCGCTCGCTCAGGCCCGCGAACACGCTCAGGCCGAAGCGCGCGGGATCGCGCCCCGACGCGGCGTGGGCCTCGCGGGCCACGCGAGCCAGCTCGGCGAGATCCGGATGCATGGCCTGGGTGTTGAACCCGTCGGCGTGGCGCCCCGCGATCGCCGCCATCCGCGGGCCGAAGCCGCCCACGATGATGGGCGGCGGCGGGTCCGGGCGCAGGTAGCCCGAGGGCCGATCGAGGCGGAACTGGGTCCCCGTGTAGCTCGACGCGTCTCCACTCCACAGCCGGCGCAGCACCTGGGCCGTCTCGGCCACGCGCTCCGCGCGCGCCCGGTCTCCCGCCACCGCCATGCCGAGGGCCGTCTGCTCGCGCGCGTAGGCCATCGAGGGGGTGGCGCCGGCGCCGATCCCGAGCAGGAGCCGGCCCCGCGAGACCTGCTGGAGCGTGGCCGCCATGTTGGCGAGCAGGCCGGGATGCCGCAGGCCGGTGTTCAGCACGAGCGGGCCGAGCGTGATCCGCCGGGTGGCCTCGGCGAGCGCGGTCAGCACGGTCCACGCCTCGGGCACGCCGCCCTCGGCGGACTCGTCGGGATCGCGCAGGTGGTCCCACGTCCAGACGCCGTCGAAGCCTGCGTCCTCGGCTGCGAGCGCGGCGACGCGCATGTCGGGGTAGCTCGCGCCGACGGGGATCAAGAGCAGGTCGAGCTTCATACGCCCCCTCACCTTCTCGCCCCTCACCTTCTCCCCCTCACCCTGCCCTCTCCCCAGGGGGAGAGGGAGAAATCAGCGGATGGAGATGATCGGGACGGCGGACATGCCGGGTACCAGCAGGTGCTGGGAGTTCTCGCCGCGCTCGAAGACGAGCTTCACCGGCACGCGCTGGACCACCTTCACGAAGTTACCGGTGGCGTTCTCGGGCGGCAGCAGCGAGAACACCGCGCCCGACCCGGCCTGGATCGAGTCGACGCGGGCGCGGAACTTCTTGCCCGGGTAGGTGTCGACGGTCACGGTCGCGGGCTGCCCGGGCCGCACGTCGGTGAGCTCGGTCTCCTTGTAGTTGGCGAGGACCCACACGTCGTCGAGATCCACCACCGCGAGCAGCGCCTGGCCCGCGGTCACCACCTGGCCCACCTCGACCGACTTGCGGCTCACGCGGCCCGCCATCGGCGCCCGGATCGTGCAGTAGGTGAGGTTGAGCTCGGCCTGCTGCAGGTTGGCGAGCGCCTGGGCGAGGCGCCCCTGCGCCGCCTCCACCTGCGCCTGGCGCACCCCCACCTGCTGGCGCTGGCTGCGCGCGTTCTCGAGGGAGGCGCGGCTCTCGTCGACCCGTCGCACCGACTGGGCGACCGCGGCCTGCTGCGAGCGCTGCGAGGCCTGGGACTGGAACACGTCGCTCCGCGCCTGCTCGAGGCGCTTGCGGGCCGCGTCGAGCGCGGCGTCCGCGGTGCGGTAGGCGGCCTCCGCGTGGTCCATGTCCTGCTGGGCCACCAGCAGGTTCTTCACGAGCGCGGCGATCCGATCGCGGTCGAGCTTGGCCCGGTCGTAGTCGGCCTGGGCCGAGCGCACCGCGGCCTCCGCGGCGGCCACCGCGGCGAGGCGCGACTGGATCTCGGCCACGCGCTGCTCGAGATCCTGCCGCGCCATCTCGGTGCCGTGCTGGGTGGCGCCCAGCGCGGCGTCGGCCTGCTGCACGAGGCTCTTCGTCGAGTCGTCGGTGAGCGGCACGCTGACCACCGCATTCTGGAGATCGCCCTTGGCGGAGACGACCGCGGCGCGGGCCTGCGCCACCGCGACCTCGTAGTCGCGCGGGTCGAGGCGCACCAGCACCTGGTCCGGCTTGACGTCCTGGTTGTCGTTGACCGCCACCTCGATCACGATGCCGGGAACCCGCGCGCTCATCGGGGCGATGTGCGCGGTGACGTAGGCGTCGTCGGTGGAGATGTGATGGCGCCAGTAGTGCCAGGTGTAGATCCCGTAGCCGATCGCGACCAGCACGACCAGCGCGATACCGAGCAGGGTGTAGCGGCTTCGCGGCGGCGCTTCCTGATAGGTGGTGAAGCGGGCCCGCAGGCGGCCGGAGATCCCCTCCTGATCCAGTTCCGTCATCGAGTTCGCGACTATAATGGCGGTCGGTCCCGTACCCGTCAAGCATGGCAGACGACAGCCCGCCGCCGACCACCTCCGCCGCGGACGCCACGGCCGAGTGGCGCCCGCGCTCGAGCCCGGTCCTCATCGCGATCTCGGTGATGCTGGGCACCTTCATGGAGGTGCTCGACACCTCGGTGGCCAACGTGGCCCTGCCCCACATCGCGGGCAGCCTCTCGGCCACCCCGGAGCAGGCGACCTGGGTGCTCACCAGCTACCTGATCTCCAACGCGATCGTGCTGCCGGTGACCGCGTGGCTCAGCGCGGTCTTCGGGCGCAAGCGCTTCCTCCTCGTGTGCATCGTGATCTTCACGCTCGCCTCGGCCGCGTGCGGCGCGGCCGGCAGCCTCGAGCTCCTGATCCTGGCCAGGGTCGTGCAGGGGATCGGCGGCGGCGCGCTCCAGCCGATCGCCCAGGCGATCCTGCTCGAGAGCTTCGCGCCGGCGCGGCGCGGCCGCGCGATGGCCGCCTACTCGATGGGGGTGATCGTGGCCCCGATCCTCGGGCCCACCCTCGGGGGCTGGATCACCGACAGCTACTCGTGGCGCTGGATCTTCTACATCAACCTGCCGGTGGGCTTCGCCGCGCTCGTCATGACCCAGGCCTTCATCGAGGATCCGCCGTACCTGCTGCGGACCGTGCTGCGCCGCATCGACTACTGGGGGCTCGGCTTCATGGCCCTCTGGCTCGCCACCCTGCAGGTGGTGCTCGACAAGGGCCAGCAGGTCGACTGGCTCGCGGCGGAGTGGATCCGCTGGACGCTCACGATCTCCTGCGTGGCGATGGTGGCCTTCATCGCGCGCGAGCTCGTGGCCGACGAGCCCATCGTCAACCTGCGCATCCTGGGCGACCGCAACTTCGCCACCGGCACCGTGCTCATCACCGCGATGGGCGTCGTGCTCTACGGCACCACCGCCCTGCTCCCGCTCTTCCTCCAGACCCTGCTCGGCTACCCGGCGCTCCAGGCCGGGCTCGCCACCAGCCCGCGGGGCCTGGGGGCGCTCCTGTCCGCCATCGTGGTGGGGCGGCTCGTCGGCGTGCTGGACTCGCGCCTGCTGGTCGCGGTCGGCTTCGGCTTCCTGGCCCTCTCCGGCGTCTGGCTCTCGCGCCTCACCTTCGACGTGGCGTGGTCGAACATCGCGTTCGTGACGTTCCTGAACGGGCTCGCCAACCCGCTCATCTTCATCGCGCTCTCGACCATGTCGTTCGGCACGCTGCGCCGGGAGCAGATGGGCGGGGCGACCGGGATCTACAACCTGATGCGCAACCTGGGCGGCAGCGTCGGGATCTCGGTGGCCACCACGCTGCTCTCGCGTCGCGCGCAGGTGCACCAGAACATCCTCGTCGCGCGCATGACGCCCTACGACCCGATCTACCAGCAGAAGCTCGAGTCGATCCGGCAGGCCCTCGTCCCGAAGGTGGGGCCGTACGCGGCGCGCCAGCAGGCGGTGGGCATCCTCTACAAGACGCTGGTGGCGCAGGCGACCCTGCTCGCCTTCGTGGACAACTTCCGGCTGATCACGGTGCTCGCGATCTGCAGCGTGCCACTGGTGCTGCTGCTGAAGCGGGTGCGGGCGCGCGCCACGCCGGGCGCGCACTGAGGCGCGGCCCGGCTACTTGGCGGGCGCGGCCGGCTTCGCGGGCTGGAACTTCGAGGCGTCGGCGAGGGCGCCGATGGACTGCACCCCCTCGAAGCGCTGGCCGCCGACCACCCAGGTCGGGAACGCCTTCACCCCCGCCTTCTCGCAGAGGTCCGGACGCGCGTTCACCCCGCTCGGATCGCACTCCACGTAGGGCAGCTCGCGGGCCGCGTCGCCGAACAGCGCCTTCTGCTCCTGGCAGTGCGGGCACCAGTACGCCCCGTACATGACCGCGCCGGTCTCGCGCAGGTGTCGCGCGAGGGCCAGCTCCGAGCCGCCGTCCACCCCGGAGGGCATCGCGAAGATGAACGCGGCGCCGAACGGGACCAGGACCGCCGCGGCCAGCCCTCCGGCCACCAGCGCGCCGATCCGGCCGCGCCGGCCCGGCAGGGCGGCGCGGCGCCACCAGAGCACCGCGAGGATGGCCACCATGAGGCCGGTCGAGGCGAGGCAGTAGGCGCACGTGGCGAGGATGACCAGCACCGACAGCGCGGTGAGATAGATCGAGAACCCCACGCCGCCGGCGGCCAGGTAGAAGGCCCAGCGCCAGCGACGGGGCCCGAGCCCCATCACCGCGAGCACGCCGATGGCCCCGTACAGCAGCGCGCCCCACAGCGCGGTCGGCACGCCCAGCAGCGTCGCGTAGCGGCTCGCCTGCACGATGTCGCAGCCGCTGCCGGACAGGCAGAAGGCGGCGGTGGTGCCGGCCCACTTGAGCCAGGTCAGGTAGGCGGAGATGACCAGGCCGGCGGCGGCGAGCCCCGCCACCAGAGGGTCCGGGCGGGCGGGGGCTTCGACCGGTCGGCCGTGCTTGGGTGACGCCATGGCAGCGTTCACAGTACCATACGAGCGCGCGACCGCCGCGGTTGCGCCGGCCCACGCGGGGGCGCTAGGCTAGCGCCACCCCCAGGCCCCAGGAGGAGTCAGGCCCGTGTTCCCGCTCCCGCCCCTCACCGACGAGCAGCGCCGCGTGATCGAGCGCGTGGCCGCGCTCGCGCGCGAGCGTTTCGCCCCGCGCGCGGCCCGCCACGACGCCGACTCCACGTTCCCCTACGAGAACTACGCCGACCTGCACGCGGCCGGCCTGCACGCGCTCGCGGTGCCGCGCGAGTACGGCGGGGTGGGCGCCGACCCGGTGACCTACGTCCACGCCCTGCGCGAGATCGCCAAGGGGTGCTCGGCCACCGCGCTGACCTTCAACATGCACTCGACGGTGACGACCTTCCTGGCCGCGCTGGCCTCCGAGGAGCAGAAGCGGCGGTACTTCGGCGAGGTGGTCGGCCGGGGCGCCCGCATCGCGTCGATCACGAGCGAGCCCGAGCAGAGCTTCCGCGACAAGTTCGTGCTCAACACCGTGTTCCGCCCCACCGGCGACGGCGGCTACCGGGTGGCCGGGGTCAAGCAGTTCTGCTCCCTCGGGGACGCGGCCGACTACTTCTTCATCACCGGCATCCTGGAGGGGCAGACGAGCGCGCGCGACGGGGTGATCTCGGCCATGATCCCGAGCCGCGACGCGGGGGTGAAGATCGAGGGCACCTGGAACGCCACCGGCATGCGCGGCACCATCAGCCACACCATCCGCTACGACTGCGCGGTCGACCCGAGCAACGTGGTGGGCCGCCCCGGCCAGTACCTCACCATCGACCTCCAGGGCTTCGCGCTCGGGTACGCCGCGGTCTACCTGGGCATCGGCGAGGTCGCCTTCGAGTACATGGTCGAGATGGCGCGCACCAAGACCCAGCGCCCCTCGACCGAGCCGCTCAGCCACCATCCGCTCGTGCAGCGCACGGTGGCCGAGGTCGGCACCCAGATCCGCGCCGCGCGTCTCCTCCTCCACGAGGCGGCCTGCGTGAAGATGGCGGGCGACCGCGAGGCCACCATGCTGGCGGTGAACCAGGCCAAGGCCTACTGCGCCGACGTGGGCCTGATGGCCACCGAGCGCGCGCTGCGCATGGCGGGCGGGCGCGGGATCCTGAAGGAGCTACCGCTCGAGCGCTGGCATCGCGACTCGCTGGCCGGGCCGGTGATGCCGCCCGCCAACGACCGCTGTCTCGAGACCGCGGGCAAGCTGCTCTGCGGCCTGCGCGCGGCCACCCTCGAGTTCCAGTAGGCCCGCCGGCCGACCACCCCGGACCACCCAGGAGGATCCATGGCCAGTATCCGCAAGCACATCGACGGCGGCTCGCTCGTCGTGATCGGGATCACCTTCGTGCTCTTCGTGGTCGCCCTGTTCGCGAAGGGCTTCTCCCACGAGATGCTACTGGAGGCCGGGGTGTTCCCGGTCTCGGTCAAGCTCTGACCGCGATGCGGCTCGACGTGGTGCGACGCGAGCTGGCCCAGGGGGCGGAGACCATCACCTCGCTGGTGGCGGGGGTCTCTCCGGAGGAGGCGCGGGTTCGGCCGGCGCCGGAGGCGTGGTCGCTCCTCGAGGTGGTCTGCCACCTGCACGACGAGGAGCGCGAGGACTTCCGGCCGCGCCTCGACCTGGTTCTCCATCGGCCCGCGGAGGCCTGGGCCCGCATCGATCCCGCCGCGTGGGTCACCGAGCGGGAGTACAACACGCGCGATCTCGCGCGGACGCTCCAGGCCTTCCTGGCCGAGCGGGAGCGCTCGCTCGCCTGGCTCGGGAGCCTGTCGGCGCCCGACTGGAGCCGCGAGTACCGCGCGGCCTCGGGACCAACCACCGCGGGTGGGCCGATCACCGCGGGGGATCTGCTCGCCTCCTGGGCCGCGCACGATCTGCTGCACACCCGCCAGCTCCTCGAGCTGCGCCGGGCCCGCCTGCTCGCGCACACCGCGCCGCACCGCACCCAGTACGCGGGTGACTGGTAGAGAGCCGCGCGCCCTCCTGGCCGCCGGCGCGATCGCGCTCGTCGTCTCGGGCGTCGCGCCGCACGACCGGCTCACGTGGGGGCTCGAGGTCGCGCCGATCCTGATCGCGGGGGCGGTCCTGGTGGCGACCGCGCGCCGCTTCCCGCTGACCCCGCTCGCCTACCGCCTCATCTTCGTGCACGCCCTGATCCTGATGGTGGGCGGCCACTACACCTACGCGGAGGTCCCGCTCGGAGACCGGGTCGCCGACGCCCTCGGGCTCACCCGCAATCCCTACGACCGCCTCGGGCACTTCGCGCAGGGCTTCGTGCCCGCGATCGTGGTCCGCGAGCTCCTGATCCGGCGCTCGCCGCTCCGCCCGGGCAAGTGGCTGGTCTTCCTGGTCCTCTGCGTGTGCCTGGCCATCAGCGCGGCCTACGAGCTCTTCGAGTGGTGGACGGCGGTGATCGGCGGTGAGAGCGCGGACGCCTTCCTGGGCACGCAGGGCGATCAGTGGGACACTCAGTGGGACCTGTTCATGGCGCTCGTGGGAGCCGCCACCGCCCAGGCGCTGCTGAGCCGCCGCCACGACCGACAGATCGCGAGACTGGAGGAGCAATCTCATGGCTGAGCACAAGGCGAGTGTGCGCTGGGCCCTCCCGGCCGACGGCGACGCCTTCCTCAAGGGGCGGTACTCCCGCGAGCACACGTGGACCTTCGACGGCGGCGTGACCGTGCCCGCCTCCCCCTCGCCCTCCGTGGTCCCGGTGCCCTACTCGAGCCCGGCCGGAGTGGATCCCGAGGAGGCCTTCGTCGCCTCGATCGCGAGCTGCCACATGCTGACCTTTCTCTACGTGGCGATGCGCGAGGGCTTCGTCGTCCAGTCCTACGAGGACGACGCGGTGGGCGTGATGCGCAAGAACGAGCGCGGGGCGATCTGGGTGGCCGCGGTGACGCTGCGCCCGCGCATCGCCTACGGCGGGGAGAAGCGCCCGACCGCGACGGACGTGGACCACCTCCACCACCTGGCCCACGAGCAGTGCTTCATCGCCAACTCGGTGAAGACGGAGATCACGGTGGCGCCGCCCCCGGCATGAGCGGCCTCACCATCCTCTTCGACCTCGACGGCACGCTCACCGACTCGCGCGCCGGCATCACCGCCTCCCTCCGCCACGCGTTCGAGCGGCTCGGCCGAGAGTGCCCCGGTGACGACGTGCTGGCCACCTTCATCGGCCCCCCGCTCCGCGGCACGCTGGCTACCCTGCTGGACACGAGCGACCCGGCCCTCGTCGAGACCGCGCTGGCGCACTACCGGGCCCGCTACGACGAGGTGGGGCTGTTCGAGAACGCGGTGTACGACGGCGTGCCCGAGATGCTGGACGGTGCCGCCCGCCTCGCCGGCCCCATGTTCGTGGCCACCGCCAAGACCCGCCACGCGGCCACCCGCATCGTCGCCCACTTCGAGCTGGCGCGGCACTTTCACGCGGTCTACGGCGCGGAGCCGGGCGGCCGCTTCGACCGCAAGGTCGACCTGCTCGGGCACCTGATCGAGACCGGGGTGATCCGGGCCGAGAGCTCGGTCATGGTGGGCGACCGGGACCTCGACATCGCGGCGGCCCGGGCCCACCGCATCCGCTCGATCGGCGCGCTGTGGGGCTTCGGCGACCGCCGCGAGCTCACCGACGCAGGCGCCGACTTCCTGTGCGAGAGCCCGCGCGCGCTGGTGGCCTGTCTCGCGCGCGCGGGCGGGTAGGCGTGGCGCCCACCTTCGACGCGATCCCGGTCCTGCGCATCTTCGACGTCGAGAAGGCGCGCGAGTTCTACATGAGCTCCCTCGGCTTCCGCGTGGACTGGGAGCATCGCTTCGAGCCGGGCTTCCCGCTCTACCTGCAGGGGTCGCGGGACGGGCTCATCCTGCACCTGAGCGAGCACCACGGCGACGGCAGCCCGGGCGTGGTGGTGGTCGTGGAGACCACCGGGCTCGAGGCCTATCACCGCGAGATCGGCGCGAAGGGCTACCGGTTCGCGCGACCGGGTCTCGAGGTGGCGCCGTGGAACGCCCGGGTGATGGAGGTGACCGACCCCTTCGGCAACCGGCTCCGCTTCAACGAGCCCGTCGACTCCGCGTCGCATGGACCGACGCGGCACGATTGACACGCTCGCGACTGACTCCTATCATACCGGCCACCGTCGCTGCCATCGTCCCTCACTCCTGTTCCTCTCCAAGGGGATCCGGGGCACGCTCACAGGAGGCATCCATGGCCGTCAAAGTGCTCGAGCTCCACCACCACGGCATCCGCGTCGGTCCCTCGCCCGCCGACGTGAAGAAGGCCTACGGCTTCTACCACGACGTGCTCGGCCTCGACGCCGACCAGGGCCGCCCGGTCATCCCGACCATCGACGGCTTCTGGATGGACGTGGGCGGCACCGCCCAGATCCACCTCATGGGCGTCGACGGACAGTCCAAGTTCGCCCAGGGTCCGGACAAGGATCCGTCGCGCCCGCACGTGGCCCTCGCGGTGCCCGACATCCAGGAGGCGAAGGCCGAGCTGGAGCGCATGGGCGTGGAGCACTGGGTGACCCGCGGCGTGGTGGGCCCGGAGTCGCAGCAGATCTTCATGTACGACCCCTTCGGCAACATGATCGAGCTGCACCAGTCGGGCACCTGCCGGTGCGTCACCGGCAACCGCCAGCCGGTCAAGGGCATGAGCTAGCGGCCGATGGCGGTCGACTCGAAACCGGTGGGGGGGTCTGGGGGAGGAGCGGCGGTCGCTCCCCCCCAGTCAAGACAAGCCTTGCTGGAGTTGGTGTCCCGGCTCACGCGTGAGCAGATCGCGCCGCGGGCGGCCGAGTACGACGCGGCGGGCGCCAACCCGATCGACTCGTGGCGGGTGCTCGGGCGGGATGGCTTTCTGGCCTCGTGCATCCCGACCGCGTACGGCGGGCTCGGGCTCGACATGCCCACCTACATCGGGGTGATCCGCACCATCGCACGCGGCTGCGCCAACACCGCGATGACCGTGCACATGCACTCGACGGTCATGCGCTTCATCGACGCGCTCTGCACCGACGCGCAGAAGCACCGCTACTTCTCGGAGGTGGTCGACCACGGCCGGCTCTTCGGCAGCTGGGGCAGCGAGCCGGCAGTGAGCCTCTCGCGCAGCTTCCTCATGGAGACGGTGGCCCGCCAGGACGGCGACGCCTACGTCGTCGACGGGGTGAAGCACTTCTGCACGATGGCCCTCGGGGCCTCGCGCTACATGGTCTGGTGCGCGCTCGAGGGCGGCACCGACATGGGCAAGGCGCTCCTGCAGGTGCTGGTGCCCGCCGACGCCCCCGGCATCGCCACCGACGGCAAGTGGAACACGCTCGGCATGCGCGCGACCTTCAGCCCGTCGGTGACCTTCACCGGGGTGCGCGTGCCCCGGGACGCCGCGCTCGGTGACCCGGGCGCCGCCCTGCGGGTGGGCGTGGTGGAGAGCTTCGCGCTCGGCTACGCCGCGGTGTACGCGGGCATCGCGGAGGGCGCGCTCGCCTTCGCCATCGACTACGCCAAGAAGCGCGTGGTGAAGCCCGAGAACATCGCGGTGGCCCACGATCCCGCGGTGCAGCGGCACATCGGCGAGCTGTCGGCGCACCTCGACGCCGCCCTGCTGGTGCTGGCCGACACCGCGGAGCACTGGGAGGCCGCCGACGTGCAGGAGCGCGGCGTGCTGGGCAACAAAGCCAAGTACATCGCCACCGAGGTCGGGCTCGCGGTCACCTCCAAGGTCATCCAGGTGGTGGGCGGCCGCGGCGCCTACAAGGACTTCCCGGCCGAGCGCGCCTTCCGCGACCTCCGCACCTCGACCCTGATGCCGCCCACCGTGGATCGGATGCTCGAGGGCATCGGCAAGAGCGCGCTCGGGATCGACGGCGGCATGTTCAAGGTCGCCGGCAGCTAGCTCGCGGCGCAAGGCGCAGCCGAAGGCGAGCCGGGTTGCACAGGTGAGGCGAGCCATAGGCGAGCCGAACGTATATAAAGGGAAGTCAGGGATGCCCGCCCAAGCGATCCGCAGCGACGTGATAGGCAGCCTACTCCGCCCCGCGGAGCTGAAGGCGGCCCGCGACCAGTTCGACCGCGGAGAGCTCTCCCCCTCCGCGCTCAAGCAGGTGGAGGACCGCGCGGTGGACGAGGCGGTCCGCCTCCAGGAAGACGCCGGCCTCGACGTGGTCACCGACGGCGAG
Source organism: Methylomirabilia bacterium (assembly GCA_041497895.1). Lineage (GTDB taxonomy): Bacteria > Methylomirabilota > Methylomirabilia > Rokubacteriales > CSP1-6 > CAMLFJ01. The sequence continues at coordinate 16,432 of JBGQHJ010000088.1, forward strand.
CTGCGCCGCTACGCCTTCTTCGGCCACCTGATCGACGCCCTCGATGGCTTCGACAAGCAGGGCGGCTGGGCCATCCCGTTCCACAACGAGGCGGGCGAGCGGCTCGTCTTCAAGCGGCCGGTGGTGGTCGAGAAGCTCCGCTGGCGCCGGAGCATGTGCTGCGAGGAGCTCGCCTACCTCCGCGCACGCGCGACCCGGCCGGTCAAGGTCACCCTGATCAGCAGCCAGCAGGCCGCCGCCTACTACGACCCCGAGAAGTCGACCGGCGCCTACCCGACGCGCGACGCCTACCTGGCCGACATCGTCGACCTCACGCGGCGAGAGGTCGACGAGCTGGTGCGGCTCGGCTGCACCTACATCCAGATCGACGCCCCGCAGTACGCCGCGCTGCTGGACCCCGAGCTCCGGGAGGGCTACCGGAAGCGGGGGAGCGACCCGGACCGCCTGATCGACGTCTGCATCGAGATGGACAATGCGGTCATTGGGGCGGCGATCGGGCGGCATCCCGGAGTGACCTTCGGCCTGCACATCTGCCGGGGCAACAACCAGTCCATGTTCTACGCGAGCGGCGGCTACGAGCCGATCGCGCGCGTGTTCACGAAGAGCCACTTCGAGCGCTTCCTGCTCGAGTACGACGACCAGCGCTCCGGCGGCTTCGAGCCGCTGCGCGCGATGCCCGACGACCGCACGGTGGTGCTCGGCCTCGTCACCACCAAGAGCCCGAGGCTCGAGTCGGTGGCGGAGCTGCGGGCCCGCGTCGAGGAGGCGGCCCGGCTGGTACCGCTCGAGCGGCTGGCCCTGAGCCCGCAGTGCGGCTTCGCCTCCACGATGGAAGGCAACCGGATCACCCCGGCCGAGCAGCAGGCCAAGCTCCGGCGGGTGGTCGAGACCGCGAACCAGATCTGGAGAGGAGACTCCCGATGAGAATGCTGGCCCTGCTCGCTCTGGCCCTGCTCGGCGTGTCGCCGGCCCCCGCCTGGGCCCAGTCGATCAAGATGGGTGCGGTGGTGCCGCTGACCGGCCGCTACGGCGCGGGCGGCGCCCAGATCCGCGCCGGCTACGAGTTCGCGGTGGAGCGCCTGAACGCGGGCGGCGGCATCACGGTGGGCGGGGTGAAGATGCCGGTCGAGCTGGTCCTGCTCGACGACGAGTCCGACGCGACCAAGACCGTCGCGCGCATGGAGACCCTGGCCGCCCAGGGCGTGATCGGCTATCTCGGCGGCTTCGGCTCCGACCTCCACGCGGCGGCGGCCTCGGTGGCGGAGAAGAACCGCATCCCGTACCTGGGAGTGGCCTTCGCGCTCCAGAAGATCCACCAGCAGAACTTCCGCTACCTCTTCTCGCCCTTCTGGAAGTCGCCCGACATCGGCCACGCCACCCAGGGCCTGCTCGAGCTGATCCCGGCCGGCGAGCGGCCCAAGACCGCCGCGATCTTCCAGGAGAAGACCGACTGGGGCCGGGAGATGGCGGCGGCCTGGACGGAGGCGGGCAAGACCGCGGGCTACCAGGTGGTGGTGAACGGCGAGTACGCGCCGGGGGCCAAGGACTTCTCCGACCTGATCCTGAAGGCCAAGGCGGCCAACGCGGACGTGCTGCTCGCCCTGCCCAACCCGCCCGACGGCATGACGATCGTCAAGCAGATGAAGGAGCTCGGCTTCACCCCGAAGCTCTCCTTCTTCATCCGCGCCCCCGACGCCCAGATCTGGTCGCAGAACCTCGGCAAGGACGGCGACTTCATGGTCCTGGCCGCGGGCTGGCACCACGCCATGAAGGGCGCCGGGGTGAAGGAGCTGAACGACGCCCATCAGAAGAAGTTCGGGCGCCCGGCCGATCCGCTGGTCGGCCCGGCCTACGCGTGCGTGGAGATCCTGGCCGCCGCGGTGACCCGCGCCGGCTTCCCCGATCGCGAGAAGGTCCGCGACGCCATCGCGGCGACGAGCATGAACACCGTGATCGGCCCCGTGAAGTTCCGGCCGGACGGCACCGGCATCGTCGCGCAGGCGCTGCTGCAGTGGCAGGCGGGCAAGCAGGAGCTGGTGTGGCCGACGGAGGCGGCGACCGCGAAGCTCGCGTTCCCGGCGCCCCCGTTCGCCAAGCGCTGAGCCGCGGCGCCTGAGCGGCCGTGGCCCTTCTCGAGGTCGAGCGGCTGACGAAGGGCTTCGGCGGCGTCCTCGCGGTCAACGGGGTCGGCCTCACGCTCCAGGCCGGCGAGCTGCTCGGCGTCATGGGGCCGAACGGCTCCGGCAAGACCACGCTCTTCAACCTGATCGCGGGCGCGCTGCGCCCGGACCGCGGGCACATCCGCTTCCGGGGTCACGACATCACGGGGCTCTCCCCGCACCGGGTGTGCGCCCGCGGGATCGCGCGCACCTTCCAGCTCGTGCGGCCCTTCGCCGCCCTGTCTGCCCTCGACAACGTGCGGGTGGGCTGCCTCTACGGCCGGCGGCGCGGCGCCGAGGAAGCGGGCACGGCCGCGCGCCGGCTGCTCGCGCTGGTCGGTCTCGAGGGCCGCGCCGCCACCCCCGCCGCCGCCCTCACCCTGATGGACCGCAAGCGTCTCGAGCTGGCCCGCGCGCTGGCCGCCGGACCCGAGCTGCTGCTGCTCGACGAGTTCATGGCCGGCCTGAACCCGACCGAGACCGCGGCGGCGATGGCCCTGATCCGCCGGCTGGTCGCCGACGGCCTCACCGTGCTGATGGTGGAGCACATCGTGTGGGCGCTGATGGATCTCGCCCGGCGCATCGTGGTGCTGAGCGCGGGCGAGAAGATCGCCGACGGCCCGCCCGCCGCGGTGGCCGCCGACCCCCGCGTGGTGGACGTCTACCTCGGCGTGGAGCGGGCCGGAGCGGCGCGTGCTTGAGGTTCACGGCCTCGAGGCCGCCTACGGCGACGTCCCCGCGCTCTCGGGCGTCACGCTCCGCGTGGGCGCGGGCGAGATCGTCGCGCTCCTCGGCCCGAACGGCGCGGGCAAGTCCACCCTGCTCGGCTGCGTGGCCGGGCTCGTGCGGCCCCGCGCGGGAGCCATCACCTGGGACGGTGGTGAGAACCTTTTGACAGTCGCCCCGCACCTGATCGTCGAGCGCGGGCTCGCGGTGGTGCCGGAGGGCCGGCGCCTCTTCGGCACCATGACGGTGGAGGACAACCTCGACCTGGGCGCGTTCTCGCCGCGGGCCCGCGCGGCGCGTCGGGAGAGCCTGGAGCGCGTGTTCACGCTCTTCCCCGACCTGCGCGCGCGGCGGCGGCAGACCGTCCGCGCGCTCTCCGGCGGCCAGCAGCAGATGGTGGCGGTGGGCCGCGCCCTGATGGCGAGCCCGCGCCTGCTGATGCTGGACGAGCCGTCGCTCGGCATCGCCCCGCTGCTGGTGCGCGCGATCCTGGACGCGCTGGTCGAGATCAACCGGGCGGGGGTGGCCATCTTCCTGGTGGAGCAGAACGTGCGGGCCGCGCTCACGCTGGCCCACCGCGCCTACATCCTCGAAGGCGGGCGCGTGGTGGGAGAGGGCGCGGGCGCGACCCTGCTGCGCGACCCCCACGTGCGCCGCGCCTACCTCGGGCCGCTGGCCGCAGGCGCGTGATGGTCCTCACGCAGCAGATCGTGCTCGGCCTGCTCCTGGGCGGCCTCTACGGGCTGGCCGCGGCCGGTCTCTCGCTCGTGTTCGGCGTGCTCAAGGTGCTCAACGTGGCCCACGGCGAGCTGATCATGCTGGGCGGCTACGGAGCCTACTGGCTCTTCGCGCTCGCGGGCCTCGACCCCTTCGCCTCGCTCCTGCTGGTGATCCCCGGCTCGCTGCTGCTGGGCGCGGCGCTCTACCTGATCCTCTTCGGCTTCGTGGTGCGCGCCCACGAGGAGACCCGGATCAAGAACTCGCTACTGGTGGGCTTCGGCCTCGCGCTCGCGCTGCACGCCCTCGCGGTGCGGCTCTGGACCGCGGACGACCGCTCGATCTCTCCGGGCTACGGCGGCATGGTCATCACGGTGGGACCGATCGCGATCCCGATCATCCGCCTGGCGAGCCTGCTGGTGGCCCTCGCGCTGATCGCGGGGATCCACCTCCTGCTCGCGCGGTGGCGCTGGGGCAAGGCGATCCGCGCGACCGCGGAGGACTGGCAGGCCGCCCTGCTCACCGGCATCGACATCCGACGCGCCTACCTGCTCGCGTTCGCCCTCGGCACCGCGCTGGCCGGCGCCGCCGGCACGCTGGTGAGCGTCGGCTACTCGATCAGCCCGTCCATCGGGCTCGAGTGGACGCTCAAGGCCCTGATCGTGGTGGTGCTCGCCGGCCTCGGGTCCATGCTCGGCACCTTC
>JBGQHJ010000089.1:0-20638 GCA_041497895.1 Methylomirabilia bacterium
CCGCTGGCGCATGCCGCCCGAGAGCTGGTGCGGGTACTTGCCCTCGAACCCGGCGAGCCCGGTCATGTCGAGGTAGCGGCGCGTCCGCTCCGCGCGCGCGGGCCCCGAGACGCCCAGCTCCTCGAGGCCGAACTCCACGTTGGCCCGGACGGTGCGCCACGGGAACAGCGCGAACTCCTGGAACACGGTGGCGGTGACGGGCGCCCGGCCGGGGCGCGGCTCGCCCTCGAAGTAGACCCGGCCGGAGCTGGCGGGCAAGAGGCCCGCGATGATGCCGAGCAGCGTGGACTTGCCGCAGCCCGAGGGACCCAGGAGGGCCACGAACTCCCGCGTCTCCACCGAGAAGTCGACCTGGTGGAGGGCGACCACGTCGCGTCCCTGCCGGTCGTGATAGGTCTTGCCGAGGCGCTCGACGACGACCCGCATCTCACCGCTGCCGGAGCGCGAACCGCTGGATCTTGCCGGTCGCGGTCTTGGGCAGCTCGGGCACGAAGTCGACCCAGCGCGGCGACTTGTAGCCGCCCAGGCGCTTGCGCACGCCTTCCCGCAGCTCGGCGGCGAGCGCGTCGCTGCCCGCCACCCCGTCGTGGAGCACGCAGAAGGCGTGCGGCTTGGTGAGGCCGTCGGCGTCGCCCCGGCCGATGACCGCCACCTCCGCGACGGCCGGGTGCTCCCCCAGCGCCGCCTCCACCTCCGCCGGCGCCACCCACATACCGCCGACCTTCAGCATGTCGTCGGTGCGCCCGCAGAAGAAGAAGTAGCCGTCGGTGTCCTGGTAGAACATGTCGCCGGTGCGGAGCCACTCGCCCTGCATCGTCGCCCGGGTCCGCTCGTGGCGGTTCCAGTAGCCGGGCGAGGTCGAGTCACCCTTGATCAGGAGCTGGCCCACCATTCCGGGAGCCACCGGCCGCCCCTGGTCGTCCACCAGGCGAGCCTCGAAGCCGGGGATCACCTGCCCGCTCGAGCCGGCCCGTGCCGCGCCCGGCCGGTTGGCGATGAAGTCGTGGAGCGCCTCGGTCGAGCCCACCACGTCGAGCAGCTCGAGGCCGAAGCGCGCGTGCCAGGCGTGGAAGAGCGCGGCGGGCAGCACCTCGCCCGAGGAGACGCAGAGGCGGAGCGCCGAGCAGTCGAAGCGCCGCTCGGCGTCGGTCACCTGGAGCAGCCGCCGGTACACGGTGGCGACCGCGAAGAGCACGGTGGGCCGCTCGGCCTGGATCAGCTCGAGGACACGCTCGGCCTCGAACCGCTCCGGCACCAGGACCGACGCCGCGCCCACCAGCGCCGGGAAGTAGAGCGAGTTGCCCAGGCCGAACGCGAAGTGGAGCTTGGACGCGGAGAAGACGACGTCGTCGGGCCCGATGCCGAAGATCCGCCGCCCCACCAGCTCGGCCGCGTGGACCAGGTCGTGGTGGAGGTGCACCACCGCCTTCGGCCGCCCGGTCGAGCCCGAGGTGTAGAGCCAGAGCGCCACGTCGTCGCGGCTCGTCTCGGCCGGGGCCAGCTCGGGCGAGGCCCGCTCGAGCAGCCGCTCGTACTCGAGCGCCCCGCGACGGCGCCCGCCCACGACGATCGTCGCCTGGAGCGCCGGGCAGCGCGCCCGGACCTTGAGGATCTCCGCCGCCGCGGTCTCGGAGGCGATCACCGCGCGGGCCCGGCTGTCCTGGAGCACGAACGCGAGCTCGTCGGCAGGGAGTGTGTCGCTCACCGGCACCGGCACCGCGCCGATCTTCATGGCGCCCCAGAACGCCTCCGCGAACTCGGGTCGGTCCGGCAGGGCCAGGAGCACGCGCTGCTCCATCTGGACGTCGCGGGCGAGGAGCGCGTTGCCGAGCCGGTTGGCGCGCAGCGCGATCTCCGCGTAGGAGACCGCGCGCCCGCGGAAGCGGAAGGCGGTGCGGGCGCCGCGTCCCTCGGCGAGGTGGCGGTCGACGAAGTGGGTGGCGGCGTTGAAGCGCTCGGGGACGTCGATGGCCGCCGTCATGCGGCCGATTCTAGCAGCACGGTCAGCCGAGCAGGCGCATCTCGATCTCCCGCTTCCGGGGCCCCTCGAACTCCAGCAACACGACCCGCTGGAACTCCCCGAGCGCCAGCTTGCCGTCCTGCACCGGGACGTGAACGCTCGGGCCGACCAGGGCGCTGAGGAAGTGGGCCGCGACGTGGGCCGCCGAGTCGTGCCGGTACGCGAGCTTCGGCGTCAGCGACTGGAGGATGTCCATGATGTCCTCCGGGACGCCGGCTTCCCAGGTCATGACCGTCAGGGCCGCGGTCGTGTGCTTCAGGTACAGGTGGCAGGTTCCGCCCGGCACCCCGTCGAGCCTGCCGCCCACCTGGGCGGTGATGTCGATGACTTGCTTCGGGCTCCTAGTCTCGATCTCGATGGTCAACGGCGCGATCGTACCCATTCGCCCGTCCTCCTCCGGCCGGCCCTACTCGCCGGGGCTCGGCAGCACGAGTACCTCGTCCCCATGCGCGTCCGTCTCGCCGACCGGCCGCCAGCCCAGCGCCCGGTAGAAGCCGTGAGAGCGCGTCCCCGGGTCCGAGGAGGCGCCCAGCCAGATCCGCGTCGGCTTGAACGACCGCAACCAGTCCACCGCCAGCGACAGGAGCGTCTTGCCGATGCCGCGCCCCTCGAACGCCGGCAGCACCGCCAGCACGAGCACCTCGCCGGTGGCCGACTCGCCGATGCAGAAACCCACGATGCGCGACTCCGACGCGCACACCCAGCCCCTGGTCGCCCCGGCCGCCAGATGCTGCGCCACCGAGGCGGGAGTGATGCCCATCGCGGCCAGCCGCTCTCGGGAGATCGCGTTCTCCCGGGTGGCCCCTCTGAGGTCGAAGATCTCTTCGATGTCTCTCTCTCGTAGCGCTCGAAAGGTCACCTCCGTACCGAGAGGGAGGGCCATGTGGTACTCCACGACCGCTCGACCCTCGTGCCTCAACGCGTCCGGCTCGGCTCCCCACACCTCGAAGCCCGCCCGCTCGTAGAGCCTCTGGGCCCCGGCGGCGGCGGAAGTGACGGTGAGATGCACCCACGACACACCGGGCAAGGTCCGGGCGTGCTGGAGAGCGGCCTGAAGAAGGCCGGCGCCAACTCCCTGGCCGCGGTGACCCGGCTCGACGTACATGCCCCAGACGTGAGCCTTGTGGGAGGCCTTCACGTGCCGATCGCGCATGAGGCCCACCGCGCCGATCAGCCCGTCTTGAAACGCGCCCAGGATCACCCATTCCCGCCCCTGCCGAAGCCGATCGCGTACCGCCTCCGCAGAACCGGCCATGTCATCCCCGGGAGATGCGCCAAAGGCGAGCGGCGCCTCCAGAAGCCCTTGCCTCCGGAGCGTGACATACGACTCGGCGTCGGCGTCCCGCAGCTCCCGGATCACCCAGCCATGGCTCCCTACAGACCCGGGCAGACCTGCCTCGCCTGCGCGAGGCTGATCTCCCGGCCGACATCGACCACCACCCCTCCGGTGGAGGGATTCACGCGCATCGTGTCGCAGAGCTTCCGTGTCTTCTCGGCCACCTGCGTCCCCTCCTCCGCGGTGAGCGGCGCGTAGTCCTTGCGGTAGGGAAACGGCCAGCCGTACCCCCACCGGTACGAGGTCGGCAGCTCCGGGCCACCCCCGACACGTACGCCGTGGTACATCGCCTCGGCGAGCGCCGAGTTCTGCGTGATGTCCAGGACGCAGGCGCGAAGCGATCGGTCCGCGCGCTCCCGCGCGTCGGCCGTCCCGCCCGGCCAGTACCCGACATCGTGGAGGTAGCAACAGCTGTAGTAGGTTCCGTCGGGGAACAGGCTGCACCCGTCACTCTTGAAGTCGGCGAGCTTGGCGCCGGCGGGGTCGACGGCCGTGGCGCACCCGACCGCGCCCCACGAGAGCCACAGGAGACCGAGCACCGTCACCCGGCGTCGTCGGACCCGCTCGCCGATCGTCACGAGGCCTGTCTCGTATCCCGCGCGCGAAAGCGGTCCGCTCCCCTCGCGCGGGCCTTCGACGCTTCGACCTCACGATCGCGAGGCGGCGCGTTCGTCACGAGAGCACTGAGCAGGGCACGCGCCGCCTGCGCGACCTCGTCCACCGCCCGGGAGAAGGCGACCTCGTTCGCCTTGGACGGCCTCGAGAAGCCGCTCAACTTCCTGACGAACTGCAGCGAGGATGCCCGGATCTCTTCGTCCGTGGCCGGCGGCTTGAAGTTATGCAGGGTCTTGACGCTTCGGCACATGCCAGGGCCTCCATGATTGTCCGGTATCAGTCGAGCTCAAGCGTCAGCCTACCTGCCGGCGAAGAGATAGTAGTCCGCCGTGTAGTTGACCCGGGCCGGCGTCCCGGCGGTCGCCTGAGAGCAATCGGTCCTGGGCGCCACGCCGCCCGCGGTGTTCACCCGCTGGATGCTCGTGACCCGGCTGAACGCGCCGTCAGGGCCGACGGACTTCGCGGTGAGCAGCAGCCACGGGATGGCGCCGGCCACCGGGGCGTCGACGCGTTCCGTCACCGTTCCGAGAATCTTGCTCCCATCGACCGACTCCCAGTGCGGCCCCGCAAAGTGACGGCCGACCTTCCTTCCCCGCTCGTCGAAGAGATCGGCCTCCGGAGCCACGAACGCCCACTCGTAGACCCCGGCTTGATCCTTCCGGGGTCGGCATTCGTAGATCTGCACCCCCCTGGCCGCAACGATCATCGCGAGCGCCTCGCCCGCGCCCGGATTGAGCTTCGCCGGCACGCCGACCGCGGACGTCGGGCGTTGCGGGCTCGCGCACGCCGCGGCGACGACGACCAGCAGGACCCCCATCAGGCCACGTGCAAACAACGTCGCGCCCTCCATCACCGGATGACCCCACGGTCGCCTGCCCAACTATCTGGACAGAGAGTGTCGCGCTCGTTGGCGGGGTGTCAAGCGTGCGCGTGCCCTTACCGCGTCGCGCCGTGAGAGAACCCGCGAATGCAGCCCCCGCCCCCGCAGGCTACCATGAGCATCAGCCATGCCCGACCTTCTCGCCGCGCGCTCGCAGATGGCCATGTCGCTCGGCTTCCACATCCTCTTCGCGATGGTCGGCATCGCGATGCCGGTGCTCATGGTGGTGGCCGAGCGCCGCTGGCAGCGCACCGGCGACCGCATCTATCTCGATCTGGCCCATCGGTGGGCCAAGGGCACCGCCATCCTCTTCGCGGTGGGGGCCGTCTCCGGCACCGTCCTGAGCTTCGAGCTCGGGCTGCTCTGGCCCGCCTTCATGGAGCGCGCGGGCGCCGTCATCGGCATGCCTTTCTCGCTCGAGGGCTTCGCGTTCTTCACCGAGGCGGTCTTCCTCGGCGTCTACCTCTACGGCTGGGAGCGCATCTCCCCGCGCGCGCACCTGGCCGCGGGCTGCGCGGTGGCGGTGAGTGGCATGCTCTCCGGCGTCTTCGTGGTCATCGCCAACGCCTGGATGAACGCGCCCACCGGCCTCCGCTGGGTGAACGGGCGTGCCGTCGACGTCGACCCTATCGCGGCCATGATGAGCCCGGCCGCCTTCCCCCAGGTGCTCCACATGACGCTCGCGGCCTACGCGGCCACCGGCCTGGTGGTGGCGGGCATCCACGCCCTGCCCTTGCTCCGCCACCCGCGCAACGCCTTCCACCGCCGCGCCCTCTCGGTGGCGCTGCTGATCGGCGCGCCGGCGGCCCTGATTCAGCCTGTCTCCGGTGACCTGAGCGCGCGCTTCGTGGCCCACTGGCAGCCGGCCAAGCTGGCGGCCATGGAGGGACAGTTCAAGACCGAGCGCGGCGCGCCGCTCCGGGTGGGCGGCTGGCCGGACGAGGCGGCGGGCGAGACGCGCTACGCGCTCGAAATCCCACGCGGGCTGTCCCTGCTGGCCTTCAAGAACCCGGGCGCGGAGGTGAAGGGCCTCGAGGCCTTCCCGCGCCAGGACTGGCCGCCGGTCGCCATCGTGCACGTGGCCTTCCAGGTCATGGTCGGGCTCGGGTCGTTCATGGCCCTGGTGAGCGCGGCCGCGCTCTGGCTGATGTGGCGCCGGCGCGAGTTGACACGCCATCGCTGGCTGCTGCGGGCTCTGGTGCTGGCCGCCCCCATGGGGTTCATCTGCACCGAGGCGGGGTGGGTCGTGACCGAGGTGGGGCGGCAGCCCTGGATCATCTACGGCCTCATGCGGACGGCCGAGGCGGTCACGCCCATGCCCGCGTTGATCGTCCCCTTCCTGGTCTTCACGAGCCTCTACGCGGTCCTCGGCGTGGGCGTGGCCTGGCTGCTCTACCAGCAGGTCCTCCGGAGCTCGCAGACGACCGAGGAGGACCCGGCGTGACGGCCGGCCTGGGCCCGGCCGAGCTGGTGGCCGGCTGCGCGCTTGTGGCGCTCACCGCCTACGTGCTGCTGGGCGGGGCCGACTTCGGGGGCGGAGTCTGGGACCTCCTGGCCTCGGGACCCCGCAAGCGGCAGCAGCGGGCGCTCGTGGCGGAGGCCATCGGCCCCATATGGGAAGCCAACCACGTCTGGCTTATCATTGTGGTTGTGCTCCTGTTCACGTGCTTCCCGGCGGCCTTCGCCCGGCTCGCGGTCACGCTGCACATCCCGCTCTCGCTCATGCTGATCGGGATCGTGCTGCGCGGCTCGGCCTTCACGTTCCGCAGCCACTACGGAGCCGGCCACGGCGAGGCCCGGGGCGGCACCGCCGGCACGACCGAGCGCTGGGGCCGGGTCTTCGCCATCGCGAGCGCGGGGACGCCGGTGCTGCTGGGGCTCTGCGTGGGCGCACTGGCGGCAGGCGCGCTCCCCGTCCCCGGGCGCGCCGGCTTCCACGCCACGTTCGTGGCGCCCTGGCTCACCCCGTTCGGCCTGGGCGTGGGCACTCTCACGCTGGCGCTCTTCGCCTTCCTGGCCGCGGTCTACCTGACCGTCGAGGCCCGCGACGACGATCTGCGCGAGGACTTCCGTCGCCGCGCTCTGGGAGCCGCCGCCGCGGTGTTCGTGGCCGCGTTCGGCACGCTCGGGCTCGCCCTGCTCGAAGCCCCGCTGATGGGCCGCGGGCTCATCACCGCCCCGTGGGCGCCGGCGCTCCACGCGGCCACCGGCGTCGCCGCGGTTACCGCGATCTGGGCGCTCTGGCGCCACCGCTACCGCCTGGCCCGCTTGGCCGCGGCGGGCCAGGTCTCGCTGATCCTGTGGGGCTGGGCCCTGGCCCAGTATCCCTACCTGATCCCGCCCGACCTGACCATCCGCGCGGCCGCAGCGCCGCGCATTACCCTGGTCCTCGTCCTCTGGGCGCTGGCGGCCGGGGCACTCGTGCTGTTCCCGTCGCTGATCTACCTCCTGCGCGTGTTCAAGCGAGAGCCGGGCCGGCCATGAGCCTCACCATCTTCTCGGTGGCGGTGCTCTTCACGTCCCTGGGCGCGGGCGTGGTGGGCGCCATCCTGGGGCTGGGCGGCGGCATCCTGCTGGTCCCGATCCTCACCGTCTTCTACGGCGTCGACATCCACTACGCGATGGGGGCCAGCATCATCTCGGTCATCGCCACCTCGAGCGGGGCCGCCGCGTCCTACCTGCGCACCGGGCTCAGCAACCTGCGAATCGGCCTGTTCCTGGTGGTGGCCACCATTGCCGGCGCGCTGACCGGGGCGTTCCTGGCCGGGGTGGTGCCGACGCGCTGGCTCGAGCTGATCCTGGGGTTCGCGCTCTCCTACTCTGCGTACACCACCGTCCGCCAGCTCGCCGACGAGCTGCCCGAGGACACCTCCGCCGACCGCCTCGCGATCCGCTTCGGCCTCGAAGGCGCGTATCACGACCTGCGGCTGCAGCGTCATGTCGCCTACCGGGCCCGGAACGTGGTCGGCGGCTTCACCGCGATGTTCGGAGCGGGCGTGCTCTCCGGCATGCTCGGCATCGGCAGCGGCGCCTTCAAGGTGCTGGCCATGGACTACCTGATGCGCCTGCCCATGAAGGTCTCCACCGCCACCAGCAACTTCATGATCGGGCTGACCGCGGCCGCGAGCGCCGGCATCTACTTCAGCCGGGGCGACATCCACGTCCTGATCGTGGCCCCGGTGGCCATCGGGGTGATGGCCGGCGCCTACGTGGGCACCCACCTGATCGCCTACATGCGCAATACCACGGTGCGGAAGCTCTTCCTGCCCATCGTGGTCTACCTGGCGCTCTCGATGATCCTCCGCGGGCTCGGCATCCACCTGCTGTGACCGAGCCCCGCCAGGTCCACACCGCCGTCGAGCATCTCGTGGCGCGGGTCCTGCTCGTGGGCGGGCTCGCCGGGCTCGTCCTGATCGCGCTCGGGCTGGGAATCTATGCCGCGCACGGCGGCTTCCACCACCAGGTCCTCGTCCTCAAGCGCGAGCCCGGCGCGCCACCGCCGGGGGTCTTCAGCTCGCTACGGCAGGTCGTGCAGGGCGTCCGGCGCCGACCGATCGACCCGCTCGCGGTGAGCGCGATCGGGCTGGTCGTGCTCATGCTCACGCCGGGCGTCGCGGTCACCGTGGCGCTCCCCTGCTTCCTGGCCGAGCGGGACTATCGCCACGCGACGATCGCCGCGGCGGTGCTGTCGATGCTGCTGGTGAGCCTGCTCCTGGCCGGCGCCATCCACTAGCGTCGCGCACCGGCGCGGGACGCGCTCAGTCTCCCTCGCTCGGCCGCGCGCGCCGACGCTTGAGGTCGGCTCGCCGCTTCTTCTCGGTCAGGCGGCGCCTCCGCGCCCCGGCGGACGGCCTCGTCTTCACGCGCCGGCGGGGGGCCACCAGCGCGGCGCGGATCAGGTCGGCAACCCGGGCGCGGGCATCCTCGAGATTGTGCGCCTGGGTGCGCGTGGCCTGGCTCGTCATCACGAGGCACCCCTCGGTATCGATCCGGTGGCGGGCCAGGCCCTGGAGTCTCGCCCGCGCATCGTCGGACAATCCCTCGATCAGGGCCAGGTCCACGCGCAGGTCGATCTTGGTCGAGACCTTGTTGACGTTCTGGCCGCCGGGCCCCGAGGCCCGCACCGCGTGTACGGTCAGCGCGGCCACCGGGACGCGCACCGTCCCGGTCACGACGATCGGGTCGGCCATGCGGTCGGCAGGCGCGCGGTGAGCGCGCGCACGAACTCGTCGGGATCGGACGGCGAGAGCACCACCATGCCGCCCGCCGTCTCCAGGAACACGAGGTCGTCGGTGTTGGTGATCGCGAGGTAGTGCCAGCCGGTGCGCGGGTTCCAGCGCGGGCCGTAGGAGCCGAAGAGCCCGTTGATGCCGACCGCCAGGAGCCCGCCGATCGGCCGGCGCCGGCGATCGCAGGCGCCGATGCGATCGTAGGGAATGAGGCGCCGCAGCCAGCGCCGCTCGATACGCACCCCACGGTCCTCCAGCGTGTAGCCGCTCGGGGCCAGGCCCTGGATGGCCCACAGCGCCCCCAGGAACGGGAGCGGCAGGATCAGCGCGCTCGGATCACCGGTGGCCGCGACCAGCGCCACCGATATCAGGAAGGGCACCACGAAACCGACCCCGACGCCCAGCACCCCGGCGAGCAGGCGCTGCCTCCGGCCGAGGGACGCCGGGAAGTGCACTACCGGGGGAAGATCTCGAGCGCGCCGAAGAAGTAGGGGATCTCGAAGGCGGCCGACTCGGGCGAGTCGGAGCCGTGGACCGCGTTGGCCTCGATGGACGACGCGAAGTCCTTCCGGATCGTCCCCGCGTCGGCCTTGGCCGGATCGGTGGCGCCCATCAGCTCCCGCAGGCGCGCGATCGCGTTCTCCCCTTCCAGCACGATCGGCATGCACGGCCCCTGGGTCATGAAGGCGCAGAGGCTTCCGTAGAACGGCCGCTCCTTGTGGACGATGTAGAAGCCGCCGGCCTGGGCCGCGCTCAGGTGGATGAGCTTGGCGGCCAGGAGCTTGAGGCCCGCCTTCTCGAAGCGGGCGATGATCTGGCCCGCGACGCCCTTGGCGACGGCGTCCGGCTTGAGGATGGTGAGCGTGCGCTGGACGGCCATCGGGGACGGGTCCCTACCCTTTCTTGCCCACCACGCGGGCGACGGTCGCGCCCATGTCGGCGGGGCTCTTGACGGTGGTGATGCCGGCGGCTTCCATGGCCGCCATCTTCTCGGCCGCGGTCCCTTTGCCTCCCGCGATGATGGCGCCCGCGTGGCCCATGCGGCGGCCGGGCGGCGCGGTCTGGCCGCAGATGAAGCCGACGACCGGCTTGGTGACGTGCGCCTTGATGAAGGCGGCCGCCTCTTCCTCCGCGGTGCCGCCGATCTCGCCGATCATCATGATCGAGGTCGTGTCGGGGTCGGCCTGGAAGAGCTTCAGCACCTCGATGAAGTTGGTGCCGTTGACCGGGTCGCCCCCGATACCCACGCAGGTCGACTGGCCGAGCCCGCGCTGGGTGAGCTGGTGGACGACCTCGTAGGTGAGCGTCCCGCTGCGGGAGACCACGCCCACGTTGCCGACCTTGTGGATGTGGCCCGGCATGATCCCGATCTTGGCCTGGCCCGGCGTGATCAGGCCCGGGCAGTTGGGGCCGATGAGGCGGCTCGCGGTGCGCGAGAGGAACGCCTTCACCCGCACCATGTCCGTCACCGGCACGCCCTCGGTGATGCACACGATGAGCGGCATCCCCGCGTCGGCCGCCTCCATGATGGCGTCGGCCGCGGCGGGAGGCGGGACGAAGATCAGCGCGCAGTCGGCCCCGGTCGCCTTGACCGCGTCCTCGACCGTGTTCCAGACCGCGAAGCCCTCGTGGGTGCTGCCGCCCTTGCCCGGCGTGACGCCACCCACCACCTGGGTGCCGTACTCCTTGCAGCGCGCGGCGTGGAAGGCGCCCTCCTTGCCGGTGATGCCCTGCACCAGGACTTTCGTAGTACGGTCGACGAGAATGCTCATGGTTTGGCGGTTGGGCCTCTTCGCCCTTCGTGCTCATCGGGGCGGCGCCGCAACCGGACGATCATGCGCGCCCGCCCCGGGCGAGCGCGACGACCTTCTTCGCACCCTCGCCCATGTCGTCGGCCATCACGAGCGAGAGGCCCGACTCGGCGAGCATCTTCTTGCCCTGCTCGACGTTCGTCCCCTCGGCGCGGAGCACCACCGGGAGCTTGAGCCCGAGCTTCTTGACCGCCGAGATCACGCCCTCCGCGAGCCGGTCGACTCGCAGGATTCCCCCGAACACGTTGATGAAGACCGCCTTCACGCTCGGGTCGGAGGAGAGGATGCGGAACGCGTTCTCGATCTGCTCGGGCGAGGCCCCGCCGCCCACGTCCAGGAAGTTGGCCGGCTCGCCGCCGGCCAGCTTGATGATGTCCATGGTGGCCATGGCGAGCCCGGCCCCGTTCACCATGCAGCCCACGTTGCCGTCGAGCTTGATGTAGTTGAGGCTGTACTTCGACGCCTCGACGTCGAGCGGCGTCTCCTCGTTGACGTCGCGCAGGGCCACGATCTCCTGGTGGCGGTAGAGCGCGTTGTCGTCGAAGTTGAGCTTGGCGTCGAGCGCGATCACTCGACCGTCCTTGGTCACCACCAGGGGGTTGATCTCGGCGAGCGAGCAATCCTTGGCGAGGTAGGCCCGGAACAGGTTGCCGATCAGGGCGACGCCCTGCTTGAACTGCTCGCCGGCGAGCCCGAGCCCGAAGGCCAGGTTGCGGGCCTGGAAGGCCTGCAGGCCGAGCGCCGGGTCGGTCCACTCGCGGATGATCTTCTCCGGGTGGGTGGCCGCGACCTCCTCGATCTCCATGCCGCCGGCCTGCGAGGCCATCACTACGTGGGTGCTGCGGCCGCGGTCGAGCGTCATCGAGAGGTAGAGCTCGGCGGCGATCGGCGAAGCCTCCTCCACCAGAACCTTCAGCACCTTGATGCCCTCGGGCGGCGTCTGCGGCGTCTTCAGCATCATGCCGAGGATCTGCCGGGCCGCGGCCTCCGCGCCCGCCGGGTCGTCGGCCAGCTTCACCCCGCCCGCCTTGCCGCGCCCGCCCGCGTGCACCTGGGCCTTGACGACCACGCGCCCCCCCAGCCGCTCCGCGATCGCGCCGGCCTGGGCCGGGGTGTCGGCCACGTCCCCGCCGGGGACGGGCACTCCAAACTCCTTGAGGATGGCCTTGCCCTGATACTCGTGGATCTTCATGCGATCAGGGTGCCGCCTTCTTGTGGCCGCGGATCTTCCGCACGACCCACACGATCGGGTCGAAGCCGTCGGCCATCCGCTCCTTCAGCGGGATGATGCCGTTGTCCGTGATGTGGATGTGCTCGGGGCAGACCTCGGTGCAGCACTTGGTGATGTTGCAGAGCCCGACGCCCGCCTGCTCACGGATGAACTCCGTCCGGTCGCGGGTGTCGAGCGGGTGCATCTCGAGCCCCGCGATCTTGATGAAGAACCGCGGGCCGGAGAAGCGCTTCTTGTGGTCCTCGTGGTCGCGGATGACGTGGCAGACGTCCTGGCACAGGAAGCACTCGATGCACTTGTGGAACTCCTGGCCCCGATCGACGTCTTCCTGCATCATCCGGTACTTGCCGTCCGGATCGGGCGCCTTCAGACGCAGCGGCGGTACCTGCTTGGCCTTCTCGAAGTTGTAGGAGACGTCGGTTACGAGGTCCCGGATCAGCGGGAAGGCACGGATGGGCGCGACGGAGATGGGCTCGTCCTCCTTGAAGATGTCCATCCGGGTCATGCACATGAGCCGGGGCTTGCCGTTGATCTCCGCGCTGCACGAGCCGCACTTGCCCGCCTTGCAGTTCCACCGGCAGGCGAGGTCGTTGGCCTGGGTGGCCTGGATCCGGTGAATGAGGTCGAGCACCACCATGCCCTCGCCGGCCTCGACCCGGTATTCCTTGAAGTCGCCGCTCTCGGGACTGCCGCGGAACACCCGCATCGTGAAGGTGGCCATCACTTTCTCTCCTGGAAGAGGGCCTTCAGCTCGGGCGGCATCTGGGGCAGCGGCTCGCGCCGGAGCTGGATCGATCCCTCGCGGTGGCGCAGCGCCAGGTTGACGGCGCCCCACTGGTCGTCCGTATACGGGTGATCCTCGCGAGTGTGACCGCCACGGCTCTCCTTGCGCTCCAGCGCGGCCATGGCGCAGCACTCGGCCACCGTGAGCAGCGAGCTCAGATCCAGTGCCGTGTGCCAGGCGGGGTTGTAGATCCGCCCGCCTTCCACCCGCACCCTCCCGGCGCGCTGCTTGAGGGCCTCGATCTTCTTGAGCGCCTCCTTGAGCTCGCTCTCCACCCGGATGATCCCCACCAGGTCCTGCATCGTCTCTTGCAGGTCGGACTGGATCGCGTACGGATTCTCGTTGCCGGAGCGCGTGAAGGGCTCCAGGATCTGCCGGACGATCGACTCCACCTGCCCCGAGTCCACCGCGATCTGCCCGCCCAGGTTCTTGGCGTAGAGCGCGGCGTGCAGCCCGGCGCGACGGCCGAAGACCAGAAGATCGGAGAGCGAGTTGCCGCCGAGGCGGTTGGATCCGTGGAGACCCCCGGCCGCCTCGCCGGCCGCGAAGAGGCCGGGCACGGTGGCCGCGGTGGAATCGGCGTCCACCCGCACCCCGCCCATCAGGTAGTGGCAGGTGGGCCCGACCTCCATCGGCTCCTTGGTGATGTCCACGCCCGCCAGCTCCTTGAACTGGTGGTACATGGAGGGCAGCCGCCTGCGGATGTAGTCGGCCGGCCGGCGCGAGGCGATGTCGAGGAAGACGCCGCCGTGCGGGGTGCCCCGTCCCGCCTTCACCTCGGAGTTGATGGCGCGCGCCACCTCGTCGCGGGGCAAGAGGTCGGCGGTGCGGCGGTTGTTCTTCTTGTCCGTATACCAGCGGTCGGCTTCCGCTTCGTTGTCCGCCGTCTCCCCCTTGAAGAACTCGGGGATGTAGTTGAACATGAACCGCTCGCCCTTGCTGTTCTTGAGCGTGCCCCCGTCGCCCCGCACGCCCTCCGTCACCAGAAGGCCCCGCACCGATAGCGGCCAGACCATGCCGGTCGGGTGGAACTGGACGAACTCCATGTCGATGAGGTCGGCCCCGGCCCACAGGGCGAGCGACTGACCGTCTCCGGTGTACTCCCAGGAGTTGGAGGTGAACTTCCACGCCCGCCCGATGCCGCCCGTCGCCAGCACGATGGCCTTGGCCTTGAAGAGCACGAACTTGCCGGTGTTCCGCCAGTAGCCGAAGGCGCCGCCCACGCGGTCGCCGTCCTTCAGCAACCGCTCGATCTTGCACTCCATGTAGACGTCGATGCCCTGATGGATACCGTGGTACTGGAGCGTGCGGATCATCTCGAGACCGGTGCGGTCGCCCACGTGGGCCAGACGCGCGTAGCGGTGACCGCCGAAGTCGCGCTGGAGGATCAGGCCGTCCTTGGTCCGATCGAAGAGGGCCCCGTAGCGCTCCAGCTCCAGCACGCGGTCCGGGGCCTCCTGGGCGTGGAGCTGGGCCATGCGCCAGTTGTTGAGCATCTTGCCACCGCGCATCGTGTCCCGGAAGTGGACCTGCCAGTTGTCCTCCGGGTAGACGTTGCCCATGGCGGCCGCGATGCCGCCCTCGGCCATGACGGTGTGGGCCTTGCCGAGGAGCGACTTGCAGACCAGACCGACCGACACGCCCTGCGCGGCCGCCTCGATGGCCGCGCGCAGACCGGCGCCGCCCGCGCCGATGACCAGGACGTCGTGCTCGTGTGTCTCGTAGTCTTCGGTCGCCATCAGATGATCCTCCAGTCCCGGATGATCCCCATGGAGACGAGCCGGATGTAGAGGTCCGTCAGCCCCACGCTGAACAAGGAAAGCCAGGCGAAGACCGGGTGCCTCTCGTTGAGCCGCGTGATCCCGCGCCACAGCCGGTAGCGCACCGGCGCGTTGGAGAACACGTCCACCACCCCGCCGCAGACGTGCCGGCAGGAGTGGCACGAGAAGGTGTAGCCGGCCAGGAACAGCACGTTGATCCACATCACGATGGTGCCCACCCCGATCCCGAAGCCGTCCCTGAAGCGGAAGGCCAGGATCGCGTCCCAGGTCAGCATCACGATGAAGAGCACTGCCACGTACCAGGTGTAGCGGTGGAAGTACTGCAGGATGAGCGGGAAGCGGGTCTCCCCGGTATAGCCCGACTTGGCGTCCCGCACCGCGCAGGCCGCCGGGGCCAGCCAGAAGGAGCGGTAGTACGCCTTGCGGTAGTAGTAGCAGCTCAGGCGGAAGAGGCCCGGGCCGCCCAGGATGAGGAACGCGGGCGACACCACCCCGATGACCGGGAACGTGAAGTCGGGCAGCGTCCACCCCCCGAAGCTGTGGTGCAGGCACGCCTTGGTGAGGCACGGCGAGTAGAAGGGCGACAGGTACGGATCGGCGAAGTAGTGGGCGTTCTGGAACGCGGCCCACGTGGAGTAGACGATGAAGGACAGCAGCACGACCACCACCGTGAGCGGGAGCGCCCACCACGAATCCGTCCGCAGGTGCGCCGCCCGGATGGGCGGCCGCGCCGCGATGCGGCCCTGCCCCTGCGCCGTTGCGCCGTTCATGACCCCTCCCTCGCGAAGGCCTTCATGCCGTCCTGATAGAGATCGCCGCCGTGGCAGTCGTTGACCACGATGGCGGGGAAGTCGGCCACCTCGAGGCGGCGGATGGCCTCGGTGCCGAGATCCTCGTACGCCACCACCTCGAGCTTTTTCACGAAGCCGGACAGCACCGCCCCCGCGCCCCCGATGGCCCCGAAGTAGACCGCCTTGTGCTGGCGGAGCGCGTCCTTGACCGGCTGGGAGCGCGCGCCCTTGCCGAGCGTGCCCTTGAGCCCCAGCGCGAGCAGCTTCGGCGTGAACTTGTCCATGCGCCCGCCGGTGGTGGGGCCGATGGAGCCCACCACCTGGCCGGGCCGCGCCGGCGAGGGCCCGGTGTAGTAGATGATCTGACCGCGCACGTCGATCGGCAACGGCTTGCCCGCGTCGATGAGCGGCAGCAGCCGGGCGTGGGCCGCGTCGCGCGCGGTGTACATCACCCCGGTGATGCGCACCCGGTCGCCCGCCTTGAGCGACTCCGCGTCGGCGTCGCTCAGCGGCGGCGCGACGTCCTTGATCCCGTCGGCCCCGGTGGTGATCATCGCCGGCGCTCCCCTCTCCCCTCTGGGAAGAGGGCCAGGGTGAGGGGGTTCACAGCGTCACCTCCTTGTGGCGATGGGCGTGACACTCGATCGTCACCGCGACCGGCAGGCTCGTGATGTGGCAGGGGTACGTGAGGATGTGGATGCCGAAGGCGGTGGTGTCGCCGCCGTAGCCCTGCGGCCCGATGCCGAGCCGGTTGGCCCGCTCGAGCACCTCGCGCTCCACCGCGGCCACCTCCGGGTCGGGGTTGGGCGTGCCCAGCTCGCGGAAGAGCGCCTTCTTGCTGAGCCGCGCCGCCTGCTCGAAGGTGCCCCCCACGCCCACTCCCGCGATCAGCGGCGGGCAGGCGTCGGGGCCGGCGGTACGGATGCACTCGAGGATCCACTCCTTCACGCCGTCCACGCCCTCGGCCGGGGTCAGCATCTTGTACTTCGAGCGGTTCTCGCAGCCGCCGCCCTTGGCCATGATCTGGATCCGGATCGCGGCGCCCGGCACCACGTCGAGGTGGATGACCGCCGGGGTGTTGTCGCCGGTGTTCACCCGGTCGAACGGCGAGCGCACGATGGAGGCGCGGAGGTAGCCCTCCTTGTAGCCCTGCCGCACGCCCTCGTTGATCGCGTCGGAGAGGCCGCCGCCGGTGACGTGCACGTCCTGGCCGAGCTCGAGGAAGCACACCACGAAGCCGGTGTCCTGGCAGTACGGGATCTGCTTGGTGCGGGCCAGCTCCGCGTTCTGCTGCAGGATCTGGAGCACCTGGCGACCGGCCGGGGAGCGCTCCTTCTCGAGCGCCCCCGCGAAGGCCCGGAGCATGTCGGGCTCGAGCGAGTAGTTCGCCTCCATGCAGAGCTTCTTGACCGCGTCGACGATGGAGGAGACGTGGATCTCGCGCATGCGGCTACTTCTTGGCCATCGAGGCGAAGAATTCCCGCTGCCGGCGGGCCATCTCCTCCGGGGCCGGATCTTCCACGTGGGTGGCGAGCCCCCACCGGTGGCCGGACGGATCCTCGACCGAGCCGAAGCGGTCGCCGTAGAACATGTCGGTGACCGGCACCAGCACCTTGGCCCCGGCCGCGACCGCGCGCTTGAAGGCGGCGTCGACGTCGGCCACGTACACGTACAGCGAGCCGCTCGGCCCCCCCAGCGTGGTCGGCGCGAGGCAGCCCATGGACGGCGCCTCGTCGGCCAGCATGATCCGGGAGTTCCCCACCCGGATCTCGGCGTGCATGATGCTCGTGCCGTCCGGGCCCGGCATCCGCATGATCTCTTCCGCGCCGAAGGCCTTCTTGTAGAACTCGATGGCCTCCGCCGCGTTCCGGACGGTCAGGCCCGGCGTGACCGTCTGATAGCCCTCGCGGACCGGGTTCGGCATGTCGTTAGCTCTTAGAGTTTCAATTTGTCGACCAGCTCGCGGACCGCGGCCGCCGACTTGTCGAAGGCGGCCTGCTCGTCCTTCTGGAGCTTGATCTCGATGATCTGCTCCACGCCCTTCCGCCCGAGCTTCACCGGGACGCCCACGTAGAGGCCCTTGGTGCCGTACTGGCCGCTCAGGTAGGCCGCGCAGGGGAGGATCTTCTTCTTGTCCTTCAGGATGGCCTCGACCATCTCCACCGCGGAGGCGGCCGGCGCGTAGTAGGCGCTGCCCGACTTGAGGAAGGCCACGATCTCGGCCCCGCCGTTGGCGGTGCGGGTGACCAGGGCCTGGATCCGGTCGGCGGGGAGCAGATCGGTGATCGGGATCCCCGCCACCGTGGAGTAGCGCGGCAGCGGGACCATGGTGTCGCCGTGGCCGCCCAGCACGAACGCGGTCACGTTCTCGACCGAGACGTCGAGCTCCCGGGCGATGAAGGTGCGGAACCGGGCCGAGTCGAGCACCCCGGCCATGCCGATGACCCGCTCGGCCGGGAATCCCGACTTCTTCCAGGCGAGCTGCACCATCGCGTCGAGCGGGTTGGTGACCAGGATCAGGATCGCGTTCTTCGAACGCTTCACCACCTGCTCCACCACCGAGCCCACGATCTCCGCGTTCTTGAACAGGAGATCGTCGCGCGTCATGCCCGGCTTGCGCGCGAGCCCGGCGGTGATGACCACGATGTCCGAGTCCGCGGTCTCGTCGTAGCCGTTGCTGCCGACCAGGTTGGAGTCGTAGCCATGGACGGGGCCGGCCTGGGCCAGGTCGAGGGCCTTGCCCTGGGGAATCCCCTCGACCACGTCCACCAGCACGACGTCGCCCAGCTCCTTCTCGACGATGTACTGGGCGACCGAGGCGCCGACGTTACCGGCGCCGATGACCGAGATCTTCGGCCGCGCCATCAAAGCGTCTCCATGCTCTTGATGATGGCGGTGCCGAACTCCGAGCACTTCACTTCCTTCGCCCCCTCCATCAGCCGGGCCAGGTCGTAGGTCACCACCTTCTGGCCGATGGTCTTCTCCAGGCCCGCGATGATCCGGTCCGCGGCCTCGGTCCACCCCATGTAGCGCAGCATCATCTCGCCGGAGAGGATGACCGAACCGGGGTTGACCTTGTCCTGGCCCGTGTACTTGGGGGCGGTGCCGTGGGTCGCCTCGAACAGCGCGTGCCCGGTGTCGTAGTTGATGTTGGCACCGGGGGCGATGCCGATGCCGCCCACCTGTGCCGCCAGCGCGTCGGAGATGAGGTCGCCGGTCAGGTTGCAGCACGGGATCACGTCGAACTCGTCCGGCCGCGTGAGGATCTGCTGCAGGAACGCGTCGGTGATGGCGTCCTTGACCAGGATCTTCCCGGCCGGCGGCTTCCCGCCGCAGTCGTCCCAGGAGACCAGCCGGTCCGAGAACTCGCGCTTGGCCAGCGCGTACCCCCACTTCATGAACATGCCTTCCGTGTACTTCTGGATGTTCCCCTTGTGGACGAGCGTCACGTTGCGGCGGCCGTTCTCGATCGCGTACCGCATGGCCGCCCGGATCAGCCGCTCCGACCCTTCCTTCGAGACCGGCTTGATGCCGATGGAGGAGCTGCCCGGGAACCGGATGTTCTTTACGCCCATCTCCTTCTGGAGGAACTCGACCACCTTCTTGGCCTCCGGCGTCCCCGTCATCCACTCGATTCCCGCGTAGATGTCCTCCGTGTTCTCACGGAAGATCACCATGTCGATCTTCTCGGGGTGCTTTACCGGCGAGGGCACGCCCTTGAACCAGCGCACCGGGCGCAGGCAGACGTAGAGGTCGAGCTCCTGGCGGAGGCTGACGTTCAGCGAGCGGAAGCCCTCGCCGATCGGGGTGGTCAGGGGCCCCTTGATGGCCACCAGGTACTCGCGGATGACGTCGAGCGTCTCGGTCGGGAGCAGGTTCGGCGGGCAATCCTTGCCGTAGACCGTCGCCGCCTTCTCCCCCGCGTACACCTCGGCCCACGCGATCTTGCGACGTCCCTTGTAGGCCTGGGCCACCGCGGCGTCCAGCACCCGCACCGACGCGGCCCAGATATCGGGCCCGACGCCGTCGCCCTCGATGAAGGCGACGATCGGATGGTCGGGGACCTGCAGCTTGCCGTGGCTGATCGTGATCTTCTCGCCCGCCGGAATCTTGACCCTCGCTGCCGCCATGGTGCATCTCCTCGCTGAAAAGTTAGGTGAGAGCGTTCAGGGCGGAGCCCGCCTTGAACCAGCCGATCTGCTCGTCCGTCATGGTGTGGAGGCACTGGATCGTGACCGTCTTGCCCCCCGCCTTGTGGATCGCCACCTCCACCGGCTTGCCCGGGGTGAGCCCGGCCAGCCCTCGGACGCTGACCCGGTCTGCCTGCTCGAACAGATCGTAGTCCGACGCCTTGGCGAACGTGAGCGGCAGGATCCCCTGCTTCTTGAGGTTCGTCTCGTGGATGCGGGCGAAGCTCTTGACGATCACGACCTTGCAGCCGAGATAGCGCGGCGACATGGCGGCGTGCTCGCGGCTCGACCCCTCGCCGTAGTTCTCGTCGCCGATCACGATGAAGCTCACCCCGCGCGCCTTGAGGTCGCGCGCGTTCTGGGTGAAGGTCTTGCCCGCCTCGCCGGTGACCGGGTTGACGCCCTTGCCCGCCTCGCCGGTGAAGGCGTTGACCGCGCCCAGGAACATGTTGTCGCTGATCCGGTCGAGGTGGCCGCGGAAGCGCAGCCACGCCCCGGCCGGGGAGATGTGGTCGGTGGTGGTCTTGCCCTTAGTCTTCACTAGGATAGGAAGTTCCCCAAAGTCTCTTCCATCCCAGCGCGGGAAGGGCTGCAGCAGCTGGAGCCGCTCGCTGTTGGGCGCGATGACCACCTGCACGCCGTCACCGTCGGCGGCCGGCGCCTCGTAGCCCGCGTCGCCCCCCGCGAAGCCCTGCGCGGGCAGCTCCTCGCCCTCGGGTGCGGTGAAGCGGAACGGCTTGCCGTCGGGCCCGGGAATGGTCCCGTGCACCGGGTCGAACTCGAGCGTGCCCCCGAAGGCCATCGCGGTGACGATCTCGGGGCTGGTCAGGAACGAGAGCGTGGAGGCGCTGCCGTCGTTGCGCCCGGGGAAGTTCCGGTTGAACGAGGAGACGATGGTATTGGTCTCCTCCTTGCCCACGTCGCTGCGCTTCCACTGCCCGATGCACGGCCCGCACGCGTTCGCGAGCAC